>NZ_JBFXIO010000130.1:0-11704 GCF_050175855.1 Piscinibacter sp.
TTCCTGCAGATTGACACGCTGGCCCACAAAAACTATAGGCGCGACAACCACTTGCAAAACCGGCCGTCGCGGACCCCTTGTGCTTTCGGTGCAGATTGACACGCTTCGACCTGCCGCAGCCGATCACACCACCGGCGCCTCGAACGCCCCACCGATCTGCTTCGCCCGGCGAACATCGTCCGAGTGCAGGTACATGGACGTGGTCGACAAGGAAGCGTGCCGCAAGTTGTCTCGCACTGTCGTCAGCTCGGCGCCTCGCTGTAGCGCATGGGTTGCGTGCGTGTGGCGCATCCAGTGCGGCGTGGCCCGCCGCAGCTTCTCGGCCAGAGCCGGGTTCGTGTCGCCCAGGACATCGGCCGTCGTGGCGAAGAACCTCTTCACGATCGCCCACAGCCGCTTGGACGTGATGCCGATCTCTTCATCAAGACTGCCGAGCAACGGCGTGGTGGGGTTCCACTTCGCTGGCGTCACGGGGAGGCCCCGCTGAGCAAGGTGCCGGTCCAGAACTCCACGCGCCAGCCCTGGCAGCACCACCTTGCCGGCCTTGCTGCCTTTGCCGACCACGTGCAGCCAGGTATCGCCGTGCGCGTCGACCTCGATGGATCCCAGCGTGGCGTGTACCAGTTCGCCAGCACGCAGCCCTGTGCTGTAGCTGAAGTCGATCAGGAAGCGAAGCCTTTGGGCGGCACCCGGCTGCCAACCGTATGACCACTCCAGGCCTTCGGCGACAGTCCTCACGAGCCGCCACTCCCCCTCGGAGAAAGATCTCGTCGTGTCCAGTGTCGCCTGCCTGGCACCGCGGACCTTGATGCCGGCGAAGGGGTTGGCCAGCACGTACCGCTGCTCGATCAGCCACCGGAACATCGAGCTCAACACGGACAGTGAATAGGCCCTCGAGCGCGTGGAGAGGCCCCCTGCGAACGGCCGCCACTCGGCGGAGGTGCGCGGCGCCGCCGGCCCCACCCAACGCCCTCTCGGTGAGGGTTGCCGCAAGAAGGCCCGATACGCCACGGCGTCCTCGGTGGCCAGAGAGGACAGCGCCACGCCGCGCTCGACGATGGCCCACAGGATCAGCCGCTCGGCTTCCTTGCGGTAGGCCCGCTGCGTTGCAGGTGCTTCGTGCAGCGACAGCCAAGCCTGGACCGCCTCGTAGTCGTTGTTAGCCCGCAGGACGCATGACGCTCGCGGCGCACGATGCAGGCCCATGCTGCCGTCGACCTCGCGTGGAATGACGAGCTTCTCCCAGGGAACCAGCGCAGATGTCGCCGTGGTGACCAGCAAAGTGCGAGCACGGTCGGTCAGGTCTGCATGCTCGGCGAAGAAGGCCTCGATCTGACGCGCACCGGCGGCACCGAGGCCGTCGATGTCGACCCACCAACGCCTGCGGCGCGGTACTCGAAGCGTGAGGTCTGCCAAGGTCTTGATGCCGGCCTGGCGCAGCACTGCGGTGACGCGAGGCTCGAGCCAGAGGTCGACGCCGTCGCCGATCAGGGGAACCGGGACGGCTGCGCTTCGGAGCTGATCGATGGCGGCAGCCATGGCGCGGGCGGCCGCGGCGCCTTTGCGGGCAGGTCCGGTGAGGAGCTTGGCCAGGTCGTCCCGGTGGCGCGACCTGGCGAAGGCCGCGATTTCACGACGGATGGCCCCGATGACGCCGCGCGACGATTGGCCGGCCGCCCGAGCTCCTCCGAGGTACCGCGACACCGCATCCCTCGACGACAGACCCTCGTGCCAGGCGCGCAGTGCAGCAAGCGACGCCGCGTCAGGCAGCGACACCGGCGTTGCGGATACGGACAGGCCCGTTCTCACCGCAGGAAGTTTACGCCACTGGCATGGCTATGCCGCTAAGGTTAGTTATCGGTATAGCTTTGACAAAGCCCCCCTCACCCCACGCTTGCACCGCCGGGTTCGGGCCTGGCCCGACCCTGGCCAGCACGAGCGGGGGAATCACTGCGGCCGTCACCTGTCGACGTTGCGGGCAATCTTCGTTTGCCGCATTTGCTCTGTTGGCTGGATTTGCGTAGAATCCGCCCATGAGCACCGATCTCAGCACACCCGTCCTGCTGCGACGCATCGCGCGGCTTGAGGCCACCGTTGGGCGCCTCAGCGAAGACCTCGGCACTCTTCGCTCTGCGGTCAGCAAGCAGGGGCTCCAACTGCCGAGGACACGGGGTGTTCGAGCCCGGGGCGCGCATGCCGACGCTCCCGCCGCGGATACCCTGCATGCTCAGGCCAGCGGCGGCCTGGCGGGCGCCACCGCGCGCGGCGAGGCTGCGCGTGTTCAGTGGGTCAAGGATGGCCTCGTCGTGCCCGGTGAGCAACTCGCGCAAGCCTGGGGGCTCACACGTCAGGCTTTGGCGCCGGCCGCAGACCGGGGTGAGATCTTCGCGGTGAAGGTCGGCAATCGGCTTTACTACCCGCAGGCATTCCTCGGAATGGACCGCGAGGCTGTGGCAGTCATCTGCCGGGCACTCCGCGACCTCGGCGCCAGCGAGAAGCTGATGTTCTGGCTGCGCGAGCACGGCTCCCTCGCCGGAAAGAGCGTGGCCGCCGCGTTGGAGGCGGGGACTGCCTTGGTCAAGGTGGAGCGCTTGGCCGCGGCATGGGCGCGCGAGCGAGGTGCCTCGCGTGTCGCTGCGGCTGCCTGATCGCGGTTCGTTCGAGGATCTGCTTCGACCGACCAGGGTCGACGTCGCTTCGCTCGTGCGGCTGAGCCGGTATCCCGCTACCGAGCCGTACTGGTCGACCGGGGTCTACCGTTTTGACGATCCCGATCCTGGCAGTGCCGGCGCGTTCGGCACCTGCTACACCGCCAGCACCATCGAGGTAGCTTTCGCGGAGAGCGTCATCCATGAATGCGGGCGGTTCGTCAGAGGCAGCTACGAGGTGCCGGCCGCAGAACTCACCGAGCGCTCGGCCGTGCGGTTTGCCTGTGAACGGCGCAAGTCGCTGGTATTGGCTGACCTGACCGGGGCGGCGCTCAAGGCCCTGGGACTGAACAACGACATCAGTGCATCCGCCGACTACACGGCGAGCCAGGCTTGGGCGCGAGCGATCCACGGTGCGAGTCCGCGCTGGGATGGAATCCGGTACGTGTCGCGGCAGATGAACAAGGGGTTCGCATACGCCATCTTCGAGCGCAGTGGGCTGCACAAGCTGCGACCCGAGAAGCTCAAGGCGCGGCAGGTCGATGACCTCTGCAATCGGTTCAACGTCACCGCGGTCTGACGGCGTCGCGGTCGGAATGCGAAGGTCGGCGACCTGGTGTAGACCGGCCGTTCGCCGGCGAAAACCGGTCGGCTCCACTCGGCCAGAAGCCGCCTATCGCGAAGAAGTCGCGGACGGATCGAATCCGCACACTTGCTGCTTGCGGGGTCGACCAGAAGTAGGCCGCCCGCCTCTACGATTGGGCCGCGAGCCACTCGCGCGGTGATGTCGCAAAGCGCTGCTTGAATGCCCGACTGAGTGACGAGGCCGTCGAAAACCCCAGCTCTGCCGCCACCAGTTTCTGCGGCCGGCCGGCACGCAGCAGGGTCGAGGCCAGGGTGAGGCGCCAGTCGGTCAGATAGGCCGAAGGCGTGGTGCCTGTCACGGTCTTGAAGATCTCAGCGAACGCGCTGCGCGACATGCCGGCCACGGCGGCCATGCGCACAAGTGTCCAGTCGTCCTGCGGCGTGGCGTGCAGCGCCACCAGCGCGCGTGCGAGCCGCGGGTCGCTCAAGCCCATCACCAGGCCGCTGCTGACGCCCACCGCCTGCGGATGGTCGATGACCCAGCGCAGCAGTTGGATCAGCACAACCTCGAACAGGCGGTCGGCCAGCAGGCGCGAGCCGCAGCGCACGCGGTCAGTTTCTGCAAACAGCATGTCCAGTGATGGCCGCAGCCCCGGCACCGCGTCCAGCGGCACCTGCACCAGTGGCGGCAGCGCCGCCACGATGGGATTGCGGTCGCCGCCGTCAAAGTGCAGCGTGGCGCAGGTGAAGTCCGAACCCTCGCGCGGCGGGTTGATAAAAGCGTGGGGCACGGCGCGCGGGTAGAGCAGTAGCGTCGGCTCTTCCACGACCACCCGCTTGGGTACGCCGACATGCGCCGGGTGCTCGATCTGCAGGCGGCCACGTCGCAGCACATGCAGAAACGCTCGATCCGGCTGGACGTCGAAGGTCGTGCGGCCGCACATCGGCCCGGTGTGGAACAGCGAGGCTCGGACGTGGAATCGATCCAGCAGCGTCGACAAGCGGTCCACGGAATCGGACGACCTGGAGTCGCCAAGTTTGGACGATGAGGCATGTTTGTTGGACTTCATGACACCCATCATCCGGGATCTTCGTCGAAGATGCAAATCACCGAGCGGCGCCAGCCGCTTGTCAACCCGGAGAACCTGATGAAACCCTTCAACCCCGCCCTGCTCGCCCTGGCCCTGGCCACGACGCTTCCCGCCAGCCATGCCCAGCAACAGCCCAGCCCTACCGTGCCGGGCTACGCCTACGGCCAGCGCACGCTGGCCAAGGCGCCCTACACGATGGCCGACCTCAAGGCGCTGCAGGCCTCGCTGCTGTTCACCGAGGAGGATGTCAAGGCCCTGCGCCAGAGCAAAGCGATCCTGGCCGACCAAACCGATGCCGTCCTCGACGTCTGGTACGGCTTCGTCGCCTCGACGCCCGAACTCGTCTACTTCTTCAGCAACGCCAAGACCGGCAAGCCCGATGGGGCGTATCTCGAGGCCGTGCGAAAGCGCTTCGCGCTGTGGATTCTGGACACCGCCGACGCCAACTACGACCAGCGCTGGCTGGACTGGCAGTACGAAATCGGCCTGCGCCACAACCGCGTCAAAAAGAACAAGACCGACGATGCGCCGAGCGTGGCGCAGATCAACTTCCGCTACATCCCGGCGTTGACCATTCCTGTCACCACCACGCTCAAACCCTTCCTGGCAAAGAAGGGCGCATCGGCCGCCGACGTGGAGAAGATGCACGCCGCCTGGGTGAAGTCAGTGTTGATGCAAAGCATCCTGTGGAGCCAGCCTTACATCAAGGACGGGGAGTTCTGAAGTGGCTGCCCTGTCCACAACCGTTCTCTACCACGACGGCTGCTCGATCTGCCTGTCGATTGCCGAGCGCTTCGCCTCGACGCCCGGCCTGGCGGTGGAGATCGTCAACTTGGGCATCGACGCGCACCGTGCCCGCGAGGCCCAGGCCGCAGGCGTCACGCGCCTGCCGTCGTTGGTCATCGGCGGCAAGGTGATGCGCCTGGAAGACCACTCGTCCATTGAGCACGTGCTGTGAATGCCGTCTCGGTCTCTTTTTCTACTCACCATTCAACCCCCAAGGATTTCTCCATGAGCCACGTTTCCATGATCGACTCGACCCAAACCACCGCCGACCGCGCCGCTGTGCTGGCGCAGATTCAGCAAGCCTTCGGCACCGTGCCCAACATGTTCCGCGCCGTGGCCAACTCGCCGGCGGCGCTGCGCAGCATGTGGGGCTCCTTCGGTGCACTGGGTGGCGGCACGCTGTCGGCCAAGCTGGGTGAACAGATCGCCGTCGCCGTCGCCGACCGCAACCAGTGCGAATACTGCCTGTCCGCCCACACCGTGCTGGGCCGCAAGGCCGGCGCCACGGCCGAAGAGATGACGGCGGCGCAGGCGGGCCATGCCGCCGACCCCAAGACCGATGCGGCGCTGCGCTTTGCGCTCAAGCTGGTCGAGCAGCGCGGTCAGGTGAATGGCGATGACGTGCACCGCCTGCGCGACGCCGGCTTCACCGACGAGGGCATTGTTGAGATCGTGGCCCACGTGGCGCTGAACCTGTTCACCAACTACGTCAATGTGGCATTGAACGTGCCGGTGGACTTTCCGCAAGTGAAGCTGCGCCGCGCCGCCTGAGGGCGCACCCGAGGTGCGCGCGCCGCGCGCCCCACAGGCCGACTCCGCGCACTGTCCGGGGTCGGCCTCCTGTCAGGAGCCATGATGTCCAAAGCAAGAATCGAGTCACGCCAGGTGCTGCCGGACTGGCAGGTCACCACCTGGCTGAACACACCCGCGCCGATCACGCTGTCGTCGCTGCGCGGCCGGGTCGTGCTGCTGCACGCCTTCCAGATGCTGTGCCCGGGCTGCGTGGCCTACGGGCTGCCGCAGGCCGAGCGCGTGCGGCAGGCCTTCCCGGCCTCCGAGCTGGCCGTGGTTGGCCTGCACACGGTGTTCGAGCACCATGCCGTGATGACGGTGGAGGCCTTGCGCGTCTTCGTCCACGAGTACCGCTGGTCCTTCCCTATTGGCGAGGACGAACCCGATGGACGCGGCGGCCCCTCACAGACGATGGCGCGCTACGGCCTGCGCGGCACGCCCTCGTGCCTGGTGCTCGACCGGCAGGGACGTGTGTGCCTGCATCACTTCGGCCAGCTGGACGACCTGGTGCTGGGCGGTCTGCTGGGGCGATTGATTGCCAGCGCTGACGAGCAGCGCGATGGCGATGCAGCCGGCGTCTTGCACGCCGAGCCCGCTGCACAACTCATACCGGCGGTCTGCGAACCTGCGGGCTGCAGCACGCAGCCCGATGTGCGATGAGCCGGCCCAAGGTGAAGACAAGGAGGAGATCGGGATGAAGACCGCAGTTGCCATTCGCCACCTCGCGTTCGAGGATCTTGGTTTGATCGAGCCGTGGCTGAAGCGGCGCGGCTGGCGCGTCGTGATCTACGACGCTGGTGTGGACGAGATCTGGAAGATCGACCTCGGGCAGGTCGATCTTTTGATCGTTCTCGGTGGGCCGATCGGCGCAAGCGAGGACACGCTGTACCCGTTTCTCGCCGAGGAAGTCGATGTGATCCGCCAACGCCTCGACAGCGGCCGTCCCCTGCTGGGCATCTGCCTGGGCGCGCAACTCATGGCGCGCGCGCTGGGCGCAGCCGTCGCGCCGATGCGCCGCAAGGAGATCGGCTACGGGCCGCTTGCGCTCACGCCCGAAGGCGCTGTCAGTCCGCTGGTGCGCATCGGCGGGCAGTCGGTACTGCACTGGCATGGCGACCAGTTCGATCTGCCTGCGGGATGCGCGACGCTGGCCACCACGCCCACCTGTTCGAATCAAGCCTTCATGGTGGGCGACCATGCAATGGCTTGGCAGTTCCATCTCGAAGTCGATGCTGCGCGCATGGAGCAATGGTTGATCGGCCACACCGGCGAGTTGCGCCAGGCGGGCATCGACATCGCCGCATTACGACAGGCAGCCGCACAGCATCGCGCCGGGTTGGCGCAGTCACTCGATGCCGTGCTGACCGACTGGTTCAGCCGGCTGCGGTTGTGAGTGCACCGCAAGCCACGGTGCGCGCCGCCCTGCGCGGCAGCGCGCAGCCGCTGGGCCGCACCACCAGCGCCATCGACAAGCGGCCGGTCGCCGGACCGGTGCGGGTGCATGCCCTGGGCATGGACGGTGACGAGCAGGCCGACCGCCGCGTCCACGGCGGCGAGGACAAGGCCCTGCACTGCTATGCCTGGGACCACTACGCTCTGTGGCGTGCCGAACTGCCGGGCTGTGCGTTGTGGCAGGCGCCGGGTGCCTTCGGCGAGAACTTGAGCATCGACGGCCTGGACGAAGAGGCGGTGTGCATCGGTGACCACTGGCGCATCGGCAGCGCGGTCACGGTCGTGTCCCAGGGCCGGCAGCCGTGCTTCAAGCTCAACTTGCGCTTTGGCATCGCCGACATGGCAGCGCGCGTGCAGAACACATTGCGCGCCGGCTGGTACTTGCGCGTTGAGCAGGCTGGCGAGATCGCCGCCGGCGATCCGTTGGTGCTTCTGCATCGGCCGCACCCAGCGTTCAGCGTGGCTCGGGTGCTCGCGCTGATCCGCGACCGCGTGACTGACGTGGCGCAGGTCGAACCCGTGTTGCAGCTGCCACTGCCACCGAGCTGGCGGCGCCTGTTCGAGCAGCGCTTGAACTCGGCGCAGGTGGAGGACTGGTCGCGGCGCTTGTGGGGTCCGCGTTGAGTGCCGAATCGCAAACTCGCTATGTGGTCCAGCCTTCCAGAAGCGCTGATGGCCGCGCTGCGGGGCGTACGACGTTGCTGGCAAACAGCTGATCGGACGCTTAGTGGGACCTTATCGAGGACCGCTTTGGGTCGTTGGCCGCCCGTGATCGGCCGCCGCTGAAGGTCAGGTGACCGTCCCATCGCCGACATGCCGGCGTCCGGTACATCGCCGCGGGTTTCACCGGCCAAGCTTGGTCGAGCCACGCTCGGCGGCGCGCTCGACCAGCACGTCCACGTACCGCTCGACGTTGAAGCGGAACGTCCCCCGGAAGTTGATGTGCGAGAAGTGCGCCGGGCCAATCCGCCGCAGCCAGTCCTCCTCGATGCCGACGCCATCCCGGTTGAGCCGCGCCACCGCGGTGTCCATGCGATTCGTGTTCCACGCCAGCACGATGTTGGTCAGCAGCGCGTGCGCGCCGGAAATGGCCGCCATCTCTTGCCGCCGGCGGCCACGCTCAGGGGCCACCTGGCCGCCATGGATTGCGCGCTGCAACTGATGCACCGATTCGCCCCGGTTGAGCAGGGTATGGATCTCACGTCGATAGTCCGGGATGGCCAGGTAGTCGCACAGAAACAGCGTTCGCAGCAGGCGCCCAAGGTGTTCTGCAGCGCGGTGCAGCGGGTCGCCGACCGCTGCCGACCCCAACCGGTGGATGGCATGCGCCGCGGACACTTTGCCCGCCCGAATCGACGCCGCCAGGCGCACCAGGTCGTCCCAGCCGCGCTCGATCGCCTTGACCGATACCCGGCGCACAGTGACGCCCTCAAGGCTCTCCGGCACCGGCCAGCCCCGGGGCACGAACAGCTTTCGCTCGCGCAGGTCGCGCAGGCGTGGGCACAGGTCAAAGCCCAGGAGCTTGGCGATGGCCATGGCCACGTCCGTGACCCCGTGGGTATCGACGGCCAGCAAGGAAACCCGGATCCGGTCGTCGGCGCGGTTGTGCTGCTCGACGCCTTCAACCGCCACGCCGGCCTGGCGCTCGTTCAGCACGATGGGCTGGTCGTAGAACAGGCCCCAGCGGTCGCGCACGTGTGTGTACAGGCCCGCGGCATAGGTGCGCCGCCGCGGGTCCACCCGGGCGGACCACAGATGGCGGCTGGCATCCAGGGCCATCATGTCGGCCGAGCCCTTGGTGCCATCGCCCCAGAGCGCCGCGATCGGCAGCGCGTTCTGGTACTCCGACACCCGTTCGTTGGCCCGTCGCAGCCTGCCGCTCAGTTCGACGGCCCGCATCGCGGTGGAGATGTGCGCTGCGTCGATGCCGGGGATCATCGAGCCCACGCCCTTGGCGTCGAGGTCGGTGCCATGGGCGAGAAGCGCGCCGTACACGGCCAGCAGTTCGTTGCTCGACGACGGACGGCGGGCCAGCAGCGCCTCGCTGAAGTGCGTGGCGGCGTCGACTTCCAGCAGCAGATCCGGCAATTGGACGGAACCGATGTGCTTGAAGACGACCTCCCTGGTCTTGCGCGGTTCAACATCCTCGTCCATCGGTCGAATCGGAGGCAGGTGCAGCAGCTTGTCGGGGCCGATCTCGATCTGGCCGCGGCCAGCGGCCTCAGCCAGCGCCGCCAGTCCGACAGTGACGCCCGCCAGGACCGGCTCCAGAAACGTCATGGCCTCGCCGGGCAGGCCGAGGATCTGGTGGTGCAGCTCCTTCGATCGGCGCCAGTCCGCATTAGCCAGCATCATCGACTCGCGGGGGCGGAAACTGATCGAATGGTTCACCCAGGCGCTGCCTCGCCGCAGGCTCTTGCGCAACGCCATCATCGTGCTGGCCTCGAACGCCCGATACCGGGACTGCGGGTCCAGGTCGCTGACGATCGTGTTCCATGCCGCGCCCACCGGCGGCAGTTCGAAGTCCAGCGGGATCTCCTTGGTGCCGAGGGCTTGCAGACGCTGCCAGGCTTGCCATTGGTCGTAACCGTGGTCGCCTGTCGCGCCGGCAAACTCGATGTCGCGAAGGCCCGCCAGGTGGGCATGAACGCGCCGGTTGTCCTCGGCCAGTGCCCTACGGACCTGGGACGCGAAAGTGCTGGCGCCAGCCTCGCCGATGTCGTCCAGCAAGGCGCGGGCTTCGAGCACGCGATCGCGCCAGGGCTTGGACTCGTCGTGGAGCACCGACTTTGCCTTGAGGGCCTGTTGCATCATGGCGCCGCTACTGCGCGAGCGTCCCTTCTCGACCCGCTCGGCTGCGCGCCGAACCAGGTCCTGGCTGCGACGTGACGCCTGCAGCAGCGCCATGTCGGTCAGCTCCAGCAGGGTCACGCGCAGGAAGCAGGTGATCTCGACCGTCTGGCGCTGCCGCTCAATGCGCGCCGTCATCGATGGGCGCCGCATCTGGACGTGGGCGGCGTAGGCCTGCTGTTTGCTCAGGGCCACGCCGTCCAATGGCCAGGCGTGCACGCCCAATTCCTTCAGCGCACGGATCTTCTCCAGCGTCTCCGACATCGTGCTCGGTGAGTGGCGCTTGGGTGGCGTCTTGAGCCATTCAAGCCGGGTTCCGACGAGCCCGGCTTGGGGCGCGTAGCACCAGTCGATGGCCTTGAGCAGAGCAGCTTTGCCGATTCCGGACTCGATCGTGGCTGCCATGGCCGCTTCGGTGGCGTCGAAAGCCTCGCGCGCCCAGTCCACCAGGCGGCGAGGACCAGGGATGACGATTCGCCGCTCGTATAGCCACATGCGGGCGGTTTCGGCGAGGTCGTCGGGATGTGCCGCCTCGAGCGCGGCAACCGCCAGGACCTTCTGAAGTTGATGGACACTGGCCTCGTCCAGATCCTGCAGGCCGAGGTACGTGCGAGCCCAGGCCTGGTGTTCGTACAGCGTCTGGCGGCGGGCGTACAGGGTCCGCAGACTGGCAATGCTGACCGTCGAGGTCTGGAACGCCTCGCAAACGGCACGCAGCAGCGTCTTGGGCACGGATGCGAACCGGTCCATCGGGCGGCCGCTGGCCCGCAGGAAGAGCATCTGAATGGCGGCCGCGACGCGGCGATCATGGCGAAACCGCTCGGCGACCGCGGCGATGTCATCGGCACTCAGGCAGAACGATTGCTGGACGTCGAAATCCGACAGCCTGGTGGGCAGGGTCTCGGCGCCGATGAAGCGCTTGGCGAAGGACACGGCGACACCCTCCGGGCAGTCGAAACCGCCAATCTACCTGGGTCAGGCGCGGCCCGAATCCCTACCTGCCCTGGCGCCACATCGGGCGGCGACCGCCCGGCCAGCGGCCACCGTGTCAATTTGCGGGAAAGATACGATTACCCCAGGAACTGCGCTTCCTGAGCGTCCTTCAGCGGGATGAAGACCATCGGGTCGCCCCCCGACGACACCATGCGCCGCGTCAGTCCGACGACCGTGTAGTCGTGGCGGCGGATGCGGATGCGTTCGCCCAGGGTGAAGCCCGTGCGCACGTCGGCCACGGCTTCGTAGTGGCTGCGCGTGATCTGCCGGCCAGCCACCAGGTAGCCCGGCTCGCCCGGCTGGCCGGGCTCGAAGCCAACCACCATCGCGCGCACATCGTCATCACCGCTGCCCGCCGGCGCCACGCCGCTGACCGAGGTGCGCCGCACCTGCATCGTCAGGTAGGTCACGTTGGCGGCGCGCGCCACGCCGGGCAGTCCGAGCACACTGCGCACGGCGTCGTCGCGCAGGCTCGACGATTCCGCGTAAGGTCCCTGCGTGTCCTGC
>NZ_JBFXIO010000131.1:0-11687 GCF_050175855.1 Piscinibacter sp.
AGTGGCCGGTGGCGCTGCGCCCGCGTGCGGACTGGATGGCGGAAAACACAGGGTCAACCCCGAGATCAAGGCCCAACGAGCGCGAGGCGAGCCGTCAGGGCGGGCCGAATCCAGACAAGGCAACGGCTCAGGCGCCAGTTCCAAGCCATCCAGGCAGGCATCGGCTGCCCACCCAGGGCTGAGTCGGGCTTTCCAGGCTTTTCACAGACCAGACCGTTTGAAATTCCTATGCGCACCTCGTGCACGCCCCGGCGCACTTCCAGCAGCGGGTTGTAAGCGGCCGAGCGCGGATCGGTCGGGTTGAACAGCAGGCAGTGGCTGAACCGACTGCGCCAGCCGGCCGTGAGATTCCAGTTTTCGCCCTTGATGTCGTGGATCACGGCCGAGCCGGGCCAGGTGAGCAGCGTGGGCACCACCAGCCCCACGCCCTTGCCCGAACGCGTGGGCGCGAAGGCCAGCACGTGCTCGGGGCCGTCATGACGCAGGTACGTGCGCAGCCGGCGGCGCAGCTTTCGGCCCACGCCTTCGATGCAGCCCAGGAAGACCCCGGCATCGCCGGCCAGGCCGGCCTTTTCCACCTCTTCGGCTTCGGCCCAGCAGGCAGAGCCGTAGGTGGTGACCCGCCCGGCAAGCCGGGCCCGCCACACCGCCATGGCGATGGCCGCGGCGGTGGCGGCCAGCCCGCTCGAAGCGGCCATGATCCCTCCGCGTTCGAAGACGCGGGGCGAATAGGCGCCATAGAAATACCACCACTCGAACAGCTTCCACGGCTCGTAGGCCGGCATGCCGAGCACATGGAACCAGGCCGGCCCGAGTCCGGCCTGGTAGCCCAAGGCCCGCGCCGTCCACTGCGTGGCAGCCCACGTGCCGCCCAGCGGCACGCATAGCACGACGATGATCTGTCCGAACAGGATGCCGGTCGCTGATGTCGGCATGAGGCCACCTCCCGAGGCACGTGATTTCCAATGCGCGTGCCACCACGACACGCAGGTGCAAGTCTGAAATCAAGCGCCCGCGAGGCACACCCATCAGGGCGTGGCGCGGCGTACGCTAGCGGGTGCTTCGTTGATTCCAGAGGTGTGGTGGAGACTGCTCGCAGGGCGCAGCCAAGTCAGGCGGCGGTTAGCATGCCAGCCGACGCGCGACGCGTCCAAGGCTTCTGGCGCGAGCCGACATCGCCCCACGGCGATGTGCTGTTACGGCTGATGCAAGGTTCGGGCGTACGCGAGGAATCGCTGGAGCATCTGCGGCAGGCCGTCGCGCCGGTGCTTGTGCAGCACGTAGGTCTTGATGCGTATGTCCTCGGCCAGCGGTACCACGACGACATCGGTGCGGCGCAGGGTCGCCATGTGTCCGGCATCCGCCACGCCGACACCCAACCCCGCGGCGACGCGGATGACGTAGCCCACCAGCGTCCGTGCTTCGGCGGCGATGACGGGCCGCGCAGCGTAGTTCTGGCGCACGGCGTCCATCTGCCGGCGCAGGCCCGGCAGACGGTCGAGGCGGCAGGCGATCATGGGAAACGACAGCAGTTCGGAGGTCTGCACAACCTCGCGGGTGGCCAGTTCGTGGTCCGGCGGCAGCAGGGCCACCAGCGGATAGTCCCAGGCCATCTCCTGGGCAATGGCGTCATCGTCCGGAAGGCCGAAAGAAAAGCCGATGTCGACTTCCTCGCGCCGCAACGCGCCCGACAGTTCGGCCGCAGGCATCTCCGCAATCTCCAGCGGGATGTCGGGCGCCAGTGCGCGCCAGCCGGCGAAGCATTCGGAGAGCCTGAGCTGAGCCATGCCGTCCGCCACGCCGACGCGAAGCGGTGCGCGGTAGCGCGCATCGGTTTCGCGGACGACCCGCTTGATGCGCTCCAGACGCGTGAAGAGCATGCGGGCATGCTCGAGCAGCTTGGATCCGGCAGGGGTCAGTTTCAGCCTGCGTGGCGCGCGGACGAGGAGCGTGACACCCAGTTGCTCCTCCAGATCGCGCACGGTGCGCGACAGAGGCGTCTGGTCGACGTGCACACGTTCGGCAGCACGGCGGAAATTCAGTTCCTCCGCGACCGCAATGAAGTACCGCAGGTGTCTTAGCTCAATCATTGATGCCCCGAGTCGAATGGACTAGTAGGCCAGGAGTCGATTCACATATTGCAAAAAGAGCTCAAGCCTTCTTGAAGGAATTCGCTGTATGCCATTTGTCCTCGTGGCCGAATGAGACTGAAGACACCATGAAACGCTCCTGCGGCATCTCTCTATGGGGCCGGCCGTCTTCAGGCCGGCACGGCGCCCGCCGCCGGCCCGTTGACGAACACGTCGGCGTGGAAGCGCGCGGCCGGCAGGCCCAGCGCCTGCACCGCCGCCTCGCGCACCGACTGCACCATGCCCGGCGAGCCGCAGCAATACAGCTCGTGGCCCGACAGGTCGGGGCAGTGCGCGCGCAGCGCCGCGTCGACCCGGCCGGCGAAGGCGCCCTCGCGCGCCTCCCCGCTGAGCGCCTCGACGAAGCGGAAGCCCTGCGGCCACTGGCGCTGCCACTTGGCAATGGCCGGGCGCAGGTAGATGCCCTCGGCGCGGCGTGCGCCCCAGATCAGCGTGATCGGGCGCTCCACGCGCCAGCGCGCCATGTCGTCCAGGATCGACCTGGCCGGCGCGAAGCCGGTGCCGCCCACCACGAAGACGATCGGCCGGCGCGCGTCCGCCTCCAGCGTGACGGCGCCGAACGGCAGCTCGACCTCGATCGCGTCGCCCGGCGCCAGGCCGGGCACGCGCGCGCTGAAGGCGCCGCCGGGCACGTGGCGCACGTGCAGGGTCAGCGTGTCGTTCTCGTGCGGCGGGTTCGCCATCGAGTAGCAGCGGGTGCTGCCGTCGGGCAGCGCGAGCTGCAGGTACTGGCCGGCCTGGAAGCGGGCCCGCTGCCCGGCCGGCAGGCGCAGCTGCAGCACCGAGACGTCGGGCGCGGCGAGCTGGTTGCGGAACACCTTCGCCGTGAAGCGCTTGCGGGCGGACGGGTCGACGCGGTGCCAGGCGGCGGGGCGGATGCGCAGGTCGCCGCGCGGCGCGCACATGCAGAAGAGAACCTGATCGGGCGCGCAGCTCTCGTTGCGGATCGGGCCGCCGAGGCCGGCCACCTCGCCCTCGGCCACCGCGCCGGCGCAGTTGCCGCACACGCCTTTGCGGCAGGAGTAGGGCAGCTCGATGCCGGCGCGCAGCGCGGCGTCGAGCACGCTCTGCGCCGGGCCGCAGTCGAAGGCGGCGTCGCTGCCTTCGATGGTGATGCGATGGTTCATGCCGTCCCTTCCTCCACGCCGGCGCCCGACAGCAGCGCGATGGTGCGCAGCACGGCACCGGGGTCCGCGATGCCGCGGCCGGCGATGTCCATCGCGCTGCCGTGGCCGACGCTGGACAGCAGCACCTGCGCGCCGATGGACAGCGCGCTGGCCGCATTCGGCGCCAGCAGCTTGACCGGGATGTGGCCCTGGTCGTGCAGCATCGCGACGTACAGGTCGTGCCGCCGCTGCGCCAGCAGCAGGTCGGCGCCCAGCGGGCCGTCCACGCGCAGGCCTTCGGCACGCAGCGCCTGCACGGCCGGCTCGACGTGCTGCGCGTCCTCGGGGCCGAACAGCCCGCCCTCCGAGGCGTGCGGGTTGATGCCGAAGACGCCGATGCGCGGATCGGCGACGCCCAGCCGCGCGCAGGCCCGCGCGCCGGCGCGCGCCGCCGCGGCGATCAGCGCGGGCTGCAGCCGGCCCAGCGCGTGCGCCACGCTCTCGTGCAGCGTGGCGTGCACGATGCGCAGGCCGCCGCCGGCCAGCATCAGGAACACGCTGTCCTCCGGCTGGCCGCACACGCGCGCGACCAGCGAGGGGTAGCCGCTGAAGGCGATGCCGGCCTGGTGGATCGCCGTTTCGTGGTGCGGGCAGGCGACCACGGCGTCGGCCTCGCCGCGGCGGCAGGCCTCGATGGCGGCGCCGGCCGAGGCCACGGCCGAGGCGCCTGCCGCCGGGTCGATGCGGCCGGGCCGCGCCGCCTGCGCCGGCAGCGCGCCGGCGTCCACCACGGGCTGCTCGCGCAGCAGCGCCTCCAGCCCGAGCTGCGATGCCGTGCGCTCCAGCACGGCCGCGGGGCCGTACAGCGTGATGCGCCCGCGCGCCGCGGCCGGCAGCGCCGCCAGGGCCTTGAGCGCGATCTCCGGCCCGATGCCGTTGGGGTCGCCCACGGCCAGCGCCAGCCGGGGCGGCGCGACGGCCGCAGGGGTGGCGTTCACAGCGGCAGGGCCAGCAGCGTGTCCGTCACCGTGCTGTCGCACACGGCCACCCGCGAGCGCAGCCGCAGCCCGCCGTCCTGGCGCACGACGCGGTCCCGGTAGATGCCGCTGGCGAACAGCTCGGTCTGGCCGGTGGCCATGATGCGCGCCACCATGAAGGGCGTGCGCACCTCGGCGCCTTCCTCGTCTTGTTCGCCGAGCAGCGGGATGCCGAGCAGGTGCCGGTAGCGATGGCGCTCGTAGATGTTGGCTTCGCGCAGCGCGGCGATGCGGTCCTCCAGCATGGCGCGCGAGTCGGCGTAGACGATGCCGGCGGCCAGCCCCTCGCGCTCGTTCTCGGCGTGGGTGATGCGGTAGTGGCAGTCGTCGGTGAAGAAGTCGGGCCACCGCTCCAGCGCGTCGCTGTCGATGGTCTCGGCGTAGGCCGCGTTGAAGGCGCACAGCGCCAGCAGGTCGATCATGGTGTGGGGCTCTTTCACTCTCTCTTTGGGGCCGTCGTGCTCAGACGCCCATGTGCTGCCGGTAGGCCTTCCAGAAGCCGCGCACCGAGGCCTCGGTGGCGCGGCCCTCGCTCGAGGCGGTGCCGTCGCCGCCCATCTCCACCACCGCCTCCAGCGCGCCCGCGCCGGCGATGCCGCGCTGCACGAAGCCGCCGACGGCGCCGTCCTCCATCGAGATGAAGCCGGCCGGCCCGATCAGGTTGGACTGCTTGAGACGCACGCGCCGCTGTTCCGGCGTGTCGTCGACGTAGCCGAGGTAGGTCCAGTTCAGCTCCGTGCGTTCCACGCCCTTGGGCAGTACCTGGCGCACGGCCAGGCAGTTCTGGATCTGCTGCAGCACGAAGCCGGGGAAGACCGAGAGGATCTGCAGCGTCACGCCGTCCCCGTATTCCTGGAAGCCGGCCAGCAGGCTCGGGTCCTTGAGGCGGTAGTTCGCATCGTCCGAGCGCAGGCCCTGGTCGCGGTACGAGGCGTCCTTCTCGGCCTGCGCGTCGACCATGGAATAGCTCACGTGGTTGCCGCCGCTCTCGTCGACGATCACGCCGCCCTTCTGCGACAGGCGGTTGAGCTCGAAGGTGGTGAAGAACAGGTGCAGCAGGCTGGCGTGGTAGCTGTCGCGCACGTTCTCCACGTACAGCTTCCAGTTGTTGGGCAGCGCCTGCGTGAAGCGCCCGATCACCTCCACCGGCTTGTGCAGCACGCGCTCGATGCGTTCGCAGATCTCCTCGCCCAGGTACTCCTCGATGCCGGGCACCTCGTCGCCGAAGCTGCCGAAGAGCAGGCCGCAGAAGTTCGCCACGCGCAGCTTGCGCGGGCCGTGCGCCTCCTTGCAGAAGCCGGGCGGCATGCCGCCCCGGCCCTTGACGCCTTTCTCGAAGGCCACGCCGGTCAGGTCGCCCTGCCGGTTGTAGCTCCAGGCGTGGTAGACGCACTGGAAGTTCTCGGCGCGGCCCGACTTCTCCAGCGCGATCAGCGCGCCGCGGTGGGCGCAGCGGTTCTCGAAGGCATAGACCTCGCCGTCCGCGTCGCGCACCACCACCACCGGCGTCTCGCCGACGAAGGTGGTGCGGTAGCTGCCGGCCTCGGGCAGCTCGGCCTCCAGGCACAGGTAGTTCCAGGTCTCGCCCTGGAAGATGCGCGCCTGCTCCTCGGCGGCGAGCTGCGCGTCGCGGTAGACGCCGTAGGGGATGCGCGTGAGCCCGGGGCCGGACCAGCGGACGGGTTGAAGGGTGGACGTGTCTTGCATGGGGTTGCTCAGTCGAGGCGGACGTTGGCGCTGCGGATGACCCGGTCCCACTTGGCGGACTCGGCGCGGATGAACTGGCCGGTGCGGGCCGGGTCCCAGCCGCGCGGCTCGGCGCCCTGCTCGGCGAACTTCTGCTGCACCTCGGGCTGGGTCAGTGCGCCGGCAAAGCTCTTCTGGAGCGCGGCCACCTTGGCCGCGGGGGTGCCCGGCGGCGCCACCACCGCGAACCAGGTCACGGCGTTCATCGACGGCAGCCCCTGCTCGGCGAAGGTGGGCACCTCGGGCAGCGCGGCGGAGCGCTGCTTGTCGGCCACGCCCAGGATGCGCAGCTTGCCGGCCTGGTGGAAGGGCAGCGACGAGCTGATGTTGTCGAAGAACACGTCGATCTGCCCGCCCACCAGGTCCACCAGCGCCGGCGCCGTGCCCTTGTAGGGGACGTGGACCATCTCCGTGCCCGTGAGCTGCATGAACAGGCTGGCCGTCAGGTGCGAGGTGGTGCCGTTGCCCTGCGAGCCGTAGGTCACCTTGCCCGGGTTGGCCTTGGCGTAGGCGATGAACTCCTGCACGTTCTTCACCGGCAGCCGCGGATTGACCACCAGCACGTTGGGCACCGTCGCCAGCACCGTGACCGGCTCCCACTTCGACGGGTCGAAGGCCATCTTCCGGTACAGGTGGTGGTTGATGGCGATCGGCCCGGGCGGCGAGGCCAGCAGGGTGTTGCCGTCGGGTTCGGCGCGGAACACCGCCTCGGCGCCGATGTTGCCGCCGGCGCCGGTGCGGTTGTCGATCAGCACGCCGGCGGGGAACTGCGCGCGCAGCTTCTCGGCCACCACGCGCGGCAGGATGTCGGCCGTGCCGCCGGCCGGGTAGGGCACGATGATCTTGAGGGCTTGCGGAGTCTGTGCCGCAGCGCTGCCGAGCAGGCAGGCCGCGGTCAGGCAGGCGGCGCCGAGGCGCCGCGCGAGGGCGGTTGTCATCCTGTTGTGTCTCCGTGTCTGACGTTCGTCGGGGGTGATCCAGTGTCCGGGCCGCATGCCTTTCGCCACAAGCCGGATGTGCGGCATGCGCAAAAATGGACGCCCCGGCATGCGCAGGATCAAGATGCGATGGCAGACAAGAACTTCGTGAGCTCGCTCGACAAGGGCCTGCAGGTGCTGGGCTGCTTCGGCCGGCAGCACGCGCGGCTCACCGTCTCGGAGGCGGCGCGCCTGACCGGCAGCACGCCGGCCTCGGCGCGGCGCTCGCTGCTCACGCTGCAGGCGCTCGGCTACCTCGACAGCGACGGCAAGCGCTTCTGGATGCTGCCCAAGGCGCTGCTGATCGCGCACGCCTATCAGTTCCCGCCCGATGCCGCAGCTTGCGCAGCCGCTGCTGGTCGCTCTCTCTGAGCGCACCCGTGAGTCGGCCAGCCTGGGCATGCTTCTGGGCGACGATGTGGTGATCGTCGCTCGCGCAATTGCCCGGCGCAGCCTTTCGACGGGGCTGGCCATCGGATCGCGGCTTCCGAGCTATTGCTCGGCGCTCGGCGGGGTGTTGCTCGCCGCGTTCGAGCCCCTGGAAGCACGCAGACGTGTCGACCAGATGCAGCGCGCTGCACTGACACCGCGCACCCTCTGGCGTAGCAACGACGTCGTGGCCGAGGTGGCCCGCTGCCGCGAGCAGGGCTGGTCGGAGAGCGATGAAGAACTGGAACTCGGCGTGCGGTCGATGGCCATCCCGGTGTTCGACCGTGCGGGCGATACCGTCGGCGCCATGAGCATCGCGGTCCAGGCCGACCGTATGACGATGGCGGATTCCGTTCGACCATGCTGCCGGCGCTGCGTCGTGCGCGCGATGCGCTGGCGACCCGCTTGCCGGCGGATTGTGCGCACCCGGGCCGGGCGCAGTGGAGCCGCTGCGGCGGGCATCTCGGTACTTCGATGCAAAGCGTCGTAGGGGAAACCCTGGAACGACCAAGTTTCTTTCGCGATGCGCAAATATCCTGACGCTACATCAAGCCTTCGGTCACACCATCGCGCCCGCGGCTGCAAATCAATGCCGCGAACCAGTCGAAGGAGACATAAGATGCAGACAACAGTCACCACGATGCTGCTGGCGTCGGTGGCCCTAGCCGCGTGCGCTGGCGTCGGATCCACGCCGCTGCCGCTGCCGCAGCAGCAGCCGCCGCAGCAGGAGCCTCCGCCGCCCCCGGTGCCCTTGGCTTCGCGCGCCGCATGCGAGGCTCTGAAGGACGGAAATGGCGACATGGTGTGGCCAAATGCCGCGACGGTCGTGGAAGTCGCTGCCTGGCGTGACGCCGCGCCCGCCACCGCATCTGCGGCTGCGCTGCCCGAACACTGCGAGGTGTCCGGCGCCATCGCGAAGCGCACCGGGATCGACGGCTATCCCTACGAAATCAAATTCCGCCTCCGGATGCCCGCCGAATGGAACGGTCGTTTCTTCATGGAAGGCGGCAGCGGAACTAACGGCTCGCTGTCCGCGGCTACCGGCAGCATTGGTGGGGGACAGATCGCAAGCGCGCTGTCTCGCAATTTCGCCACCATCGCAACGGATGGAGGTCACGACAACGCAGTGAACGACAATCCCGACGCGCTCGGCACCGTTGCCTTCGGATTGGATCCGCAGGCCCGTCTCGATATGGGCTACAACTCGTACGATCAGGTCACGCAGGCAGGCAAGGCCGCGGTGGCCAGGTTCTACGGACGCGCTGCCGACAAGTCCTATTTCATCGGCTGTTCGGAGGGCGGCCGCGAGGGCATGATGCTCTCGCAGCGCTTCCCTTCCCACTACGACGGCATCGTTGCCGGTGCACCAGGCTACCAGTTGCCGAAGGCCGGGATCAGCGGTGCGTGGACCACACAGTCCCTTGCGCCCGCCGCTGTCGGTTTGGATGCACAAGGCGTGCCGCTTATCAATAAGTCTTTCTCTGACGCCGACCTGCACCTTCTTTCACAGGCAATCCTGGGCACATGTGACGCCCTCGACGGCCTTGCGGATGGCATCGTTGACAATTACCGGGCCTGCCAGGCAGCCTTTGACCCCGCCACGGCAGCCAATCCTGCAAACGGCCAGGCGCTCCAGTGCGTTGGCGCCAAGACTGCGGATTGCCTGAGCCCCGTCCAGGTCACTGCGATCAAGCGCGCGATGGCGGGGCCCGTGAATTCGGCGGGAACGCCGTTGTACAACAGATGGGCTTGGGACGCTGGCATGAGCGGACTGAGTGGCACGACCTATAACCAGGGGTGGCGCTCGTGGTGGCTCGGTAGCTTCAACAGCAGTGCCAACAACGCCCAGCGCGTGAGCGGCTTCTCGGCGCGCTCCTGGCTGGTCGATTTCGCCACACCGCCCGAACCGATGCCCATGACGCAGGTTGCCGCGCGGATGATGAAATTCGATTTCGACATCGATCCGTTGAAGATTTGGGCGACCAGCGGACAGTTCACCCAATCCAGCATGGACTGGCACGGTGCAACTTCTACTGACCTTGCTGCCTTCCGCGATCGCGGCGGCAAGATGATCCTGTACCACGGCATGTCCGACGCCGCGTTCTCAGCCCTGGACACGGCCGACTATTACGAGAGACTTGGCGCAGCGATGCCAGGTGCTGCTGGATTCGCGCGCCTTTTTCTGGTGCCGGGTATGAATCATTGCAGCGGCGGTCCCGGGACCGACCGGTTCGACATGCTGACGCCCTTGGTCGCCTGGGTCGAGCGCGGCGAGGCGCCGGATCAGATCTCCGCCTGGTCGGGCACGCCAGGGTACTTCGGGGTGGCGGCACGCACGCGGCCACTTTGCCCGTATCCCCAAATCGCCCGCTACAAGGGTAGTGGAGACATCAACACCGAAGCGAACTTCGCCTGCGCGGCGCCTCCCTGATAGGGGCCACGTAGCGTGGCGCCTTGCACGATTGCTCCGGCAAGGTGAAGTTTTCATGCTGCGTACTTGACGATCGGGTCCTGGAAGCAGGGTCAAGACGCGATGACAGACAAAAACTTCGTGACTTCGCTCGACAAGGGTCTGCAGGTGCTGAGCTGCTTCGGCCGGCAGCACGCGCGACTGACAGTCTCGGAGGCGGCGCGCCTGACCGGCAGCACGCCGGCCTCGGCGCGGCGCTCGCTGCTCACGCTGCAGGCTCTTGGCTACCTCGACAGCGACGGCAAGCGCTTCTGGATGCTGCCCAAGGCGCTGCTGATCGCGCACGCCTACCTCGCCTCGCGCGCCACACCGGCGCTGGCTCAGCCGTTGTTGGATGCGCTGTCGGAGCGCACGGGCGAGTCAGCCTCGCTGGGCAAGCTGCTGGACGACGACGCGATCATCATCGCGCGCTCTACGGCGCGGCGCAGCCTGAGCATCGGGCTGGGCATCGGCTCGCGCCTGCCGGCCTACTGCTCGGCCATCGGCCGCGTGCTGCTGGCCAGCCTGCCCCCGGGCGAAGCCGAGCGCCGCGTGCGCGCCATGCCTCGCCAGCCGCTGACGCCGCGCACGGTGTACGAGGTGCGCCCCGTGCTGGAGCTGATCGCCCGCTGCCGCGAGCAGGGCTTCGCCGGCAGCGACGGCGAACTGGAACTGGGCGTGCGCTCCATGGCCGTGCCGGTGCACGACCGCAGCGGCTCGCTGGTGGGTGCCATGAGCATCGCAGTGCGCGCCGAGCGCATGAGCTTCGCCGAGTTCCGCGAGGCCTTCCTGGCCGCCCTGCGCAAGGCCGGCACTACGTTGGGCGAGCGGCTTTATCCCGAGTGAAGGGGGACGGCCCGCTACACCCTGCGCACTACGCCCGCGCTCAACTCAGAGACACTGGCTGTACGCGAAGACTACCGGGGTTGGACTGCTTCAAGATCCTTCAGAAACCACGAAAATCCAACCCCGTCCAGCCCTCAAACTGACATGGGATGATGTCGAGGACCACGTGCGGAGTCTGGTCAGTCTCCTTGGGTTCATCCTTCAGGCACGTCCTTGGGCAGCAACGACTGCGTCATGGCAACCCACTCTTCTGCTAAGACAAACCCCGGCGTCGCCGACAGTGCGTCGCCTCGATTTCCAGCCAGGGCTTTACGCGAATCCCTGGGCGCCATCTTGCGTCCAGTCGCACTCTCGGCGTCAAGGCTTGTCGGGCCTCTCGAGGAAGGCGAAAACGCCAAGCATGCTTCTGTCGATGACCGTGCGGTGATCCGCGTCCTGAATCTCCTCGTAGCGAAAGATCATCTTTCGCTCTTCCATGGCATCAATCCACGTCCTGGTCATGTCGACGGGAACCGCCAGCACTGCGTTCTGGCGGATCAGGTCGGCCGCCGTCGCGGCCGCGGTCGCGATGCTGTTCTTCAGGTAGGCCTGCTGGATTTGCCCGGCAATGGCGGCATTGGCGGCCGCAGCCGGCAGCGTCGGATTCAGCTGGAAGGCGAGCTTGCCCTGGATGCGGGTCAGCTGCGCGGGAAGCCGGCCGTTGAGGTTCGTGTAGGCGTTCGGGCAGGTGTCGACGGTGATCGAGCCGCCGGCGCTGGTCAGGGTCGTGAAGCGGGCCGGGTTGGGCGATGCCATCAGCGCCCACACGTCGTCCGAGCTGGAGAACGTGCCCGGATCGACCGTGCCGTCGATCAGGTCGTACATCGTGCAGTTGTGGATGAAGTTGACCAGGTCCGTGCGGAAGTTCGGATCCTGGAACGCGACGCCGCCTGTCTCCCGGATGAGGC
>NZ_JBFXIO010000132.1:0-11670 GCF_050175855.1 Piscinibacter sp.
GAAGGAAGACCTCGAGCGCTGGGGACCGCCGATCCGCGCCTCCGGCTTCCAGGGCGATTGAGCGGTGACACTGCTGTCGCCGCAGGGACAGGGAAAAATGGAACGGTCGTGCTAAAACGCGCGCTGAACCGCGAGCCCTGACGGAGACAAGCGAATGGACCTGAATTTCACCCCGGAGGAACAGGCGTTCCGGGCAGAGATCCGCGCCTGGGTGGCCGAGAACCTGCCCCAGGACATCAGCCACAAGGTGCACAACGCCCTGCACCTGAGCAAGGACGACCTGCAGCGCTGGGCCAAGATCCTCGGCAAGAAGGGCTGGCACGGCTGGGCCTGGCCGAAGGAGTTCGGCGGCCCGGGCTGGAACGTGATTCAGCGCCATCTGTTCGAGGAGGAATGTGCGCTGGCCGGCGCGCCGCGCGTGGTGCCCTTCGGCCCGGTGATGGTGGCGCCGGTGATCATGGCCTTCGGCTCGCCCGAGCAGCAGAAGCGCCACCTGCCCGGCATCATGAGCGGCGAGGTGTGGTGGAGCCAGGGCTACAGCGAGCCGGGCTCGGGCAGCGACCTCGCTTCGCTGAAGTGCCGCGCCGAACGCAAGGGCGACTACTACATCGTCAACGGCCAGAAGACCTGGACCACGCTCGGCCAGTACGGCGACTGGATCTTCTGCCTGGTGCGCACCGACACCTCCGGCAAGCCGCAGACCGGCATCAGCTTCCTGCTGATCGACATGAAGAGCCCGGGCGTGAGCGTGCGGCCGATCATCATGCTCGACGGCGGTCACGAAGTGAACGAGGTCTGGTTCGACAACGTCGAGGTGCCGGTCGACAACCTCGTCGGCGAAGAGAACAAGGGCTGGACCTACGCCAAGCACCTGCTCGCCCACGAGCGCACCAACATCGCCGACGTCAACCGCGCCAAGCGCGAGCTGGAGCGGCTCAAGCGCATCGCCAAGGCCGAAGGGGTCTACGGGGACACCCGCTTCCGCGACGAGATCGCCAAGCTGGAAGTGGACATCGTCGCGCTCGAGATGATGGTGCTGCGCGTGCTGTCGGCCGAGAAGAGCGGCAAGCAGTCTCTCGACGTGGCCGGCCTGCTGAAGATCCGCGGCAGCGAGATCCAGCAGCGCTACACCGAGCTGATGATGCTGGCCGCCGGCCCCTACAGCGTGCCCTTCGTGAAGGAGGCGATGGAAGCCGGCTGGCAGGGCGACCACGTCGGCGCCGCGCACTGCGCGCCGCTGGCCGCCACCTACTTCAACTACCGCAAGACGACGATCTACGGCGGATCCAACGAGGTCCAGCGCAACATCGTCTCGGCCACGGTTCTCGGGAGCTGAACACCATGGACTTCGATTTCACCGAGGATCAGGAATCGCTGCGCGACGCAGTGCGCCGCTGGGTCGACAAGGGCTTCGGCTTCGAGCGCCGCCACGGCATCGCCAAGGCGGGCGGCCGCACACGCGAGGTGTACGGCGAGCTCGCCGACCTGGGCCTCACTGGCCTGGCCATCCCCGAGGCGCATGGCGGCATGGGTTTCGGCCCGATCGAGGCGATGGTGGTCAACGAGGAGCTCGGCCGCGGCCTGGTCAACGCCCCTTATGCGCACGGCGCGATCGTGGCGCCGACGCTGCTGTCGGCGGCACCCGCAGACGTGCAGGCGCAGTGGCTGCCGAAGATGGCCGACGCCTCCGCGCTGGTGGTGCTGGCGCACCAGGAGCGCGCCGCGCGCTACCGCCTGAACCACGTGACCACGCGGGCGACGAACGCCGGCAACGCCTGGACGCTCAGCGGCGCCAAGAGCGTGGTGCCCGCGGGTGACGAGGCCGACGCCTTCATCGTGCCGGCCCGCACCGCGGGCGCCGAGGGCGATGCGGCCGGCATCGGGCTGTTTCTCGTCGCCAAGGGCGCAGCGGGCATGGCCGTGCGCGGCTACCCGACGCAAGACGGCGCCCGCGCCGCCGAGCTCACGCTGGCGAACACGCCGGCGACGCTGATCGCGCTGGACGCCCTGCCCGTGCTCGAGCAGGCGGTCGATGCCGGCATCGCCGCGATCTGCGCCGAAGCCGTCGGCGTGATGGACCGGCTCACCGCGATCACCGCCGAGTACATGAACACGCGCAAGCAGTTCGGCGTGGCCATCTCGACCTTCCAGGCGCTGCGCCACCGCATCGCCGACGTGAAGATGCAGCTCGAGCTGGGCCGCTCGATGAGCTACTACGCCAGCCTCAAGCTCGGCGAGGCACCGGCCATGCGCCGCCGCGCCATCGCGCAGGCGAAGTACCAGCTCGGCCAGTCGATGCGCTTCGTTGGCCAGCAGTGCATCCAGCTGCACGGCGGCATCGGCGTCACCGACGAGTACATCGCCAGCCACTACTTCAAGCGGCTGACGGTGCTGGAGATGACTTTCGGCGACTCGTTGCACCACCTCGGCGAGGTGTCCGCGCGCATGCAGGACACCGCTGGCGTGTTTGCCTGAGTCGACATGAGCGGCCTGCCGGCTACGATGCCGGCATGACCGATTCCATCGTCGACGTGGCCGGCCTCGCGGTCGGCCACTTCACCGACGCGCGGCGGCCCACCGGCTGCACGGTGGTGCTGGTGCCCGAGGGCGCGGCCTGCGGCGTCGACGTGCGCGGTGCCGCTCCGGGCACGCGCGAGACCGAACTGCTGTCGCCGCTGAACGCCGTCGAGCAGGTGCATGCCGTGCTGCTGGCCGGCGGCAGCGCCTTCGGGCTCGATGCTGCTGGCGGCGTTATGCGCTGGCTCGAGGAACGCGGCATCGGCGTGGTGGTCGGCCCGGCGCGCGTGCCGATCGTGCCGGCGGCGATCCTGTTCGACCTGTGGCTCGGCGATGCGCGCATCCGCCCCGATGCTGCTGCCGGCTACGCGGCCTGCGCAGCCGCCGCTCGCGCGATGCCCGCCCAGGGCAACGTGGGCGCCGGTGCCGGCGCCAGCGTCGGCAAGCTGTTCGGCATCGAGCGCGCGATGCGCGGCGGCATCGGCAGCGCTGCGGTCACGGTGGCCGGCATCACGGTGGGTGCGCTGGTGGCCGTCAACGCATTGGGCGACGTGATCGACCCCGCCAGCGGCCGTCCGGTGGCCGGCGCGCGCAGCGCCGATGGAAAGTCGCTGTTCGGTACCATGGATGCGCTGCTGCGCGGCGAACTGCCGGCGCCCTTCCAGCCTGGCCAGGCGACGACGATCGGCGTGATCGCCACCGATGCGCGGCTGACCAAGTCGCAGGCGAACAAGGTCGCCCAGATGGCGCACGACGGCCTCGCGCGATCGATCAACCCGGTGCACACGATGGGCGACGGCGACACGCTGTTCGCACTCGCCACCGGCGCCGGCGGCCGCGAGGCGAACGTCACCTTGCTCGGTGCGCTGGCCGCCGAAGTCACCGCCCGCGCGGTGCTGCGCGCCGTGCACGCCGCCACGGGGCTGAACCAACCCGGCCTGCCCGTTCTTCCTTCCGTCTCGGACCTCGCATGAAACTCACCGCCCTGACCCGCCGCGGCGCCCTGTTGCTCTCGCTGGCCGCGCTGGCCGGCTGCGCGTTCAAGGCCCCGCGTGTTGCCGACAGCGCGCCGCAGCGGCCGCCCATCGTCTTCGTGCACGGCAACGGCGACACCGCCGCGCTGTGGCTGACCACGATCTGGCGCTTCGAGAGCAACGGCTGGCCGAAGGATCGCCTGCACGCCGTCGACATGCCTTACCCGCTGGCGCGCGATGCCGACGACAAGCCGCAGCCCGGCCGCACCTCCACCGAGGAGGCGAGCGCCTTCCTCGCCGCCGAGATCGACGCGGTGCTGCAGCGCACCGGCGCGAAGCAGGTGGTGCTGATCGGCAACTCGCGCGGCGGGTTGGTGATGCGCAACTACATCGCCGGCGGCGGCGCCGCCAAGGTGTCGCACGCCATCCTTGGCGGCACGCCCAACCACGGCGTGTGGGCCAGCCCCACCTTCCGGCCCACCAATGAGTTCAACGGCGCCGGCCCGTTCCTGACGCGCTTGAACAACCAGGGCGGCCCGGGCATCGAGCTCACGCCCGGGCCGAAGTGGATGACCATCCGCTCCGATGCGAACGACAAGTTCGCGCAGCCCGACGGGGTGTGGATCGGTGCCAAGGGCACGCCGACGAACGTGACCGCCGCCGGCCCCGAGCTCAAGGGCGCCGAGAACGTCGTGATCCCGGGCATCGACCACCGCGAGACCTCGTACGGCCCGCTCGCCTTCGCGGCGATGTGGCGCTTCCTCACCGGCAGCGCGCCGGCCAGTGCGCGCGTGCAGTCCGAGGCCCGCGTGGTGCTCGACGGCAAGGTCAACGGGCTCGGGCTTGACAACAAGCCGGGCACGGGAGACTTCGCCAACAACCTGCCGCTGGCCGGCGCCACCGTCGAGGTGTATGCCACCGACGCGGCCACCGGCGCACGGCTCGGGCCGGCGCTGCACCGCAAGAGCGTCGGCACCGACGGCCGCTGGGGCCCGCTGGTCACCACCAGCAAGACGGCGCTGGAGTTCGTGGTCAGCGCCGCGGGCTTCGCGACCACGCACGTCTACCGGTCGCCGTTCGCACGCTCGTCGGACATCGTCCACCTGCGTGCCGAACGTATCGCCTCGGCCGACCGCGACGCACCGGCGGTGGTGACGCTGACACGGCCGCGCGGCTACTTCGGCATCCCGCGCGACGAGATCGAGCTCGACGGCCGGAGCCCGCCGGCCGGCATCCCGGCGGGCGTGGCCGGCGTGTCGGTGGCCAAGGCACGGCTGGCCGAAGCCGGCGAGCGCGCCGTGGCCGCGTCGTTCAACGGCGAGCGCATCGTCGGCCGCAGCTGGCCGACCGCCGGCAACCACGTCGTGCTGCTGGAACTGCATGACTAGGCGGCGGATCACCCTCGCGCAGGCGCTGTTCTCCCAGGGCTTCGGCACCCGCCGCGAGTGCGAGGGCCTGATCGCGGCCGGCTTCGTGAGCCTGGCCGGCCAGGTCTGCGACGACCCCTGGCACGAGGTCGATACCGAGGGTCTGGAATTCGGCGTGCAGGGCCAGCGCTGGCCCTACCGCGAGAAAGCCCTGGTGATACTGCACAAGCCGGCCGGCTACGAGTGCTCGCAGAAGCCGAAGCACCACCCCAGCGTGATGAGCCTGCTGCCCTCGCCGTTGCGCGTGCGCGGCGTCCAACCGGTAGGCCGGCTCGACGAAGACACCACGGGGCTGCTGCTGCTCACCGACGACGGCGCGCTGATCCATCGCCTGACCTCACCCAAGCACCACGTGCCCAAGGTCTACGAGGTGCGCTGCAAGCACGCGGTGGACGAGCGCCAGGTGGCGACGCTGGTGACCGGCGTGGTGCTCGACGACGACCCCGCCCCGGTGCGCGCCGCCGCCTGCGAGGCGGTCGGCACGCACGGCCTGCGCCTCACGCTCACCGAAGGCAAGTACCACCAGGTCAAGCGCATGGTGGCGGCGGCGGGCAACCGCGTCGAGGCGCTGCACCGCAGCGCCTTCGGGGCGCTGCGGCTGCCCGACGACCTGGCGCCGGGTCAGTGGCGATGGCTGAGCGGTCCCGAGGCGATCACTGCGGCGCCGGCTTCCAGCCGTTGACGGCACCGATGTAGGCCCACAGCAGGTCGATCTGCTCCGGCTTGAGCGTCGCGCCCCAGGCCGGCATCGCGCCCTTGCCGTTCGTCACCGACCGCACGAAGCGCTCCTTGTCGTTCTGCGGGAAGGTGCGCAGGTCGAAGCCGATGCCGTTGGTGACCAGGTTGATGCCGTGACAGCGGGTGCAGGAACTCACGTAGATCTTGCGCCCCGCCTCGACGGTCTCCGGCGACGCCGCCTGGGCCGCGGCGAGCGCCGGGGCGCCGGCCAGCACCCCGGCGACGAGCGCCCGCAGGGCCACGCTCATCGGGCCGGCAGCGCGAAGGTCCACACCGAGCCGCCGGCCGGCACGTTGGCCGTGTCGGGGTCGCCGGCCAGCGCGCCGTAGACGTGGGCCGAGCCGCTGAGCACGGTGACGTACTGGCGGCCGTTCTTCTCCCAGGCGATCGGCAGGCCCGAGATGCCCGAGCCGGTCTGGAACGACCACAGCTTCCTGCCGTTCTTCGCGTCGTAGGCCATGAACTGGCCGTTCTGCGCACCGGTGAAGACCACGCCCGAGGCGGTCGACAGCACGCCGGCCCAGAACGGCGACTTGTTGCGCACCGTCCAGACCGCCTTGCCGGCCACCGGATCCCAGGCGACCAGGGCGCCGCGGTTGCCGTCTTCCGGCGCCACGAAGCCGCCGAGCTCGAGGCCGAGGTACCAGTTCGGGCCGCCAGGGCGCTCCTGCTTGACGTACTTGACCTTCATGCCCAGGTCGATCGAGTTGAGGAAGACGAGCCGGCGCGCCGGGTCGTAGCTCATCGGCATCCAGTTCTTGCCGCCGAAGGCGCTCGGCCAGACCTCGACGAAATCCTTCATCTCCTCGGTCTTGCGCACCATGGCCGTCATCGGCGTGTCGATCGGCCGGCCGCTGGCCTTGTCGATGCCGCTGGCCCAGTTGACCTTGCGCGCGAACTGCGTGCCGGAGATCAGCTTGCCGCTGGTGCGGTCGAGCACGTAGAAGAAGCCGTTGCGGTTGGCCTGCATGAGCACCTTGGTGCTCTTGCCGTTGATCGGAAGCTCGGCCAGCACCAGTTCGTTGGTGCCGTCGTAGTCGTACGGGTCGCCGGGCGAAAACTGGTAGTGCCAGACGATCTCGCCGGTCGAGGGCTTGAGCGCCAGCACCGAGCCGATGTAGAGCGAATCCCCGCCGCGCGACGCCGCGTTCCACGGGCCGCCATTGCCCACGCCCCAGTAGACGAGGTTGAGCTCCGGGTCGTAGCTGCCGGTCAGCCAGGTGGGGGCGCCACCGGTCTTGTAGGCCTCGCCCTTCCAGGTGTCGCCACCGGGTTCGCCGGGGGCGGCGGTGGTCCAGCGGTGCCACTTCTTCTCGCCGGTCTTCAGGTCCCAGCCGTTGAGGAAACCGCGCGAACCGTACTCGCCGCCGGAGATGCCGGTGATCAGCACGCCGTCCGCAATGAGCGGGGCGTGCGTCATCGAGTAGCCGTCCTTGTATTCGGCGGCCTTGCTCTTCCAGACTGTCTTGCCGTCGGCCATCGAGATGGCCAGCACGTGGGCATCGATGGTGGTGCGGTACAGCACGCCATTCAGTGCCGCCATGCCGCGGGTGTGGATGCCGCAGCACAGGTAGCCGGCGATGTCGTTGGGCAGCTCGATGGCCGTCTTCCACTTCTGCCGGCCGGTGACCGCGTCGATCGCGATCGTGTGGCTGTGCGAGGCGACGTACATCGTGCCGTCGATCACCAGCGGCTGGTTCGAGGCGTTGGTGGAGTTGTCCAGGCTCAGGTTCCACACCGGCACCAGCTGCTTCACGTTGGCCGGCGTGATCTGCTTCAGCGACGAGTGCCGCTGCAGCGACCAGCCCATGCCGTAGGTGGTGACGTCGCCCGGCGTGGCGGCGTCGTTGCGCAGGTCGGCCAGGCCTTGCGACTGCGCGCCGGCCGCGGCCGCCGCTAGCGCCAGCGCGGCCAGGCCGCGGGCAAAGCGAGTGTCCATTTCGTCTCCTCGTGTGTTCTGTCGGACGCTGCGGACGATAGATCCACGTCAAGGTGCGAGCCACTTCGGGAGTAACCCTAGCCGGCAGCTGTTCCGTTGCGGCACAGCTTGCCGATGCCGCCACCGCGGCATCACACTGCGCGGCGATGAGCACGCCGAGCCTGCCCGCCAACCCGTTCTACGCGTCGCCCGAACAACGCGTGGCGCTGGCCCGCCAGCGCTTCTTCGAGGACGGCGTGCGCCCTTCGGGCATGGTCAGCGAGGCGGTGCTGCAGTCGTGGTCGCGCTGCCTGCGCAGCAATCCCGATCCCGACAAGCCGGCGGCATTCGAGCCGGTCACACCCAGCCGCGTGCATGGCGTGCTGCGCGCCAACCGCGAACTGCTCGAGGCGGCGGCCGACGAGATGGAACGGCTGCGCGTGACGCTGGCCGGCACCAGCAGCACGGCCATGCTGACCGACGCACAGGGCGTGATCGTCGGTAGCACCTTCGTTCAGGCGCGCAGCCACGAACGGCTGATGCCGGTGAGCACGCGCGTCGGCGTCAACCTCGCCGAGGAGGCCGTGGGAACCACCGCGCCCGGCATCACCGCGCGCACCGGCCAGGCCAGCGTGGTGCTCGGCGCCGAGCACTTCTTCGGCAACGTGCAGACCATGCACTGCGCCGCGGCGCCCATCCGCAACGTCAAGGGCCAGCTCGCCGGCGTGCTCGACCTGTCCAGCGAGGGCCTGCCGTTCGGCTTCGATGCCGCCTCGGTGGTGGCGCACTACGCGGCGGAGATCGAGAACCGGCTGCTGTGCGCGCAGTCGACCGAACACCTGGTGGCGCGCATGCAGATCTCGCCGGTGCTGCTGGACACGCCGATGGCCGCGCTGGCCGGGATCACCGGCGACGGCCGCATCGACTGGGTCAACGGCGCGGCCGGCCGGCTGCTCGGCGTCGGCGCCGTGGCCGGCACGCTCGACAAGCCATCGGTCGAGGACCACTTCGGGCTTCCGTTGCCGGCGCTGGCCTCGCTGTCGACGGCCACCGAGCCGCAGGCGCTGCGGCTGCCCAACGGCCTCACTCTGTGGGTGCGCCTCGAATGGCGCGCGCACGACGGACGCCAGCGCCTGCAGCCCGCCCATCCGACCGCCGCCCCCGCCCCCTCGGCCGAGCCGGCCCTGCAGCCGGTGACGCTGCGCGAGACCGAGCGGCAGACGGTGGTGCGGGTGCTCGGCGAATGCGGCGGCAACGTGTCGAAGGCGGCGCGCACGCTGGGCGTCTCGCGCGGGTTGATCTACCGCCACCTGAGGACGGCCGGCGACTGAGGCGCTGCACGGGATAATCCCGCGCATGCGAGTCTTCCGCGGCTTCCACCATCCCGGCATCGCCCCTGCCTGCGCGCTGACCATCGGCAACTTCGACGGCGTGCACCGCGGCCACCAGGCCATGCTCGCGCTGCTGCGCAACGAGGCCCAGCACCGCGGCCTGCCTTCATGCGTGATGACCTTCGAGCCGCACCCGCGCGACTATTTCGCCGCGGTCACGGGCAAGCCGGAACTGGCGCCGGCCCGCATCGCCACGCTGCGCGACAAGCTCGCCGAGCTCGAGCGCTGCGGCATCGACCAGGTGGTGGTGCTGCGCTTCGATGCGCGCTTCGCCGCGCAGTCGCCGCAGGCCTTCGTCGACGACGTGCTCGTGAACGGGCTGGGCGCGAAGTACGTGCTGGTCGGCGACGACTTCCGCTTCGGCGCCAAGCGCGCCGGCGACTACGCGATGCTCGATGCCGCCGGCCAGGCGTGCGGCTTCGACGTGGCGCGCATGATGAGCTACGAGGTGCACGGCGAGCGCGTGTCCAGTTCGGCCGTGCGCGAGGCGCTGGCCGCCGGCGACATGGAACGCGCCGCCAACCTGCTCGGTCGGCCGTACAGCCTTTCGGGCCACGTGGTGCATGGCCGCAAGCTGGGGCGCGACCTCGGTTTCCGCACCTTGAACCTGCGCTTCTCGCACCCGAAACCCGCCGCGCTGGGCATCTTCGCCGTGCGCACCCATGGCCTGGTCGACCAGCCACTGGACGGCGTGGCCAGCCTCGGCCGCCGCCCCACGGTCGACGACAGCGGCCGCGTGCTGCTGGAGGTGCACTGCCTGGACTGGCCGGCTTCGCTGGGCCGCGAGGGGGGCTACGGTAAAATCGTCCGCGTGGAACTGCTGCACAAACTGCGCGACGAAGCCCGCTACGACACGCTGGAGGCGCTGACGGCCGCCATCCGCCAGGATGCCGACGACGCGCGCGCCTTCCTCGCCGCGCACGCCGCCGATTACGTGAAGGTCGGCCGCCAGACCACGCGCGACCGAATTTAGCGTTCGCCCCGACCGCGATCGCCGGCGCCGCTGCGCGCCGCCCACCCACCTTCCGGCGCGCCGCTGACGGCGCTCAACGCTGCCATGACCGACACCGCTTCCGTCGACTACCGCGCGACGCTGAACCTGCCCGACACGCCCTTCCCGATGCGCGGAGACCTCGCCAAGCGCGAGCCCGCCTGGGTCAAGGAGTGGGACGAGCAGGGCCTCTACAAGAGGCTGCGCGACGTGCGCCACGGCGCGCCGCTGTTCGTGCTGCACGATGGCCCGCCCTACGCCAACGGCGCGATCCACATGGGCCACGCCGTCAACAAGGTGCTCAAGGACATGATCGTCAAGGCCCGCCAGCTCAAGGGCTTCGACGCGCAGTACGTGCCGGGCTGGGACTGCCATGGCCTGCCGATCGAGAACGCGATCGAGAAGAAGCACGGCCGCAACCTCAGCCGCGATGACATGCAGGCGAAGAGCCGCGCCTACGCCACCGAGCAGATCGCGCTGCAGATGGCCGACTTCAAGCGCCTGGGCGTGCTGGGCGACTGGGCCGACCGCTACGCCACGATGGACCCGGCCAACGAGGCCGGCGAGATCCGTGCCTTCAAGCGCGTGATCGAGCGCGGCTTCGTCTACCGCGGCCTCAAGCCCGTCTACTGGTGCTTCGACTGCGGCTCGTCGCTGGCCGAGTTCGAGATCGAATACGCCGACAAGAAGAGCCAGACGCTGGATGTCGGGTTCCTCTGCGCCGAGCCGGATCGGCTGGCCAGCGCCTTCGGCCTGACCAAGCTGGAGAAAGAGGCCTTCGCGGTGATCTGGACCACCACCGCGTGGACCATCCCGGCCAACCAGGCGCTCAACCTCAACCCGTCGCTGGAGTATTCGCTGGTCGACACCGAGCGCGGCCTGCTCGTGCTCGCCGCGACGCTGGTCGAGAAGTGCATGGCGCGTTTCGGCCTGACCGGCCATGTGCTCGCCACCGTGACGGGCGAGAAGCTCGGCGGCATCCACTTCCGCCATCCGCTCGCGCACGTCGACGCCGGCTACGACCGCCTCAGCCCGGTCTACCTGGCCGACTACGCCACCGCCGAGGACGGCACCGGCATCGTGCACAGCTCGCCGGCCTACGGCCTGGACGACTTCAACTCGTGCGTGCAGCACGGCATGAAGTACGACGACATCCTCAACCCGGTGCAGGGCAACGGCACGTACGCGGCCGACTTCCCGCTGTTCGGCGGCCAGAACATCTGGAAGGCCGTGCCGGTGATCATCGACACGCTGAAGAACGCCGGCCGCCTGTTCGCCACCGAGACCATCACCCACAGCTACCCGCATTGCTGGCGCCACAAGAGCCCGGTGATCTACCGCGCCGCGGCGCAGTGGTTCATCCGCATGGACGCGGGCGAAGGCGTGTTCACCAAGGACAAGGCGCCGCGCACGCTGCGCCAGATGGCGCTGGACGCGATCGACCAGACCGGCTTCTTCCCGGAGAACGGCCGCGCGCGGCTGCGCGACATGATCGCGAACCGGCCCGACTGGTGCATCTCGCGCCAGCGCAGTTGGGGCGTGCCGCTGCCCTTCTTCCTGCACAAGGACACGGGCGAACTGCACCCGCGCACGATGGAGATCCACGACCAGGCGGCCGACATCGTCGAGAACGGCGGCATCGAGGCCTGGAGCCGCGTCACCGCCGAGCAGATTCTCGGCACCGAGGACGCGAAGCACTACACCAAGAGCAGCG
>NZ_JBFXIO010000133.1:0-11645 GCF_050175855.1 Piscinibacter sp.
CTGCACGACGCGGTGCGTTCGGTCGAGGTGCCGGTGGTCGAGGTGCACATCAGCAACGTGCACGCGCGCGAGAGCTTCCGGCACCACTCGTGGCTGTCGCCGGTGGCCGCCGGCATCATCGTCGGCTTCGGTGTCGACGGCTACGTGATGGCCATCGAGGCGCTGGCGCGGCGTGTCTCGCGCTGAGTCCAGTACTTGTCGAAGAAGTAGTGCATCACGGTGTTGACCACCGGCTCGACGAAGGTGATCGCACCGGCTATGGCCACGCTGCCGGTCAGTGCGTAGCCCACGGTGAACGAGGTGACGAGGTGCAGGACGCCGAAGGTCGCGGTCTTGGCCATGGTGTGATCTCGCTTGCAGCGTGTCGGTGAGTTGGCCGACATGGTCGCCCGGCGCGGCGCGGGCGTCCAATCGGCTCGCCTGATGGCGGCGATAGCGCCGGCGGGCATGGCCGGCGGGTGTCCCCCCCCTGTTTGCCGCTCTCGCCGCGCCCGCGCCTTCGTGGCACGATCGGCCCTGGAGACGATGGCGATGTCGCAGCTGGCGTGGTGGTTGGTGGCGGTGCTGGCGCTGGCCTGCGTGGCGCTGCTGGGCCTGCTGCGTCAGCGGCGAGGCGCCCCGGGGCGCGAGCCGGCCGAGCGCCGCGAGGCTCCGGCTGCAGCCGCCGTCGAGCCGCGCACCTCCCGGCCCGAGCCGGGATCGGTTCCCGGGGGCGGGCTGGCGCCGCTGCCCGGGCCTGCAGCATCGCCGCGCAGCCCGGTGGCGGCCCTGGTGACCCCCCCGGCGGTCAGGCTGCCGGCCACCCTGGTCGCGTCGCGCGCACGCCGCTACGAACTCCGTGATGCCGGTGCGGAGCCGGCCCTGACGCTCGAGCGTGCCGGTGCCGTCGAATGGCGACAGGCGTTGCCGCTGTCGGCCACGCCGATGCAGCGCGAGGCGCTGTCCGCCATCCTCGCCCATGCGCCGCTGCTGGCGGTGCTCGGTTCCGGCGACGCCGATCTCTATCGGCTGTCCTTGCGCGCCGGTGCGGCGCTGCCGCTGGCGCGCGGCGAACTGGCGGCCTCTTCGCTGCGCGTGGTGCCGGCGCAATCGCTCGACGCGAATCGTGCCGCGGCGGTGGCGGCCGTCGTGATGGCGCTGCACTGCGCGCCGGTGTACCTGCGCAGCCAGCGCCAGGAGGTGGCCGCGATCCAGGCCGAGGCGGCCGAGTGGTTGCGCCTGTCGTCGCCGGAAGACGAGCGCCTTCGTGCGCTGCTGCAGGAGCTCAGCCGCTACCTGCGCGAGGTGGAAGAGAACCACGCCGGTGCGGTGCGCAAGCCGGTGTTCGTGGCCCGCGTGGCCGACTTCGGCGCGCAGACCGAGGCGCAGTGGCGCGCCGCCGCCGACGGCGCCTCGGCCCAGCGGCTCCGGGTGGAGCAGGCGCTGGCCGGGCTGCCGGAAGCGGAGGCCGACTGGCTCGCGCGGGTTCAGGCCTACGCCCTGCGCCAGCGTGTGGCCTGCCACGCCGCGCGCATGCTGGCCGCCTGGCATGGGCTGCGCCTGGCCCTGGGCGAGGCTGTGCCCGCCGCCACGCTGGTGCTGCACGCGGCGCTGCAGGCGCAGCGGGCTGCCAACCGCGACGACGCCGGCATGGCCCGCGGCGCCGCGACGCGGGGCTGGGCGTGGCCGCTCGCGCCCGAACCGGGGCTGCGCGCCGAGCGTTCGCTGGCAGCCGTGCTGCAGGCGATCGAAGCCGGCTTCGCCGGCGAGTCCAGCCTCGCGCTGCTGGTGCGCCTGGATTCGCTCGGCCAGGTCTGCGAACTGCGCAGCCCGCCGCTGGCCGATTGAGGCGGGCGCTCAGCGCGCCAGCAGCTGGTTCAGCGCGGTCACGTCTTCGGGCTTGAGCAGCCCGGCGGCTTGGCGCAGGCGCAGCGAGCCGACCAGCACGTCGTAACGTGCCTTGGCGAGGTCGCGCCGGGTGCTGAACAGCTGGGTCTGCGCGTTCAGCACGTCGAGGTTGACGCGCACGCCAACCTTGTAGCCGAGCTGCGTGGCCTCCAGCGCGAGCTGGCTGGACGACTCGGCAGCCTCCAGCGCCTTCACCTGCGCCTGGCCCGACTGCACGCCGAAGAAGGCCTGGCGCGTGCCCTGGGCGACGCCGCGACGCGCGGCCTCGAGGTCGTTGCGCGACTTCTCCTCCAGCGACAGGGTTTCCTTCACGCGGTTCTGGATCGCGTAGCCGGCGAACAGCGGCATCTGCAGCGTCACGCCGATGCTGGTGTTGGTGCCGGTGCCCGAGGCGTCGAAGCTGAACGGCGGTGCCGCCAGGTCGCCGCTGGTGGACACGCGCGACTTGCCGACGCTGCCGTTGAGCGTGACGGTCGGCAGGTGCCCGGCGCGCGCCTTCTCGGTCTCCAGCCGCGCGACGTCCAGGCCCAGGGTGGCCTTGCGCACGACCGGGTGCTCGCTGTCGGCGCGCAGTACCCATTCGTCGACCACCGGCGGCTGCACCGGCGGCAGCACCACCGGCACGGCCAGACCCTTGGGGCTCACGCCGCTGCGGCCGACCAGCTGGTCGAGCGCAATGCTCTTGGTGCGCAGGTCGTTCTCGGCGGCGATCTCCTGCGCGGTGGCCAGGTCGAAGCGCGCCTGGGCCTCGCGGGTGTCGGTGATGGTGGCGGTGCCGACCTCGAAGTTGCGCTTGGCCGAAGCCAGCTGCTCGCTGATGAAGGTCTTGTTGGCGCGGGTGGTGGCCAGCGCGTCCTGCGCGGCCAGCACGTCGAAGTAGGCCTGGGCGACGCGCACGATCAGATCCTGCTCGGCAGCCTCGAAGTCGGCGCGCGAGATCGCCAGGGACTTCTCGGCCTGGTCGATGGTGGCGCTGTTGGCCTTGTTGTACAGGCTCTGGCTGGCGCTGAGGCCGGCGCTGACGCTGTTGGTGTCGGTGCTGCGCGTGCTGGAGTAGGGCGTATCGGCGGTGGTGCGGGCGCCCTGCACCTGCAGGCCCACCGACGGCCGGTTCAGCGCCTTGGCCTGCTCGGTGCGGTACTGCGCCGATTCCAGCAGCGCCCGCGCGGCGAGGTAGCTGGCGTCGTAGCCGCGCGCCGCCTCGTAGACCTCCTGCAGGCTCTGGGCGTGCGCGCTGGCGCCGAAGGCCAGGCTCAGGGCCAGGGCGAGGGCGGCAGGGGCGGACGAGGGGCGAAGGCGCAGGCGTTGCATGAGGGGTCCTTTGGGGTCGCGGGTCTCGGGCAGGAAGGATCAGTAGCGCGGCACGCCCGGGTCGACCCTTGTCGACCAGGCGTCGATGCCGCCGGCGAGGTTGTAGACCGACTCGAAGCCGGCGCGCTCGAGGAATGCGACGACCTGCGCCGATCGCATCCCGTGATGACAGATGCACAGGATGGGCTGCGCCGGGTCGAGTTCGGCCAGGCGCTGCGGAATCTGGCCCATCGGCAGGTTCAGCGTGCCGGCTTCCGGGATCCGGATCGCGGCCAGCTGCACCTCCCAGGGCTCGCGCACGTCGAGCAGCAGCGGCTCGCCTTCGGCGGCAGCCTCGCTGGCCCACTGGCGCACCTCGGTGACGGGAAGCTGCTTCATCAGAAGTGGAACTTCGGCGGCTCTTCGAAGCCCTGCAGGCGCTGGGCCACGGTGTCGAACAGCTCGACGCTGGCGAAGCCATGTTCGCCGCTGCGCGTGACCAGCGTGCAGCGCATCACCGGCTGCTGGCCGACGATGGCGATCAGCCGGCCGCCGACCTTGAGCTGGCCGAGCAGGCCCTGCGGCACTTCGGCCACCGAGCCCGACAACACGATCACGTCGAACGGTGCCTCGGAGGCCAGGCCGCGAGAGCCGTCGCCCTGGCGCACGGTGGCGTTCATCACCGCGGCGCGCCTGAGGTTGTCGGCGGCCAGCTTCGCCAGCTCCGGCACGATCTCCATCGTGGTGACGTGCTGGGCGCGGTGCGCCAGCAGGGCGGCCATGTAGCCCGAGCCGGCGCCGACTTCCAGCACGCGCTCGTGCTTGTGCACGTTGATCTCCTGCAGCATGCGCGCCTCGACGCGCGGCGCCAGCATGCACTGGCCGCCGGGCAGCGGCACCTCGGTGTCGACGAAGGCCAGCGAGCGATAGGCCGCGGGCACGAAGTCCTCGCGCTTGACCACGGTCAGCAGCGAGAGCACGGCGGGATCGAGCACGTCCCAGGGGCGGATCTGCTGCTCGATCATGTTGAAGCGGGCTTGTTCGATGTTCATGAAGGACTCCTCCGGGTAACCCCGCATTTTATTTCGCCGGGGTCAGGGCGCCGCCTTGACCTGTCGCAGCCGGGCGGCCGGCGAAGCGGCGTTTCAGCCAGGCCGACAGGTCGTCGAGGTAGCAGTAGATGACCGGCACCACCACCAGCGTCAGCAGCGAGGAGGTGATCACCCCGCCGATCACCGCCTGGCCCATCGGCGCGCGCTGCTCCGAGCCTTCGGTCAGCGCGAAGGCCAGCGGCACCATGCCGAACACCATCGCCAGCGTGGTCATCAGGATCGGGCGCAGCCGCACGCGGGCGGCGTGCAGCAGCGCTTCCTCGCGACCCAGGGGGGCGACGTCGTGGTCGAGGCCGTGCTCGCCGGCGTGCTCGCCGCGGCGGGAGCGGATCGCGAAGTCGATCAGCAGGATCGCATTCTTGGTCACCAGGCCCATCAGCATCACGATGCCGATGATGGAGAACATGTTCAGCGTCGAGCGGAACATCAGCAGCGCCAGCACCACGCCGATGAGCGTGAGCGGCAGCGAACTCATCAGCGCGATGGGCTGCAGGAAGCTGCGGAACTGGCTGGCCAGGATCATGTAGATGAACACGATGGCCAGCGCCAGCGCGCCCACTGCGTACTGGAACGACTCGTTCATGTTCTTCGTCGAGCCGCCGAACACGTAGCGGTAGCCGGGCGGCCAGGCGATCGAATCGAGCACCTTCTTCACGTCGGCCGACACCTCGCCGGCGCTGCGGCCGAGTGCGTTGGCGTCGATGTTGATCTCGCGGTTGAGGTCGCGGCGGTTGATTTGGTTCGGGCCGGTCGAGGCGCGGATGTCGGCCACCTGCGCGAGGCGCACCACGCGCGGCGAGCCGTCGGCCGCGGCCGCCACGGTGATCGGCAGGCGCTGCAGGTCGCCCAGCGCGTCGCGGCTGGAAGGCGGCAGGCGCACGTTGACGTCGTAGTTCTCGCCGTCGGGCGCGCGCCAGTTGCCCACCGTGTTGCCGGCGACCAGGGTGCGCAGCGTGCCGGCCAGCGCATTGACGTTCAGTCCGGCGTCAGCCGCGGCGTCGCGCTTGACCTCGATCGAGACGGTCGGCTTGTCGTCCTTGAGCGTGCTGTCGAGGTCGACCAGGCCCGGGATCTCGCGCAGCTTCGCGGTGATCTGGCGCGACAGGCGTGCCAGCTCGCCGAGGTCGTTGCCCTGGATGGAGAACTGCAGGCTCTTGTTGCCGCCGAGGTCGGTCGGGCCGATGTTGGTGACGGTGACGCCCGGCACGCGGGCGAGCCGGTCGCGGAAGGGCGCGACCAGCTGCGCGATGCTGCGCTTGCGGTCCTTGCGGTCGGCCAGCCGCACGTAGACCGAGGCGACGTTCTTGCCCGAGCTGAAGCCGCTGTTGATGGTGGTGACCGTGTAGCGCACCTCGGGGAACTCGCGCAGCGCGGCGTCGACCTGCTTCGCGCGCATCTCGGTGACCTCGAGCGACGAGCCCACCGGCGTGTAGAAGTTGACCTGCGTCTCCGACAGGTCGGCCTTGGGCACGAACTCCGCGCCGAGGATGGGGATGACGAAGAAGCTGCCGACGAAGGTCGCGGCCGCCAGCCCGAGCGTGGCCAGCTTGTGCTGGAGCGACCAGCCGAGAAGATGCTGGTAGACGTCGCCGAGCCATTCGGTGAAGCGGTCGAACTGCAGCGTCACGCGGCCGAGCGTCTTGTCGTACAGCGTCACCGGCGGGCCGCGATGGGTGCCGTGCGCGGCCGGGTCGTGCCAGACGCTGGAGAGCATCGGGTCGAGGGTGAAGCTGACGAACATCGAGATCAGCACCGCGGCAACGATGGTGATGCCGAACTCGTGGAAGAACTTGCCGACGATGCCGCCCATGAAGCCGATCGGCAGGAACACCGCGACGATGGACAGCGTGGTCGCCAGTACCGCCAGGCCGATCTCCGCCGTGCCGTCCAGCGCGGCCTGGTGGGCGGACTTGCCCATCTGCACATGTCGCACGATGTTCTCGCGCACCACGATGGCATCGTCGATCAGCAGGCCCACGCACAGGCTGAGCGCCATCATCGTGATGCCGTTGATGGTGAAGCCGAACCAGTACATGAACAGGAAGGTGCCGATCAGCGCGATCGGCAGCGTCAGCCCGGTGATGACGGTCGAGCGCCAGCTGTTCAGGAAGAGGAAGACGATCAGCACGGTCAGCGCGGCGCCTTCGATGAGCGTGCGCTTGACGTTGGCCACCGACACGCGGATGCCGCGCGAGTTGTCGCGGTTGACCTCGACCTTCACGCCCAGCGGCGTGACCGACTTCGCGTCATCGAGCGCCTTGTACAGGCCGTCGACCACGGCGATGGTGTTCTCGCCCTGCGACTTCTGCACCGACAGCAGCACCGTGCGCTGGCCGTTGTAGAGGGCCAGGCTCTCGATCTCCTGCGGGCCGTCGACCACGTCGGCCACCTGCCAGAGCTTGATGGCCTGGCCGTTGCGGCGCGCGACGACGATGTCCTTGAAATCCTCCGGCCGCTTCAACCGCGCGTTGATCTGCACCACGCGTTCCTGCTCGGCCGAGCGGATCGCGCCCATGGGCAGTTCCTGGTTCTCGCTGCGCACCGCGGCGACGATCTGGTCGACGCCGATGCCGAAGGCCTCGAGCGCCGCCGGGCGGATGTGCAGGTTGATCTCGCGCTCGACGCCGCCGACGAGCGTCACCGAGCCGACGCCGCGCACGTTCTGCAGCCGCTTCTGCAGCACCTGCGAGGCCCAGGTGCTGAGGTCCTGGGCCGACTTGCTGCCGTCGGTCGACAGGATCGCCACGTTGAAGATCGGCGCGCTGGCCGGGTCGAAGCGGAAGATGCGCGGTTCCTCCACCTCGTCGCGCAGCATCGGCCGGATCAGCGCGACCTTCTCTCGCACGTCTTCTGCCGCCTTGCGTCCGTCGATGTCGAGGTTGAATTCGACGATCACGATCGACGTGCCCTCGTACGAGCGCGACGACAGCGTGCTGATGCCGGCGACGGTGTTGACCGCCTCCTCGATCTTCTTCGTGACCTCGCTCTCGACGATCTCCGGCGAGGCGCCGGGGTAGTCCATCTGCACCACCACGGTGGGCAGGTCGATGTTCGGGAACTGGTCGACGGCCAGCCGCTGGTAGCTGAACAGGCCCAGCACCACGAAGGCCAGCATGACCATCACGGCCATGACCGGGTTGGCGATCGAGACGCGGGTGAACCACATGGCGCGTGGTGCCTAGCGCGCGGCCGAGGCCGCGGCCGGGCCGACCAGCCGCACCGGCGTGCCGTCGCGCACCGCGCCGGCCGTGCCCGTGGGCACGGTGGCGCCTTAGGCCAGGCCGGCCGGGTTCGCCACCCAGGGCTGGCCCTGCAACTCGCCGCGCGCGCCGAGCGGTACCGGCTTGAGCACGGCCTTGCCGTCCTGCACCTGGAGCACGTAGGGCTGCGAAAGATCGGTGCGCACCGCCGCCAGCGGCACCGCCAGCGCCTCGGTCTGCGCCACCTCGACGCGCCCGCGGGCGAACAGGCCCTGGCGCAGCGCCGGGTGGCTGTCGACCGCCAGGTAGACCAGCACCGAGCGGCTGCCGGTCTGCGCGCTCGGGTTGATGCGGGCCACGCGGGCCGTCACCGGCTCGGGCAGGCCGTCGACCTGCAGCCGCGCCGCCTGGCCGACGGCGAGCTGCACCACGTCTTCCGGCGCGACCGCGGCCTCGAGTTCGACGCGCGAGAGGTCGACGATCTCGACGATGCGCCCGTCCACCGGCACGCGTTCGCCGGGCTGCGCCAGGCGCTGCGATACCAGCCCGGCAATCGGCGCGACCAGCGTGCCGTCGGCGCGCGCCTTGCGCGCCAGCTCCATCGCGGCCAGGGCGGCCTCGTGGTTGGCGCGCGCGGCGGCCTCGTTGTTCACCGAAGTCTCGAGGCCGGTGGGCGAGATGAAGCCCTGCGCCACCAGCGCGCGGTTGTTCTCCAGCGTGCGCCGTGCGATGTCGAGCTGCGCGCGCGCCGACGAGGCCTGCTGCTCCGCCTGGCGCAGCCGCCAGTCGAGCTCGCTGGTATCGAGCTGGCCGATCACCTGGCCGGCCTTGACGCGATCGCCCTCGCGCACGCTGAGCACGCGCAGTTCGGCAGCGACCTTGGCCTTGACCAGCGCGGTGTTCACCGCCTTGAGTCCGCCGGAGACCTCCAGCGTGCGCGCCAGCGCCACCGTCTTCGCCACGACCACGTCAGCCGGGGCGAGGTCGAGCGCCAGCGTCTCGCGGGCAGGGGCCGCGGCGGCCTGTTCGGTGCGGCGCTTGTCGAGCGCGCGAAGCACGCCCACGCCGACCAGCAGCACCGCCAGCAGGGGCAGGATCCACTTGAGGTGGCGCTTCATGCGACGCCCCGCGCCGAGGCCGAGGGGTCGGCGCGCAGGCCGTGCAGGACGATGTCGACGTGCTGCCGGATGAAGCCGTGCGGGTCCATCATCTCGGTGGCCGGCGCGCAGGCCCCCAGCGAGTGCTTGTGCAGGCACAGCATGATCATGGGGAAGACCAGCGACATCACCGTGCCGTGCACGTCGATGGGACGGAATTCGCCGCTGCGGATGCCTCGCTCGACGATCTCGCCGACGAGTGCGGTGGCCGGTTCGACCACGGCGCCGCGATAGAAGGCGGCGATGTCGGGGAAGTTGCGCACCTCGGTGATCACCAGCTTGAAGACGGCCGAGGTCGGGCTGTCGAACACCCGGCTCCACCACTCGGTGAAGACCTCGCGCAGCAGCGAATCGCACGAGCCGCGGTAGCCGCGCGCGTACTCCGTCACGGCTGCGATCTCGCTGGACAGGCGCTGACTGATCACCGCCTTGAGCAGTTCTTCCTTGCTGGGGTAATAGAGATAGAGCGTGCCCTTGGCCACGCCGGCTCGCGCCGCGACCTCTTCCGAGCGGGTGGCGGCGAAGCCCTTCTCGGCGAACAGCTCGAGCGCGGCGTCGATCAGCTCCTGCGGGCGGGCTTCCTTGCGGCGCTGGCGCGGCGGGTGGGTGGGGGTCGCGACGGGTGTGGACATCGTCATAATGACTGACTGGTCAGTAATGTACCTGCCCGGGTAGGCATGGGTCAAGCATGCCACGGCAGTCTGGCCAAGACCTTGCGCTCCCCGGATCGGGGTGCCGGCCCGAACAAGGCCGCCGCTATCATCCGCGCCACTTTCAGACCCGGAGAACTGGCTTGGACGTCGCGCAGTGGATCTTCCTGGCCAAGGCGGCCGCCATGGGCGTGGTCGAGGGCCTCACCGAGTTCCTGCCGATCTCCAGCACCGGGCATCTCATCCTGGCCGGCTCGCTGCTCGGCTTCACCGACGACAAGAGCAAGGTCTTCGACATCGCCATCCAGACCGGCGCGATCGTCGCGGTGATCATCGTCTACTGGCAGCGCCTGCGAGACACGGCGGCGGGCCTCGGGCAGGGCACCCCGCAGGCGAAGCGCTTCACGCTCAACGTGCTGATCGCCTTCGCGCCGGCGGTGGCGCTCGGCCTGCTGTTCGGCAAGGCGATCAAGGCCAACCTCTTCACGCCGACCGTGGTGGCCACCGCCTTCATCGTGGGCGGCTTCGTCATTCTCTGGGCCGAGCGGCGCAGCGTGGCCGCGCGCATCCACTCGGTCGACGAGATGACCCCTTGGGACGCGCTCAAGGTCGGCCTGGTGCAGTGCGTGGCGATGATCCCGGGCACCAGTCGCTCGGGTGCCACCATCATCGGCGGCATGCTGCTCGGGCTGGACCGCAAGGCGGCCACCGATTTCAGCTTCTACCTCGCGATCCCGACGCTGATCGGGGCCGGCGTCTACAGCCTCTACAAGGAGCGCGCACTGCTGTCGATGGCCGACCTGCCGCTGTTCGCGGTCGGGCTGCTGTTCTCGTTCCTCTCGGCCTGGGTCTGCGTGCGCTGGCTGCTGCGCTACATCGCCAGCCACACTTTCACGCCCTTCGCCTGGTACCGTATCGCCTTCGGCGTCGTCGTGCTGGTCACCGCGCAGATGGGCTGGGTCACCTGGCACGAGTAAAGATCAAGTCCCACACACCGTGGCCGAGCTTGAGGCCGCGGTTCTCGAACTTGGTCAGCGGCCGGTAGTCGGGCCGCGGCGCGTAGCCTTCGAAGCGGTTGGCCAGCAGCGGCTCGGCCGACAGCACCTCCAGCATCTGCTCCGCATAGGGCTGCCAGTCGGTGGCGCAGTGCAGGTAGCCGCCGGGGGCGATGCGGCTGGCCAGCAGCGCGACGAACGGCGCCTGGATCAGCCGGCGCTTGTGGTGGCGCTTCTTGTGCCAGGGGTCGGGGAAGAACACGTGAACGCCGGCCAGCGAGGCGGGCGCGACCATGTGCTCCAGCACCTCGACCGCGTCATGCTGCACGATGCGCAGGTTCGTCAGGCCCCGTTCCTCGATGCGCTGCAGCAGCGCGCCGACGCCGGGCGGGTGCACCTCGATGCCGACGAAGTCGGTGGCGGGCCGGGCGGCGGCGATCTGCGCGGTCGCGTCGCCCATGCCGAAGCCGATCTCGACCACCCGCGGCGCCTCGCGGCCGAACGCGGCCGCGAAGTCGGCCGGCTGTGCCGTGTACGGCAGCACCCAGCGCGGGGCCAGTTCGGCCAGCGCACGCACCTGGCCCGTGCCCATGCGGCCGGCGCGCACGACGTAGCTGCGGATGGCGCGGCGAGGCGGCTTGTCGTCTGGAGGCATGCTCATGAGGGCGCGCATTGTGCCCGAGCGGCCGGCGCGCCGCGGCGCGCTAAACTAGCGCGCAGTGCGGGTGTAGTTCAATGGTAGAACGGCAGCTTCCCAAGCTTCATACGAGGGTTCGATTCCCTTCACCCGCTCCAGGAATCGTGACGAAGAGGGCCCGCCAGGGCCCTCTGTCACATGTGCCGGAGGAGGGCGGGCGATGAGCCTCGAGATGCTGCGCGTGGGAGTACCCCAGCCGCTGGTCGATGCGGTGCAGGCGTCCCTCATGGTGTCGCCCGCCGGGCCCTTCGATGTCATCGCCCTGGCCGAGGGCGCCGCCTTCGACGCCGGCGACTTCGACGCACTGCTGCTGCCGCAGCACACCGGCCTGGCCGACCTTCCCGCCCACGCCGCGGCCACCGCGCTGGTGGTGGTGGCCGAAGGCGACGACGCCACGCCGCTGCTCGGCTGGCTGCGCCAGGGTGCGGCCGACGTGGCCGGCCCGCACGACCTGCGTTCGCCCGGCTTCGGCGCGCGGCTGCGCGTGGCGGTGGAGCGCCGCCGCATCGAGCGCGAGGCGCGCCAGGCCTACGCCACCGACCTGGCCACCGGGCTGCCGCACCGACAGCAGCTGGTCGAGCACATGAGCCACCTGATCGCCCTGCGCGAACGCCAACCCGCCCCGATGGCGGTGCTGGTGCTGCGCGTCGAGGGCGT
>NZ_JBFXIO010000134.1:0-11612 GCF_050175855.1 Piscinibacter sp.
GCCATGGACACGAACGACACGTTCGATGCCGACCGTCGCCGCGCGCTCGATGCGCTGGCCCAGGTGAGCGACCCCGAGATCGGCGAGAGCATCGTCGACCTCGGCCTCGTCGAGCGCCTGCACATCACGCCGTCGGCCATCGACCTCAGCCTGGTGCTGACCAGCCCGACCTGCCCGATGGGCGACGCGATCGCCGACGACGCCTGGCAGGCGCTGACGGAGGCCTTTCCCGGCCGCGAGGTCTCGGTCAGCGAGGCCGAGGGCGTGCAATGGGATCCCTCGCGCCTGAGCGACAGCGCGCGCGAGCGCCTCGGCTGGAACGACGAAGCATGATCAAGCAGGCTGGAGCGGGAATGCCGTCGCGCGGCTTCCCGCGCGCTTCGGCGCTGGTGATCGCTATCGCTGCCGCGGCGGCACTGGCGCTGCTGTCGGGCATGGCCGGCGGGCTGGTGCGCATCGGCTGGCCGCTGCTGCCCGAGCGCATCGTCTCGCCGGTGGCGCTGCACAGCGCGCTGATGGTCTGCGGCTTCTTCGGCTTCGGCATCTCGCTGGAGCGGGCGGCGGCACTGAAGAAGCCGGTCGCCTTCGCCGCGCCGGCCCTGGCCGCGTGCGGCACGGTCAGCGCGCTGGCGCTGCAGCCGGCGCTGGCCGGCGGCTTCTGGCTGGCCGCGGCCCTGGCGCTGGTGGCGGTCTATGCCGAGGTGCTGCGCCGCACGCCGGCGCTGTACACGGCGATCGAAGCCGCGGGCGCGCTGTCGTGGGCCGGCGGCACGCTGTGGTGGCTGCTCGACCGGCCGTTCTCGGTGGTCGTGGCCTGGTGGGCCTCGTTCCTGGTGCTGACCATCGCCGGCGAGCGCCGCGAACTGGCGCGCTTCGTGCCGCTGTCGGGTCGCGCGCGGCAGGGCTATCTCGCCGTGCTCGGCGTGCAGGCACTGGCCCTGCTGGTGCTGGCCGTGCCGTGGCGTGAACACCCGATCGCCGGCGGCTTCTGGTGGGCCTCGATGTCGCTGCTGGCCGCCTGGCTGCTGCGCTACGACCTGGCCTGCCGGCCCGGCATGCTGCGGCTGGCCTGGTCGCTGCACACCGCGCGCTCGCTGCGCCTGGGCTACACCTGGATGCTGCTGGCCGGCGCCTGGGGCGCCGTCAACGCGCTGCGCGGCATGCCGCTCGATTCACCCGGGCCATTGCACATGCTGCTGCTGGGCTTCGTGTTCTCGATGGTCTTCGGCCATGCGCCCATCGTGCTGCCGGCGCTGCTGCGCCGGCCGGTCTCGGCGCCGGGGCCGTTCGCCTTCGTGCCGGTGGCGATGATGACGCTGGGCGTAGCCTTGCGCGCGCTGGGCGACGCCAGCGGCAGCACCGGCGTGCGTGCCGGAGCCGGCGCGCTGCAGGCGCTGGCCATCGTCGCCTTCGCGCTGACGATGATCCGCCACCTGCGGCACTGAACTTCAGCGGAGGTTGAGCGCGCGCTCGATGAAGTGGCGCGGCACCCGCGTCTTCGGCACCGGCACGTCGAACCAGCGACGCACGTCCTCCTCGAGCGCGATGCCGTGCATGTAGTTGTAGATCGACTTCTTCAGCGCGACACCGAGCATGTCGTGGTCGACGCCGGTCGGGTCGACGAATCCGACGTCGTTCTTCGCGAAGCGGCCCTCGGGCAGCGGCAGCAGCGTGACGCCGTACGCGGCCGGGTCCTTGCCCACCGGCGAGTGCACCGTGCAGGCGAAGCGGTGGAAGAAGCCGCTGTGGATGCAGCTGGCGGCGAAGAGCTGGCGCACGTATTCGAGCGCATCGACGGTGTCCTGCACGGTCTGCGTCGGAAAGCCATACATCAGGTAGGCGTGCACCAGGATGCCGGCATCGGCGAAGCCGCGCGTCACGCGCGCCACCTGCTCGACCGACACGCCCTTCTTCATCAGCGCGAGCAGCCGGTCGGAGGCCACCTCCAGGCCGCCGGTCACGGCGATGCAGCCGCTGTCGGCCAGTTCTTCCGCAAGCTGCGGGGTGAAGCTCTTCTCGAAGCGGATGTTGCCCCACCACGAGATCGCCAGCCTGCGCCGCTTCAGCTCCTGTGCCAGCGCGCGCAAGGCCTTCGGCGGCGCCGCCTCGTCGACGAAGTGGAAGCCGGTCTGCCCGGTCTCGGCGACGATGGCCTCGATGCGGTCGACCAGCGTCTGCGCATTGGTGGCCTCGTAGCGCGAGATGTAGTCGAGGCTGACGTCGCAGAAGCTGCACTTCTTCCAGTAGCAGCCATGGGCGACGGTGAGCTTGTTCCAGCGCCCGTCGCTCCACAGCCGGTGCATCGGGTTGAGCATGTCCAGCAGCGAGAGGTATCGCGCCAGCGGCAGGCCGTCCCAGGTGGGCGTGCCGGTCTCGTCGAAGGGAATGTCGGGTTCAGGAAAGTGGATGTACTTCACCGCCTCGTCTTCACGGACGAAGCAGCGCACCAGCCGCTCCTTGGAGCGGCGGCCCTCGAGATGCTCGATCAGCGCCAGCAGCGGCCGCTCGCCTCCGTCCAGCGTCACGAAGTCGACGAAGTCGAACAGGCGCGGCTCGGCCAGTTCTCGCAGCTCGGTGTTGACGAAGCCGCCGCCGAGCGCGACGGTGAGCGACGGGTCATGCGCCTTGATCGCCTGCGCGATGCGCAGCGCACCGTACACCGCGCCGGGAAAGGGCACCGACAGCAGCACCAGCGTCGGCGCATGGCGCGCGATGGCGTCGAGCGCAAGCCGCTGCAGCGTGCGGTCGATCAGGTGCGGCGGAGATGCCAGCGCGTCGGCCAGCGGGTCGAAGCTCGGCTGGCTGGTGGCCAGCTGCTCGGCATAGCGCACGAACTCGAAGCGCGGGTCGATGGCCTCGCGCAGCACGTCGGCAATGTCGTTGAGATAGAGCGTGGCGAGGTGGCGGGCGCGGTCGTGCGTGCCGAGCGCGCCGAAGGCCCAGGCCATCGGGTCGCCACCGTCCTCGTCGGCCACGTAGGCGTCGAGCGAGGCGAAGCGTGCGCCTTCGGGCAGGAAGGCGCGGCTGCAGATGCGGTGCATCAGCGTGGCGTCGCGCCCTTGCAGGAAGGCGATCACCGGGTCGATGGTGGCCTCGTAGCGATCGAAGGCGTCGAGGAAGGCCTGCACGCCGGCGCTGCGCCGCTTCTGCGGCAACGCTTCGATCTCGCCACGCACCGCACGCAGGCCGTCGGCGCTGAGCAGTTCCAGCACCAGCGCCAGCGCCAGGTCTTCCTGCACCGCGGCGATGCCGCGCGAGCGCAGGAAGCCGGTAAGGTAGGCGGTGGAAGGGTAGGGCGTGTTCAGCTGCGTCATCGGCGGGATGACGGCGAGCACGCGGGTGGGGCGATCAGACGTGGGCATGGGCGACGGCGGCCCGATTGTCCACGGGCCCTGCCGAGCCGGGGACCTCAGCCTGCCTGGGCCAGCCAGTCGACCAGGCGGCGGTCGAGCAGGCTCAGCGCCATGCACTCCGGCGGCAGGTGCATGTCGGGCCGCTCGATCTCGTGGGCGGTGCGTGTCTCGTCCCACCAGCGCAGCTGGCTGGCGCCGTGCGCGTCCGTGGTGGCGTAGACGAGGCGGGCGTCGGACTCCCACTGCAACAACATCGCGGGAATCAGCTCCGGCGAATGCGGCAGCGCCGGGTCGAGCAGGATCACCGCGTCGCCCCGCGCCGCCAGGATGCCGGCCTCGAACGCGGACTCCAGCCGCGCCGCGCCATCCAGCGGCACGTAGCGGAAGCCGGGCAGCTCACCCCAGGCGCTCATCAGCGTATCGGTGCCGTCGCCGCTGCCGCAGTCGACCACGATCACTTCCCACGGATAACCGCATTCGGTGAGCGTGTCGCTGAGGATGGGCAGCAGCATCGACAGCGTGCGTGCCTTGTCGCGGCAGGGCAGCACGCACGACACCGTCTGCCGCGAGCCCGACAGCTGGGCCCAGCCCGAGGCATGCGCCCACGACGGCTGGTCGCGCGGCGCGGCGGCTGTCGGCGGGCGAGGATCGGGACGCACGGGCATGGAGTGATTCTTCACACGGTGGCTGTGCCAAGCTTAAGCCCCCGGCGGCCGGTTCGCACCTGACTTGGTTCAGGCGTGACCACCTGTTTCCGGGGGGGCACACCGCCTGCTATCCTGCGCCGCCATGAGGTGGACTGTCGGATTGTTCTGTCTGGCGCTCGGCGCCTGTGCTTCCTCGAACGGCAGCAAGGGTGTCAGCGACGCCGCGACCACGCCGCTGTCCGACCTGAATCTCGTCAAGGCGGAGATCCCGCCGGTGCTGGCCGAGGCGCTGAAGGCGCCGTACAGGCCGCCCGCAGCGGCGGCCGGCTGCGAGGCGATCGCCGTCGAAGTCACGCAGCTCGAGGCCGTGCTCGGTGCCGACCTGGATGTGCCGCCGAGCGCGGCGCGCGCCAGCCTGATCGAGCGCGGCAGCACGGCGGCGGGCGACGCCGCGGTGGGCGCGTTGCGCGGCGCGGCCGAGGGCGTGATTCCGTTCCGCGGCTGGGTGCGCAAGCTCAGCGGCGCCGAGCGCTATTCGCGCGAGGTCGCGGCGGCCATCGCGGCCGGGTCGGTGCGCCGTTCGTACCTCAAGGGCGTGGGCCAGGCGCGCGGTTGCGCGGCGCCGGCGGCCCCCGCCGCAGCGGCTTCTGCGCCATGAGGCGCCGTCTCGCCGGGCTGCTGCTGGCCCTGCCACTGGCCGCGAGCGCCGCGGGCTTCGATGCGCGCGGATTGGCGCGCTTCGACCTCGGCTACGCACGCTGCGAGGCCCGCCACGCCCACATGAAGGGCGCGCGCGACGAGGCCTATCTGGCCGCCTATCGCGTCAAGGCCGACGATGCGGCGCGCTCGCGCCTGGCCGAGATCCGGCGCGGCGCCGCCTACCGCAAGGAGCAACGCAGCGCGCAGGCCGAGGCCGCGAAGGCCGCCAAGGCGGCTGCGCCGGCCAGCAGCCCGATCGAGCACCAGTGCCAGGCGCTGTGGACGCAGGTGCAGCGCGCCCGCGCCCGCGCCCGCGCCCGCGCCGCGCGCAGCTGATCCGCGCGCTCAGGGCATCTTCGCGATCGTGCACTGCACGGCCGGGCCGCCATTGGCGGGCGCGGCCTGGCAGGCCATCACCCGCTGCCCCGAGGGATCGTGGAACCACGCCATGCTGGCGGCGCCCGCGCTGGACGTGCCGATCGGCAGGAAGCTCGCGCTGATGATCTGCTGCGCTTGCGAGCGCGCCAGCGGCGCGGCGAACAGGGTGGCCACGGCGGCCAGCACGGCCAGCGCCGCGGCGATGCGGACGGGTTGCTTCATCGGGGTCTCCACGCAAGGGCGCGCCGCGCGCGCCTGCGCACAGCCTAACGCTTCGCCCGCGGCCGCGGCGAGCTCGGCACCTGCATCAGGTCGCGCGCCTCGGCGCGCTTGGCCTTGGTCGCCGCACGCTGGTAGGCCGACTCGGCCTGCTCGCGCAGGGCGATCGCCTTGGCCAGTGCGGCCAGGTAGCGCTCGGGTGTGTAGGTGTTCTGCGTGCCGATGAATACGCTTCGCCGCAGCGGCGGCGCGCCGAAGCGCGGCAGCGACACCGACAGGCTCGAGTCCATGGTGCGCGAGCCAGGGCGCTGTCGCACCACCGGCCCGGAGATGCCCACCGGCAGGTCGCTGGACTTGTTGCCGCTGGGCTGGCGCTGTAGGCGGGCAGGCGCCGGCAGCGTCGCGATGCGCCGCGCCAGTTCCTTCTTCGCCGCCTCGAGCGCGGCCTGCGCGCCGCGGCTGCCATCGGAGTAGAGCCGGGTGCCGCCGTAGCGCAGCTGCCAGCCGTGGGTGGATCGGTGGTCGATGCGCTGGATGCCCTGCGGCACCTCGAAACGCTCGCCGGTGTGGATCACGACATTTCTCGTCTTCATGGCCTTCCTCGCGATGGCGGGTCAGCCTCCCCGGGATCTTGTTGTTGTCGGTACGGATTGCATGGTAGCGAGTGTGTGACGCACCATGGCCTGCGCGAGTTCCTCCTCGCCGACGAACACGCGTGCGCCGCCCTCGGTGGCCAGCCAGCGCGCCTCGTCGCCGTGCTGTGAACGCACCGCCACTTGCACCTGGGCGTTGAGCGTGCGCGCGGTCTCGATCATGCGCCGGGCGCCCAGTGCATCGGGCACGGCGATGACCAGCAGCGCCGCCTCGGCGATGTGCGCCTGGATCAGCGCCGCGGGCTCGGCGGCATCGCCGATCACCGCCGGCAGGCCCTGGGCGCGCACCTCCTCGACGCGCTCGCGGTTCTCGTCGATCACCACGCAGGCCATGCCGGCCTCGCGCAGTGCCTGCGAAATGCGCTTGCCGACGCGCCCGTGACCGACCAGCACCACCTGGCGGGCCAGATAGCGCTCTTCGGTGCTGGCGGGCAGCTCCGCCAGCGGGTCGTCGCGCTGCGCATAGCGGCGCGCGAGCTCGGAGCGCGCCAGGAACCATCGCTCGATCGGCTCGACGAAGGTGAAGGTCAGCGGGTTCAGCGCGATCGAGATCAGCGCGCCGGCGACGATCAGGCTCTGGCCCTCGGGCGGCAGCAGCTGCAGCGACACGCCGAGCGCGGCGAGGATGAAGGAGAACTCACCGATCTGCGCCAGGCTGGCGGAGACCGTCAGCGCGGTGTTCAGCGGGTAGCGCAGCAGCAGCACCAGCGCGAGCGCGGCGATCGACTTGCCGACCACGATGACCGCCACCACGCCGATCACCTGCAGCGGCCGCTCGACGATGACGCGCGGGTCGAACAGCATGCCCACCGAGACGAAGAACAGCACCGCGAAGGCGTCGCGCAGTGGCAGCGACTCCTCGGCAGCGCGGTGGCTGAACTCCGACTCGCGCAGCACCATGCCGGCGAAGAAGGCGCCGAGGGCGAACGACACGCCGAACAGCTTGGCCGAGCCGAACGCGATGGTCACCGCGGCGGCCACCACGCACAGCGTGAACAGCTCGCGCGAGCCGGTCCTGGTCACCTGCCAGAGCAGCCAGGGGAAGACCCGCCGGCCGACCACCAGCATCAGCACCACGAAGGCCGCCACCGCGAGCAGCGTGCGCACCAGCGTGCCCCACAGCTCGGCGTCAATGCTGCCGGCGCCACCGGTGCGCAGCATCGGCGCGACCGCCGGCAGCAGCACCAGCACCAGCACCATCGCCAGATCCTCGACGACCAGCCAGCCCACCGCGATGCGGCCGTTGACGCTGTCGAGCACGCCCTTGGACTCCAGGGCCTTGAGCAGCACCACCGTGCTGGCCACCGACAGCGAGATGCCGAACACCAGCGCAGCGCCGAGGTCCCAGCCCCAGAAGTGCGCCATGGCGCCGCCCATGGCGGTGGCCGCGGCCATCTGCACCACGGCGCCTGGCACGGCGATGCGCTTCACCGCCATGAGGTCATCGAGCGAGAAGTGCAGCCCGACGCCGAACATAAGCAGCATCACGCCGATCTCGGCCAGTTGCGCGGCCAGCGCGCTGTCGGCGACGAAACCGGGGGTGAACGGGCCAATCACGATGCCCGCCGCGAGGTAACCCACGAGCGCCGGCAGCTTGAGCCGCGCAGCGATGAAGCCGAGCACCAGCGCCAGCCCGAGGGCGGCGGCGATGGTGTTGATCAGCGTGAGTTCATGGTGCATCGGGCGGGCTTTTCCACAGCGTCAGCGTCGTTGGCGCCGGACGGCCTCGCCGAGTTCGATCACGGCCATCGCGTAGTAGCTCGACCAGTTGTAGCGCGTGATGGCGTAGAAGTTCCCGGTGCCGGCGACGTAGTTGGGTGCGGCGTCGCCGTTGGCCAGCTCGATCAGCGCCAGCTTGCCGGTCCAGCTGCGGCCGGCCTCGTCGAGCAAGGCGCCGCGCTCGGCGAACTCGCTGGCGTCGAAGCTCGGCACGATGTCGGGCACCAGCATCAGGGCGCGATCGCGCACCTCCACCGGCGCGGCCACGCCGAAGTGCGTCGGTGCGTCGCGCTCCCAGCCGAACTGCGCCAGGTAGTGCGCCACGCTGCCGATCACGTCGGCGGGGTTGCGGTGCAGGTCGACATGGCCGTCCTCGTCGAAGTCGATGCCGTAGCGCAGGATGCTCGACGGCATGAACTGCGGCAGGCCCATCGCGCCGGCGTAGCTGCCCAGCGGCTCGGTCGGGTCGAGCGCCTCTCGCTGGCAGTACTGCAGGAAGGCCTCGAGCTCGCTGCGGAAGAACGGCGTGCGGTCGCGCCGACCGCTGGGGAAGTCGAACGACAGCGTGGCCAGCGCGTCGAGCACGCGGAAGCTGCCGGTGTGGCGGCCGTAGATCGTTTCCACGCCGACGATTCCGACGACGATCGATGCCGGTACGCCCCAGCGCTCCTCGGCCCGCTGCAGCCAGCGTTCGTGCTCATCCCAGAACGCCATCCCGGCGCGGATGCGCACCGGCTCAACGAAGCGGCTGCGGTAGGCCGCCCAGTTCTTCGCCGTTCCGGCCGGCGGCGGCATGATCAGGCGCTGCACGGCGGGCACCTGGCGTGCGCGGGACAGCGCGTCGCGCGTCCACGTGGGGTCGAAGCCCTGTCGCTGCGCCACCTCGTCGGCGAAGCGCATCACGTCCTCGCGCGCGCCGTAGGGCAGCAGCTCTTCTTCCCTGCGCGGCGCGGCCACCGACGGCGTGGACAGCCCCAGGGGCAGGGCGCCGAGCAGGGCGACGATGTGGCGGCGCAGGGGGTGGGTCGTGGCGTCGGTCATCGGGCGGCGTCGGGCGACAGGCCGCGCGCGGCGGCCTGGAAGGATCGGGTGAGGCTGGGGTCGGGCTGGCGGCGCGCATCGCGGCCGTAGCGCTGCGACTGCAGGGTGTCGAGCAAGGCGGCCAGCGGCTCGCCGGCCGAACCGTGGCGGCTGCGCACGCGAGCGGCCAGCGTGCCTGGCGCGTCGTGCGCCTCTGCCTGGATGCCGAGCCGGCGCAGCGTGCGAAGCAGCGCCTCGCGCTGGCGCGTCCAAGGGTCGATGCGGTGGCGGTCCCACCAGGCCCAGCCCGCGCCGATCAGGGCGAGCGTGCTCAGCGCGATCACCAGCAGCTTGGCCAGCGTCTGCCAGTCGGGGCTCTCGAAGCCGAGGTCCTTCAGCACCTCGAGCTGCTGGCCGCGCGAATAGTTGAGCACCCACTGGTTCCAGCGGTTGTTGACCGCCTCCCAGCCCTCGCGCAGGCGCTGCAGCAGTGCCGGGTTGACGGCATCGATCGCGCCGGCCACCAGCCCCGGCGGCGGCGCCAGGCGGAGGCTGCGGTCGATGCGGTCGGGCGCGACGGCGGCGGTCGGGTCGGCGCGCATCCAGCCCGTGCCCGGTTGCCAGAACTCGGCCCAGGCATGGGCGGCGCTCTGCCGCACGATGTAGTAACCGTCGACCGGCTGTGGGTCGGCGCCCTGGTAGCCGGTGACGATGCGCGCCGGCACGTCGAGCGCGCGCATCACCACCACGAAGGCGGCGGCGAAGTGCTCGCAGAAGCCCTCCTTGCGGTCGAGCCAGAACTCGTCGATGGCGTTGCGGCCGTACTCGCCCGGTGCGAGCGTATAGGTGTAGCCGCCTTCGCGGATGTGGCGCATCACGCGCTGGGCCAGCTGGAGCGCACCGGCATTCGCGTAGGCGGGATCGCGGCGCAGTGTGGCCGCCCATTCCAGCGTGCGCGGGTTGAAGCCCGCCGGCAGTTCCAGGTAGTCCTGCAGGCCGAGCACCGGGTCGCGCGGGCCGTGCTCGAAACGCAGGTGGGCCTCGGCCTGAAAGCGCAGCCGCTCTGCCAGCGGCCGGTCGGTCAGCCACTGCAGGTCGGCCGTGCCGCGCACGCGGTAGCCCTCGATCTGCGGTGCGCCCGGGCTGGCCTCCAGCAGCGGCAGCGTGGGCAGCCGCAACGGCTCGACCGTCATCTCGTAGCGCAGCGGCGGGCCGGCCGGCCGGAGTTCCGCCTGCGGCAGCAGCCGCTGCGGGAAGCGCGGCTGCTGCGGCCGCCACTCCGTGCCGTCGAAACCGCCGAGCACCGGGCCGCGGAAGTACAGGCTCTGAGGCGGAGGCACAGCGCCCTCGAAGCGCAGGCGCAGCGCGATGCGGTCGTCCTGGGCGAGCTCGGCCACCGAGCCCAGGCGCAGGCGGTCGGACAGTCCGGTGCTGGACAGGCCGTCCTTGGGCACGCCCCACAAGGGCCCGATGCGTGGGAACAGCAGGAACAGCAGCAGCATGATCGGCGCGCCCAGCAGTGCGGTGCGCCCGGCCAGCCTCGACGCCTGCCTCAGGCTCGGCTGGCCCACCGGCATGTGGGCCAGCACCAGCGCTGTCAGCAGACCCCACACCGACACCAGCATCGCCGCCGCCACGGCCAGCGACTGCGAATACAGGAAATGCGTCAGCACGAGGAAGAAGCCGAGGAAGAAGACGACGAAGGCGTCGCGCCGCGCTCGCAGCTCCAGCGTCTTCAGCGCCATCAGCACCACCGCCATGGTCACCCCCGGTTCCTTGCCCAGCAGGGTGCGGAAGCTCATGAAGGTCAGCCCGGCGGCCACGGCGAGCACGGCCACCAGCAGCCAGCGGCCCGGAAGCGTCCCGCCGCCCACCGCCAGGGCGGCGCGCCACAGCAGCACGACAGCCGTCAGCGTCGTGCACCAGGCGGGCAGGTGGGCGACGTGCGGCAGCACCGTCCAGGCGATGACGCCGAGCAGGAACAGGGTGTCGCGGCTTTCGCGCGGCAGGCGCGACCAGCCCGGCCAGCGCGGCAGCCGCCAGCCCGGGCCGGATAGCCCGCGGTGCCGGGTCAGCGCCATAGCGCCAGAGCCTCCAGGCAACGGCGGCGGTGCGCCTCGCCTTCGCTCGGATCGATCGCCACACCAGGCAGGCCGAGGGCGTACTCGGCGCCGGCGCGCTGTGCGGCGTTCACCCACGCGGTCAGCCGCGAGAGGCGCTCTTCCGGTGGCAACTGGCCACAGGTCTGCCAGTCGAGCCACAGCTGCTGCTGCACGGCGCTGGCGGTGTCACGGCTGACCAGCTCGCCGCCGCTGGCCAGCGCCTTGGCGGCCTTCTTCCAGTAGACGAGCTTGAGCGGGTCGCCGCGGCGGTAGCCGCGCACACCCTCGATCTCTCCGCCTTCGGCCGCGCGGCCTCGTGCCTGGCCACCGGGCACGGCACGTGCCGCCGGCAGCGGTGCGGCCGGGCGCTCGGGTGCCGGGTAGACGAGCAGCTGCGAAGCCGGCCGCCAGATCGCCCAGGCGCGGAACAGGCCGAGCGGGAAGCGCGTCTCGATCCCGATGGCGGGCAGATCGTGCACGCCGCGCCGGGCCGGCACGAAGCTGACCTGCGCGCTGGCCTGGCCCTGGGCGGGCACGTCGATCCAGCCCAGCGTGGCGGCCTCGGCGTCGACCATCTTCAGACCGACGCCGAAGCGGGGCCGGTCGGGACTGGTCAGGACGATGTCCAGCAGTGCCGGCTCGCCGGCGAACACCGGCGAAGGCGCGCGCAGCCGCAGCGTCAGGCCACGCAGCGTGCCGTGGGTGACGTGCATCGACACCGCACCGCTGCCGGCGAGCAGGAAGGTCAGCACGTAGCCGAGGTTGAGCTGGTAGTTGATGGAGGCCAGCAGCAGCACGATCAGCGTGGCGGCGAACATCAGC
>NZ_JBFXIO010000135.1:0-11519 GCF_050175855.1 Piscinibacter sp.
AGCGCATCCGGCAGGCCGCCGTCGAAGGCGGCATGGAAGCGCTGGCGCTGCGCGTCGCCGCCCGGCGCGAGAGCGACGGCTCGATCAGCTACGGCATGGGCTTCGACGAGCCCGGCGAGGGCGAGCGTCCGGCGTTGCTGTCCGACGGCGTGACGGTGCTGATCGCGCCGCCCTCGCAGCCGCTGCTGCAGAACACCGAGCTGGATTTCGTGGAGATGGAGCCGGGCCAGTTCAGCTTCGTCTTCGTGCCCCAGGCCGCACCGAAACGCGGCGGCTGCGGCAGCTGCGGCGGCGGCAGCTGCGGTACCTGCTGATCCACATCCGGGAGCCCGCGTCATGAATGCCCGCATCGACTTCCCCCGCTCGCTGCTCGTCGGCGGCCACACCGGCAAGGTCCATCTCGTGGGCGCCGGCCCCGGCGATCCGGATCTGCTCACCGTCAAGGCCGCCCGGCTGCTGCGCGACGCCGACGTGGTGGTGATCGACCACCTCGTCTCGCCACAGGTGCTGGCGCAGATCGGGCCGCAGGCCGAGCGCATCCATGCCGGCAAGCAGCGCAATCACCACACGCTCAAGCAGCACGAGATCAACGCGCTGCTGGTCTCGCTGGCGCGCCAGGGCCGGCAGGTGGTGCGCCTGAAGGGCGGTGACCCCTTCGTCTTCGGCCGCGGGGGCGAGGAGATGCAGGAGCTGGTGGCCGCCGGCATCGAGTTCGAGGTGGTGCCGGGCATCACCGCGGCCTGCGGTGTCTCGGCCTACGCCGGCATCCCGCTGACGCACCGCGACTTCGCGCAGAGCTGCACCTTCGTCACCGGCCACCTGAAGGACGGCAGCGCCGAGCTCGACTGGGCCGGCCTGGCCCGCCCGCGGCAGACAGTGGTGATCTACATGGGCCTGACCGCGCTGGCGCAGATCTGCGCGAAGCTCGTGGAGCACGGCCTGCCGGCCGATCATCCGGCCGCAGTGGTCCAGCAGGGCACGACGGCGGCGCAGCGCGTGGTCACCGGCACGCTCGCCGACCTGGCGGGGCGCGTCGAGCAGGCCGGCCTCGAATCGCCGGCACTGACCATCGTCGGCGAGGTGGTGAAGCTGCGCGAGATGCTCGACTGGTACGGCGTGCAGCCGGCGGCCCTGCCGGTGCCGGCGAGCGCCGAGCTCAGCGAGGCGTTCGCTTAGCGCCTTCGACCAGGCTCGCGCCGCCGGGCGCGGCCACGCGCTGCTCGACGGCGAACACCGCCGCCTCGACCCGCGAATTGAGGTTGAGCTTGGTGAGGATGTGCCGCACGTGCAGCTTCACCGTGTCGTGGCTGATGTCCAGCGCGCGTGCGATGGTCTTGTTGCTTTCCCCGCGCGCCAGGTGCTCGAGGATCTCGCGCTCGCGTTCGGTCAGCGAAGCCAGCAGGTCGCGCCGTTCCGGCTCGCCGCTGCCGCCGGCCTGCAGCATGTTGGCCAGCTTGAGCGTCAGCGCCGGCGCCACCGCCAGTTCGCCGCGGGCCGCGCGGCCGATCGAGGCGATGACCTCCTCGGGCTCCATGTCCTTGAGCAGGTAGCCCTTCACGCCGGCGCGCAGCGCGGCGGCCAGGTCGTCCTGCGAGTCGCTCATGGTCAGGATCACCGCCGGCGTCTGCACGCCTTCGCTGCGGATGTGGCGCAGCAGGCTCAGCCCGTCGGTGGTGGGCATGCGCAGGTCGAGCACCACCAGGTCGGGCTCGTGCTGGCGCAGCAGCGGGACCACCTGGGTGGGGTCGCCGGTGGAGGCCGCCACCTGCATGCCGCCGCGGTGCTGCAGCAGGTCGGTCAGACCGTTGCGGCACAGCGAATGGTCGTCGACGAGGATGACCTTCAGCGCACGCTCGCTCACGGCGCGCCCCCTCCGGTGGCATGCCAGGCCAGCCGCACGCGCGTACCGCCGCCGGGCCGCGGCCCGATGGTGAAGTCGCCGCGCACGCGCTGGGCGCGCTCGCTCATGATGCCGATGCCGAAGTGCGAGCCCTCGTCGCACTGCTCGTCGGCGGGCCGCGGGCCGACGCCGTCGTCATCCACGCGCAGCTCGAAGCCCACCGGCCCGCCCTCGATCGTCAGCCAGGCATGGCGAGCCTGCGAATGGCGCTCGATGTTCGCCAACGCCTCCTGGACGATGCGGAAGACCTCGGTCTGCACCTCGCTGGACAGGCTCAGCGGCAGGCCGCGATTGAGGTAGACCAGCTCGATGTCGTTGCGCTCGCGGAAGCGCGCAACCAGCTGCTCCAGCGCACGGGACAGGCCGCGCGGGTCGATGCCGGTACGGAACTGGGTGACGATCTCGCGCAGGCTGCCGTGCGCCTCGCCCACCGCCTGGCGCACATCGGCCAGGTACTTCAGCGCGCCGGCCTCGTCGCACTCGGCCACCGCGTCCTGCAGCAGCGGCAGGCGCATCTTGACAAAAGTCAGGGTCTGCGCGATCGAGTCGTGGATCTCGGCGGCCATCGCCTGCCGCTCCTGCATCACCGTGGCGCGCAGGCTCTCCGCCTCCAGGCGTGCGTTGTCCAGCGCCAGGCCGAGCAGTTCGCCCATCGAGCGCAGCAGCGCCATCACCTGCGGCGCCGGCTCGGACTCGTCGGCGAAGAAGAGGTTGTAGATGCCGAGCACGCGGCCGCGGTGCTGCAGCGGCACGGCCAGCACCCGGCGGCAGGACTGGCCGAAGAAGGCATCGCCACCGCGCTCGGCGCAGGCGTGCAGGTCGGACGTCCAGACGATGCGCCGCTGCTCGGCGGCCTCGCCGCAGACGCCGCAGTGGCGGTCCACCGTCGCTTCGCAGCGGTGCACCGCGCCGGGCAACCCGACGTCGCTGACCAGCTGCAGCCGCTCGCCCGAGTCGCTGATCAGCCGCACCGCGCCGGCTTGAGCACCGGCGAGCGCCACCATCGGCTCGAGCAGCCGGTCGAGCAGGCCGCGCAGGTCGCGGCCCTCGGCCAGCCCGGTGGCGATCTGCACGAGCAGGTCGGTGCCGCCGGCCGTCGCCGGGTCGGGGCGTGCCGGAAGAAGTGTCGGCTTCATGGCGGGCGTCAGCATGCGCTGGCGATTGAACCCTTCCGCAAGGGTATTCACCATCGGGCAGACCCTGATACCCGTTACCGTATGCCGGAATTCGTTGCGAAAGATCAGTTCCGCGTCGTGTCGCCCGTGCGCCAAGACCCTATCCCCCAGATGGGTAGGTGCTCATTACCCGTCCCGGCTATAGACGCTGCAAGGCCCGCTTGCGCCTAATGAAGTGGCAGTGCAGACCGGCCCACGCAGGGTGTGCCGGGCGACGAGACCACGATGCCGGCCACACCGCTCCACGACCCGACCGCCGCTCCCATCCCCGGTGCCCGCACCGAGGTGCGCACCACCACCTGCTACATGTGTGCGTGCCGCTGCGGCATCCGCGTGCACCTGCGCAACGGCGAGGTGCGCTACATCGAGGGCAACCCCGACCACCCGCTGAACAAGGGCGTGATCTGCGCCAAGGGCTCGTCGGGGATCATGAAGCAGTACTCCCCGGCGCGGCTGACCCTGCCGCTCAAGCGCAAGCCGGGCACCGAGCGCGGCGCAGGCGAGTTCGAGGAGATCAGCTGGGAAGAAGCCTTCAGCACGCTGGAGGAACGGCTGCGTCACCTGCGCGCCACCGACCCGAAGCAGTTCGCGCTGTTCACCGGGCGCGACCAGATGCAGGCGCTGACCGGCCTGTTCGCGCGCCAGTTCGGCACGCCCAACTACGCGGCGCACGGCGGCTTCTGCTCGGTGAACATGGCCGCGGGGATGATCTACACGATCGGCGGCTCGTTCTGGGAGTTCGGCGGGCCGGATCTCGACCGCGCCAAGCTGTTCGTGATGATCGGCACCGCCGAGGACCACCACAGCAACCCGATGAAGGCGGCACTGGCGAAGTTCAAGCGCCAGGGCGGCAAGTTCATCGCCATCAACCCGATCCGCACCGGCTATGCCGCGATCGCCGACGAGTGGGTGCCGATCAAGCCGGGCACCGACGGCGCGCTGCTGCTCGCGCTCATCCACGAGATCATCGCGCTCGGCCTGTACGACCGCGACTTCCTCGCCCGCTACACCAACGCCGGTCAGCTGGTGAACCAGGACAGCGCCAGCGACGACTTCGGGCTGATGCTGCGCAACGCCGAGGGCGACATCGTCAACCCCCTGCGGCCGCACAACTTCTTCTGGTGGGACCGGCTGAGCCACCAGCCGGTGGCCGACCACACCGAAGGCACCGACCCGGCGCTGCTCGGTCGCTACAAGATGCCCGACGGCACGCCCGCCGTGCCGGCGTTCCAGCTGCTCGAGGAGCGCGTGCGCGAGTACACGCCCGAGTGGGCCGCCGGCATCACCGGCATCCCGGCTGCGACCATCCGCCGCCTCGCCCACGAGATGGGCATCACCGCGCGCGACCAGAAGATCGAGCTGCCGATCGCCTGGACCGACTGCTGGGGCAAGAAGCACGACACCGTGACCGGCAACCCGGTGGCCTTCCACGCGATGCGCGGGCTGGCGGCGCACAGCAACGGCTTCCACACCATCCGCTCGCTGGCCATCCTGATGAGCCTGCTGGGCACCATCGACCGGCCCGGCGGCTTCCGCCACAAGGCGCCCTACCCGCGCGCGGTGCCGCCCAACGCGCGGCCACCGAAAGGGCCCGAGGCCGTCAAGCCCGACACGCCGCTGAACGGCGCGCCACTGGGCTGGCCGGAGAGTCCGGACGACCTGTTCGTGGATGCGCAGGGCGAACCGGTGCGCATCGACAAGGGCTTCAGCTGGGAACACCCGCTGTCGGCGCACGGGCTGATGCACAACGTCATCACCAATGCCTGGCGCGGCGACCCGTACCGCATCGACACGCTGCTGATCTTCATGGCCAACATGGCCTGGAACTCGACGATGAACACGTCCGAGGTCCGGCGCATGCTCAATGACAAGGACGAGAAGGGCGAGTACAAGATCCCGTTCCTCGTCGTCTGCGATGCCTTCCACTCGGAGATGACGGCCTTCGCCGACCTGCTGCTGCCCGACACCACCTACCTCGAGCGGCACGACTGCATGTCGATGCTCGACCGGCCGATCAGCGAGTTCGACGGCCCGGTCGACTCGGTGCGCATCCCGGTGCTGCCGCCCACCGGCCAGTGCAAGCCCTTCCAGGAGGTGCTGGTCGAACTGGCCTCGCGGCTGAAATTTCCCGCCTTCGTCAACGCCGACGGCTCGCGCAAGTACCGCGACTACCCCGACTTCATCGTCAACTACGAGACCGCGCCGGGCTCGGGCATCGGCTTCCTGGCCGGCTGGCGCGGCAAGGGCGGCGAGAAGGCGATGCGCGGCGAGCCCAACCCGCGGCAGTGGGAGATGTACGAGAAGAACAACTGCGTGTTCCAGCACCACCTGCCGCCCTCGATCCAGTACATGCGCAACTGGAACCAGGGCTACATGGACTGGGCGCAGCAGGTGGGCCTGCGGCGCGACCGCGACCCGATCGTCATCCACCTCTACTCGGAGTTCCTGCAGCGCTTCCGCCTCGCGGCGCAGGGCAGGCATCCCGGCAAGCAGCCCCCTGAGCGGCTGAAGCAGCGCGTGGCGACCTACTTCGACCCGCTGCCCTTCTTCTTCGCACCGCTGGAGCAGCAGGCCACCGACACGCAGAAGTACCCGCTGAACGCGGTGACGCAGCGGCCGATGGCGATGTACCACTCGTGGGATTCGCAGAACGCCTGGCTGCGCCAGATCCACACCTACAACTTCCTGCACGTCAACTCGCGCACCGCGCTGGCCGCCGGCATCGCCGACGGCGCCTGGATGTGGGTCGAGTCGCCCTGGGGCAAGTTGCGCTGCCTGTGCCGCCACAGCGAGGCCGTGGAGCCCGGCACGGTGTGGACCTGGAACGCCATCGGCAAGCAGAGCGGCGCCTGGCACCTCGACGCCGGCGCCAACGAATCGCGCCGCGGCTTCCTGCTCAATCACCTGATCAGCGAGGAGCTGCCGGTCGGCGCGGGGCTGGCGCCGCTGTCGAATTCCGACCCCATCACCGGCCAGGCCGCCTGGTACGACGTGCGCGTGCGCATCTACCCGGCAGCGGCCGACGAGCCGGCCGAGAGCTGGCCGCAGTTCGGCGCGCTCAAGCCGGTGCCGGGCATGCCGGAACAGCCCAAGCGGCGCGGCTGGATGGCGGGCCTCAAGAAGGTGTCGCCATGACCCAGCTGGCCCTGGTCATCGACCTGAATGTCTGCGTGGGCTGCCACGCCTGCGTGACGAGCTGCAAGCAGTGGAACACCTCGGGCTCGGCCGGACCGCTGACCGATGAATTGCCGTACGGCGAGGATCCGTCCGGCACCTTCTTCAACCGCGTGCAGACCTTCGAGGTCGGGCAGTTCCCGAATACGCAGACGGTGCACTTCCCGAAGAGCTGCCTGCACTGCGAGGACCCGCCCTGCGTGCCGGTGTGCCCCACCGGCGCGAGCTACAAGCGCGCCGAGGACGGCATCGTGCTGGTCGACTACGACAAGTGCATCGGCTGCAAATACTGCAGCTGGGCCTGTCCCTACGGCGCGCGCGAGTTCGACGAGGACCGCAAGGTGATGACCAAGTGCACGCTGTGCGTGGACCGCATCACCGACAAGGCGCTGCCCGAGGCCCAACGCAAGCCGGCCTGCGTGCTCGCCTGCCCGGCCGGTGCGCGGCTGTTCGGCGACATCCACGACCCGGCCTCGACCGTGTCGGTGGCGATCACCGAGCGCGCCGGCTACCCGCTCATGCCCGAGTGGGGCACACGCCCGGCCAACCACTACCTGCCGCGCCGGCGCACGCAGATCCCGCTGCACGCCGAGGACCTGCAGCGCCGCGACAACCCGCTCAAGGTCGACGGCAAGCAGCCGGAGACACCGCACCTGGAGCCCGGGCGCGAGGACTACGCGACATGAATCCCGCCTACTCCGTCATCTTCCTCACCGTGCTGATCGGCGCGGGCCAGGGGCTGTTCCTCGCGCTGTTCGCCTGCGAGCTGGCCGGCTTCGGCATCACGCCCGACGAACGCACAACGCTCGCGCTCGGTGCCGGCCTGGCGCTGGTGTTCAGCGGGCTCGGGCTGGTGGCCTCGTTCTTCCACCTCGGCCACCCGGAGCGCGCCTGGCGCGCCGCGGCGATGTGGCGAACCTCCTGGCTCTCGCGCGAAGTGATCGCCCTGCCCGTCTTCATGGCGGCGCTGGCCGCCTGGGGCGGCGCGCACTGGCTGGCGCTGCCGGGCACGCGCGTGATCGGCACCGTCGCGGCGCTGGCCTGCGTGGCGCTGTTCGTCTGCACCGGCATGGTCTACGCCTCGATCCGCTTCCTGCAGGAATGGGCCAGCCCGCTGACGCTGGTGAACTACGGGCTGATCGGCTGCGCCTCGGGCAGCACGCTGGCCGCGCTGCTGGCCAGCCTGCGCGCACCCGACATCGCACCGGCCCTGGCCACTGCCGCGCTGCTGCTGACGCTGGCGGCACTGGCCGGCCGGGCCGCGTCGCTGGTGCGCAATGCCGGACTGCGGCCGCGCTCGACGCTGCAAAGCGCCATCGGCATCAAGCACCCGGTGATCCGGCAGCGTGCGCAGGGCTTCATGGGCGGCTCCTTCAACACGCGCGAGTTCTTCCATGGCCGCGGGGCGGCCGCGCTGCGCGGCGTGAAGTGGTTCTTCCTCGCCGCCGGCTTCGTGCTGCCGGCGCTGCTGCTGGCGGTGGCGCCGGCGGCCAGCGGGCCGCTGCTGGTGGCCGTGCTGCTTCAGTTCGCGGGCCTGCTGGCCGAGCGCTGGTTCTTCCTCGCGCAGGCCAACCACCCGCAGAACCTCTACTACCAGGCCATCTCGTGATGCCGCGCCGCCGGGCCGCGGCTGCGGCTGCCTGTCTGTTCGCCCTGCTCGCCGCGCCCGCGCAGGCCGCCGCTGCGGCCGCGCCGGCCGGCGCCCCGTGGTGGATGTGGCCGGCGCTGTTGTTCGTCGCCTGCTTCGTGATGGGCATCGTGGCGGTGCCCGCCGGCATCGGTGGCGGCACGCTGTTCGTGCCCATCGTCGGCGGCTTCTTTCCCTTCCACCTCGACTTCGTGCGCGGCGCCGGCCTGCTGGTGGCGCTGGCCAGTGCGCTGGCCGCGGCGCCGATGCTGCTGCGCGGCGGCCTGGCCAGCCTGCGCCTGGCGCTGCCGCTGGCGCTGCTGGCCTCGGCGAGCTCGATCGGCGGCGCGCTGCTCGGGCTGGCGCTGCCGGTGTCGGTGGTGCAGACGGCGCTGGGCCTGATCGTGCTGGGCATCGTCGCGCTGATGGCGGTGTCGAAGAAGTCGGAGTTCCCGGTCGTCGCCGCGCCGGACCGCCTGTCCACGGCGCTGGCGCTGCACGGCGTGTTCGTCGACGGCGCGACGCGCCGCCGCGTCGACTGGCAGGTGCATCGCAGCGGCATCGGGCTGGTGGTCTTCCTCGGCATCGGCGTGCTGGCCGGCATGTTCGGCATCGGTGCGGGCTGGGCCAACGTGCCGGCGCTGAACCTGCTGATGGGCGCGCCGCTGAAGGTCTCCGCCGGCACCTCGGGGCTGGTGCTGTCGCTGGTGGATTCGTCGGCCGCCTGGGTCTACGTCAACAAGGGCGCGGTGCTGCCGATGATCGCCGTGCCGTCGGTGATCGGCATGATGCTCGGCGCCAAGATCGGCGCGCGACTGCTCGACGTGCTCAAGGGCTCGGTGATCCGTCGCATGGTGATCGGCGTGCTGCTGTTCGCCGGCCTGCGCGCGCTGCTCAAGGGCACGGGGGTGTGGCCATGAAGCCCGTCGAGCCGGGCGCGCTGGCCGTGGAGCCGAGCAGCATCACGCAGCCACCCGAACAGCTGCGCTACGCCCGCTGGCTCGAGTGGGGCACGCGGGTCGGCCTGGCGCTGCTGATCGTGGTGTTCCTCGCCTACGGCGTCGGCCTGGTCGACCCGCACGTGCCGCACTCGCGCCTGCCCGAGGTGTGGAACCTGCCGGTGTCGCAGTTCCTCGCGGCCACCGGCCTGCCGGACGGATGGGGCTGGCTGCGTCATGCCCACCGCGGCGACATCGCCAACCTGATCGGCATCGGCCTGCTGGCCGGCGCCTCGGTGCTGGCGCTGCTGGCCTCGGTGCCGCTGTACCTGCGCCAGGGCGACCGGCTCTACGCCGGCCTGTGCGTGGCCGAGGTCGCAGTGCTGCTGCTGGCTGCCTCCGGCCTGCTCACGGCCGGCCATTGACGCGGAGCACGGCGGTGACCCAGCCCTTCTCGAACCTGCTGCTCGCCACCGAGCACTCCGAGCAGGACGAGGGTGCCGAGACGCTCGCGTTCGCGCTCGCGCATCGCTGCGGCCTGCCGCTGCGCGCCGTGCTGCCGATCGCCAGCAACCCCGAGTACGAGGCGATCGCGCCGCAGCTGGCAGCCCATGCCGAGGCGCAGGCCGGCGAGCGCATCGGCGCTCTGCTGGCCGACGCGAAACGCGCCGGCCTGGCCCTCGAGCTGCAGGCGCGCCGCGGGCCCGAGCCCTGGCGAGAGATCGTCGACGAGGCCGCCGAACGGGGCACCGACCTGCTCGTGATCCGGCGCCGCGGCAAGCGTGGCCTGCTGGCCAACCTGCTGGTCGGCGAGATGGTGCGCAACGTGGTGACCCACGTGCGCTGCAGCGTGATGGTGGTGCCGCGCGGCGCGGGGATGTGGTCACGCCGGGTGCTGGCGGCCATCGAGCCCGAGACGGCCGACATGACGCCGGTGGCCACCGCCGCGGCCATCGCCGCCGAGTGCGGCCTGCCGCTGACGCTGGCCAGCGTGGCCGATGCCGCCGGCCGCCACGAGGCCGCCGAGCGCACGTTGCGCGCCGCGCTGGCCACTGCGCGCGGCTTCGGCATCGAGGTCGACAGCCGGCTGCTGTCCGGCCGCCCCCACGAGCGCATCGTCGATGCACTGCGCGACACCGGCGCCGACCTGCTCGTGATCGGCCGCCACCGCGCCGAGGCCCTGCCGCGCGCCTGGCTGGGCGACGTCGCGCAGAAGGTCATCGGCCTGGCCGAGCGGCCGGTGCTGGTGTGCGCCTCGCCTTCTTCCACGCCCCGGAGACCCGCATGAGCGACGCGCTCAACTACCTCGTCAAGGCCCGCCCCGACGCGGTGGGCCACTACTTCAAGTTCCTCAAGGAGTGCGGCAAGCACCTCGACCCGAAGACGCGCAACCTGATCTCGGTGATCACCAAGGTGCACGCGCAGACCGAGCGGGGCTTCAAGCAGTACCTCAACCGCGCCTTGCGCGAGGGCTGTACGCCGATGGAGGTGCTCGACGCCCTGCTGATGGCCTTCCCGGCGCTGGGCCTGGCGAAGATCGTCTGGGCCACCGACATCATCCTCGAGATGAACCTGCCGGGCTTCAGCCCGGAGGCGCTGCACGGCGAGACCCGCTGGCACGACGTGATCGGCACCGACGAACTGGCCAGCGGGCAGACCAGGCGCATCGAGTGCGACGGCCGCGCCCTGTTCGTGCACCGCGAGGGCGACGAGTGGCGCGTCTACGACAGCCGCTGCCCGCACCAGACCACCGACATCCCCCACCTCGCGCTGCATGGCCACACGCTGACCTGCCCGAAGCACGAGTGGGCCTTCGACATCCGCAGCGGTGCGTGCATCGCCAAGGGCAACACCCCGCTCACACGTTGGGAGAGCCGGGTCGAGGACGGTCGCGTCCTCGCACGCTGGTAGGGGCCAACGAGTTCCTTCGATCGACACACAGACCTATTACTAGGACAGGAGACAAGCCATGACCCGCCTTCGCTTCCCCCTCAAGACGATCGCCCTCGCCGCGGCGCTCGTTGCCGGCCCGGCCTTCGCCACCAACGGCTACTTCCCGCACGGCTACGGCATGAAGGCCAAGGGCATGGGCGGCGTCTCTACCGCCCTCGCCCAGGATGCCTACGGCGGCGCCAACAACCCCGCGTCGATGGTCTGGACCGGCTCGCGCTTCGATGTCGGCGCCGAGGTGTTCATGCCCGACCGCGACGCCGAGCGCTCGGGCGCCACGGAGATCCCCAGCCTGAACGGCAAGGTGACGAGCGACAAGCGCTACTTCCTCGTGCCAGAGATGGGCTACAACCGCATGCTCAATAGTGACCTGTCGGTAGGGGTCACCGTCTACGGCAACGGTGGCATGAACACCACCTACCCGCAAGGCAACTTCAACTGCGGTGCCGGTCCGGCCAATGCGCTGTGCGGCAGCGGCACGCTGGGCGTCGACCTGATCCAGCTGGTGGTGGCGCCGACGGTGGCCTACAAGCTGAACAGCCAGCATTCCGTGGGACTCTCGCTGCTGCTGGGCTACCAGCGCTTCAAGGCGCAGGGCCTCCAGGCCTTCGACAACCCGGGCGCACCGATCCCCGATTTCACCGGATCGCCCGGAAGCGTCACCAACGTCGGCACCGACAGCGCAAGCGGGTTCGGACTGCGGGTGGGCTACATGGGGCAGCTGAACGAGAGCCTGAGCATCGGCGCGTCGTACT
>NZ_JBFXIO010000136.1:0-11466 GCF_050175855.1 Piscinibacter sp.
GCCGATGTCGGCGCCGGCGGTCGGGCACTGCAGCGCCACGCGGCCGTGCGACAGCACCAGCAGCCGCGAGGCCAGGGCGAGCAGTTCGTCGAGGTCTTCGCTGATCAGCAGCACGCCGGCACCGCCGTCGCGCGCGGCGCGCAGCCGGGCATGGATCTCCGCGGTGGCCTGGAAGTCCAGCCCGAAGCAGGGGTTGGCGACGATCAGCAGGCGCGGGCTCTCGCTGAGCTCGCGGGCCAGCACCGCGCGCTGCACGTTGCCGCCGGACAGCGTCTCGATCGGCGCCTCCGGCCCCGGCGTCTTGACGCGGTAGGCAGCAATCTGCGCCAGCGCCTGGCTGCGCATCGCCGCGCGCGACAGCCACGGCCCGCGGGCCAGCGGCGCGCGGTCGAAATTGCGCAGTGCGAGGTTCTCGGCCACCGAGAGCCGGCCGACGCAGCCGTTGTGCAGCGGTTCCTCGGGCAGGCTGCGCACGCCCAGGCGCTGCATCTGCGCGCGCGTCGGGCGGAAGGGCTGGCCGTCGACCAGCACCTGGCCACCGGCGATCGGCAGCACGCCGGTCAGCGCAGCCAGCAGCTCGCGCTGGCCGTTGCCGGAGACGCCGGCCACGCCGACGATCTCGCCCGGCCGCACCTCGAAGTCGAGTGCGTCGATGGCACGCCGGCCTTCGTGGCCGGCCACCGCGAGCTGCCGCACCACGAGCCGGGGTGCCGCCGCGGGCGCGGCCGTCGCCGGGGTGGCGGCCGGCGTGGCGGTGGTCGTGTCGCTCGCGGTGCCGGCCGGCAATGCGGCGGCATCGGTGGCCACACCCATCATCCAGCCCGCCAGCTCGTCGCGCGAGGTGGCCGCCACCGGCGCCGCGCCGGTGCGCCGGCCGCGGCGCAGCACCGTCACCTCGTCGCAGAAGCCGAACACCTCGCGGAACTTGTGCGTGATGATCAGCACGGTGAGCAGGCCCTCGCGGCACATCGCCTTCACGCGGCCGAGCACCTCGTCGGCCTCCAGCGGCGTCAGCACCGAGGTCGGTTCGTCGAGCACCAGGAAGCGGCGCCGCGCATACAGCGCCTTGAGGATCTCCAGCTTCTGCTTCTCGCCGGCAGCCAGCTCGGCCACGCGGGCGTCGAGCGCGAGCGGAAACGGCGCCGTGCGCATGAAGCCGGCCAGCGCCGCGCGCTCGGCCTTCCAGTCGACGATGGCGGCGAGGTCGCGCCGCGCCAGCGCGAGGTTCTCGGCCACCGTCATGCCCGGCACCACGGTGAAGTGCTGGAAGATCATGCCCAGGCCGAGCGCTGCCGCATCCTTCGGGCTGGCGATCTCGCGTTCGCGGCCATCGACCACCACGCTGCCGGCATCGGCGCGGTAGAAGCCGATCAGCGACTTGACCAGCGTCGACTTGCCGGCGCCGTTCTCGCCGAGCAGCGCGTGCATGCTGCCGGCCTCGACGGTCAGCGAGACCTCGTCGAGCGCCTGCAGCGCGCCGAAGCGCTTGCTGAAGTTCAGCAACTCGACGCGGGCCGCGCCGGTCGGCTCGGGCTGGGGCGGAATCAAGTCGCTCATGGCCGCTCAGCCCATCGCCGCCAGGATCGCCGCGGACGAGGCCACCGCGCCGAACACGCCGCCTTGCATCGTCACCATCTTCAGCGCCGCCTCGTGGTTGCCGCGGTCGGTGGCGCCGGTGCCGTCGCTGACGATCAGGCACTCGAAGCCGCGGTCGTTGGCCTCGCGCATCGTCGTGTGCACGCACACGTCGGTGGTGATGCCGGTGAGGATGAGGTTGCGGATGCCGCGCGTGTGCAGGATCAGCTCGAGGTCGGTGGCGCAGAACGAGCCCTTGCCGGGCTTGTCGATCACCGGCTCGCCTTCGCGCGGGGCCAGCTCGTCGATGATCTGCCAGCCCGGCTCGCCGCGCACCAGGATGCGCCCTGCCGGGCCGGGGTCGCCGATGCCCGCGCCGATGCGCTGCGAGCGCCAGCGCTTGTTGGCCGGCAGGTCGGCGAGGTCGGGCCGGTGGCCTTCTCGGGTGTGGATCACGTGCAGGCCCGCGGCGCGCGCGCGATCGAGCAGCGCGCGGATCGGCGCGATCGGCGCGCGCGTCAGCGACAGGTCGTAGCCCATGCGGTCGACGTAGCCGCCGATGCCGCAGAAGTCGGTCTGCATGTCGATGATCACCAGCGCCGTGTTGGCCGGCGTGAAGTCACCGTCCCAGGGCCACGGATAGGGGTTCGCTGCGATCGTCTCGAAGGGCTTCATGGCGTCAGCGGTTCAGTGAGAGTTCACCCGGCGCGCCGTGGCTCGGCCCGGGCTTGCCCAGGCCGATGAGCAGCGCCAGCGTCAGCACGTAGGGCAGCGCGGCCAGCAGGTAGTAGCCCTGGCTGTAGCCCAGCGCCTGCAGCGCCGGGCTGATCGCGCTGGCGCCGCCGAACAGCAGCCCGGCGAGCACGCAGCGGCGCGGGTCCCAGCGCGCGAAGATGACCAGCGCCACCGCCATCACGCCCTGTCCGCTGGACAGCGCCTCGCTCCATGCGCCGGGGTAGACCAGCGACAGCGAAGCCCCGCCGACGCCGGCGCAGGCGCCGCCGAAGGCGGTGGCCGCCACCCGGTAGCCGGCCGGCGAGAGACCGAAGGCGCGCGCGGCGTTCTCGCTGTCGCCGACCACGCGCAGGCGCAGGCCGAAGCGGGTGTGGGCCAGGGCCCACCATACCGCGAAGGCGAGCGCCACGCCGACGAGAAACAGCGGGTTCAGCGACAGCGCCGCCTGCACCGCCGGCTCCGACGACCAGCCGCCCAGCGGGATCGCGCCCAGGTCGGGCGCGCTCGGCTGGATCAGCGGCTTGCCGAGCCAGAACGCCAGCCCCGAGCCGGCCAGCATCAGCGCGATGCCCATCGCGGTGTCGTTGACGCGCGCCAGGCTGCACAGCGCACCGTGCAGCGCGCCGAGCACGACGCCCACCGCGGCGGCGGCCAGCACGCCCAGCCACGGGCTGCCGCTGGCCAGCGCCACCGCATAGGCGGTCATCGCGCCCATCAGCAGCGTGCCCTCCAGGCCGAGGTTGATGCGGCCGGCCTTCTCGGTGACCGTCTCGCCGAGGCTGACCCACAGCAGCGGCGTGCCGACGCGGATCGCGCCGCCGAGGATGGCCAGCGGCACGCCCCACCAGCCCAGCGTGCTCGCGTCAGCCACGGCGTGCCCCCAGCCAGGAGCGGCCGCGCAGCGTCTCGCAGGCGATCAGCGCGACGAAGGCGAAGCCGAGCAGCACGGTCACCGAGGCGTCGGGCAGGCCGAGACGGCGCTGCAGCAGGCTGCCGCTGGCGGCGATGCCGCCGACGAGGATGGCCACCGGCACCACGCCGGCCGGCGAGAAGCGTGCCGCGAAGGCGATCAGGATGCCGGTGTAGCCATAGCCGGCCAGCAGCGAGGCATTGGCCGCGCCATGCACCGCGCCGACCTCCACCGCGCCGGCCAGCCCTGCGCAGGCCCCGCCGGTGGCGCAGGCGCCGATGGTCAGCAGCGGCACCGGCAGCCCGACGCCGAGGGCGGTGCGCGGGTTGCCGCCAGCCACGCGCAGCGCCAGGCCCAGCGGCGTCAACCGCATCACGCCCCAGGCCGCCAGCGCGACGGCGATGCCCAGCACCAGGCCCCAGTGCACGTCCAGGCCCGGCATGGTCGGCAGCAGCAGCGCATCGGGCAGCGGCTGCGTCGACGGCTTGTTCAGGCTGGCCGGGTCGCGCAGCACCGTCTCGACGATCTGGTTGAACAGCGCGATCGCGATGAAGGACATCAGCAGCGAGGCGATCGTCTCGTTGACCTCGCGCCGCTCGCGCAGCCAGCCGACCGCACCGATCCACGCGCCGCCGGCCAGCGCGCCGGCCAGCGCCATCGCCGGCCAGACCAGCATGGGCCCGGCCTGCGCATCCGCCAGCGTCGCCCCGATCGCCGCCGCCGCCAGCCCGCCGAGCGCGAGCGCACCTTCGTTGCCGATGATCACGCGCCCGGCCTGCGCCGGCAGCGCCACCGCCAGCCCGGTGAGGAGCAGCGGCGCCGCGCGCTGCAGCGTGTTCTGCCACGCGAACGCATCGCCGAACCCGCCCAGCACGATCAGCCCCCAGACCTCCAGCGGATCGAAGCCCGCCAGCGCCACGGCCAGCGAAAACAGCAGCACCGTGATCAGCAGCGCCGCGGCAGCCGGGAGCAAGGGCTGCGCAGCCAGCCCGAGCGTGCCGAGCAGTCGCCGCGGATCCGGCTGTGCCGGTCCGCTGGCGGCGCCCCCCTGGGGGGGAGCGCCGAAGGCGCTACGGGGGGGAGCCACGCTCATCCGGGGATGGAACCCACCACCCCCTCGACCAGGTAGTTCATCTTCTCGAGCTCGCCGTCGAACTGGTCAAGGTTCTTGGCGACGACGGCATTGCCCTTGTTGTCCTTGAGGCCGGCCTTGAAGATGACGTAGCCGCCCTTGAGCATCGCGGCCTTGATCTCGTCGGCCTTGGCCCGCGCCGGCGCGCCCACGGCGGCGCCGTACGGCGACATCTTCACGTAGCCGTCCTTCAGGCCGCCGCGCAGGAAGTTGGGCATCGGCGCGCCCGACTGCGCGGCCTTGACCTGCGCGCCGTAGGGCGTGGCCCAGTCCCACTCGGCGCCGGTGAGGTAGCCCTTGGGCGCGAGCGCGGCCTGGCTGGCGTGGTAGCCGCTGCAGAAGATGCCGCGCTTCTCGGCCGTCTCCATGATCACCTTCGGGCTGTCGACGTGGCAGGTCAGCACGTCCACGCCCTGGTCGATCAGGCTGGTGGCCGCCTCGGCTTCCTTGACCGGCATCGACCACTCGCCGGTGAAGATCAGCCGCGTGGTGATGGCCGGATCGACCATGCGCGCACCGAGCGTGAAGGCGTTGATGTTGCGCAGCACCTGCGGGATCGGCTTGGCGGCGATGAAGCCGAGCTTCTTGGTCTTGCTGGTGTAGCCCGCCACCACGCCGGCGAGGAACTGGCACTCGTCGATGTAGCCGAAGTAGCTGCCGGTATTGGCCGGGTGCTTGCCCTGCGTCCACAGGCCGCCGCAGTGGGCGAAGCGCACCTTGGGGTACTTCTCCGCGACCTTGATCATGTGCGGATCGAAGTAGCCGAACGAAGTCGGGAAGATCAGCGTGGCCTTGTCCTGGTTGATCATCGCCTCCATCGTCTTCTGGACGGCGACGGTCTCGGGCACGTTCTCTTCCTCAACCACCTTGATGCCCGGCATCTTCTTCAGCGCCGCGGCAGCCTGGGCCTGCGCCTGGTTGTAGCCGAAGTCACCCTTCGGCCCGACGTAGATCACGCCGACGGTCAGCGGCGCCTGGGCGAGCGCCTCGCGCAGCGCGCCGGGCAGCGCGAGCGAGCCGGCGCCGAGCGCACCGGCGGCGAGCAGGCGGCGGCGCAGGGCATCGTGGGTGGGGTGCTGGCTCATCGGGTTCTCCTCGTTCAGGGTTGGGTGGGGGCTGGCGGCAGCAGGCTCACGTGGGCGGCCACGACGCGCCAGCCGCCATGGCCGGGTGCGTCGGTGCGTACCCAGGTCTGGCTCTGGCGGCCGGTGCCGGTGGGCCGCACGTACTCGGTCATCGCGGTCGCGAAGTCGCGGCCGAAGGTGGTGATCACGGTGTGGCGCAGCGTTCGCGCCAGGCCGGCCGGCGAGCGCGCCGCACGGAAGGCGCGGATGGCCTCGATGCCGACCAGGTTCTCGCCGACCCCGTAGCGCACGGTGTGCGGCGATGGCCAGAACAGCTGATCCAGCACGGCCACGTCATTGCCCGTCAGCGCCTGCTCATACAACGCGAAGACGGCGCTGACCTCGGCATGCACGTCGGGCAGGTTGATGGCGAGCGCGTCGATCGTCACAGGGCCCTCGCCACCGGTGCGCTGCACAGGCCGAGCGCCTCGAGCTGCGCGGCCACGCGCAGCGCATGGTCCTCGCGCCAGGGCGCGGCGATCACCTGCACGCCGATCGGCAGGTGCGGCAGCGCCGGGTTCATGCCCCACAGCGGCACCGTCACCACTGGCAGCCCGATGCACGAGATCGGCTGCGTCAGCGCTCCCATGCTCGCCCGCGCCGGCAGCCGCTGGCCGTCGATCTCCAGCCACTCGGTGCCGATCAGCGGGGCCACGCACGGCGTGGCCGGCGCGAGCAGCACGTCGACCGTCTCGAACACGCGTGCCATGCGCTGCGCGAAAGCCTGGCGCACGCGCTGTGCCTGGGCGATCCAGGCCGCCGGCAGCAGCGCGCCGGCGAGGAAGCGGTCGCGCGACAGCGGCTCGAAATCCTGGGCGCGCCGGCGCAGGTCGGGCAGGTGCAGCGCCGCGCCTTCGGCGTTGGTGATCAGGAAGGCCGCAGCGCGCGCGCGGTCCACGCCCTCGAGCTCGACCAGCCGCGAGGTGCCCAGCGCCTGCGCCACCGCGTCGACCGCGGCCAGCGCCTCGGCCATCGCCATCTCGCGGAACCAGCCGCCGAGCACGGCGATGCGCAGGCCGTCGGCGCCGGCGCCGAGCGACGCGCGCGTGGGCTCCGGCGGGCGCATCGCGCAGTGCGGGTCGTCGCTCGCCGGGCCCTGCAGCGCGTCGTAGGCGGCCGAGAGGTCGGCCGTGCTGCGCGCGAAGGGGCCGAGGTGGTCGAGGCTGGCCACGAACGGGTAGCTGCCCAGCCGCGGCAGCCGGCCGTAGGTCGGCTTCAGGCCGAAGGTGCCGCACAGCGACGCCGGCACGCGGATCGAGCCGTTGGTGTCGGAGCCCAGCGTCAGCGGCACCTGGCCGGCGGCCACGGCGGCGGCCGATCCGCCCGAGGAACCGCCGGCAACGCGCGCGAGGTCGTGCGGGTTGCGCGTCGGCCCGTAGTGCGAGTTCTCGGTGGTGAAGCCGTAGGCGTACTCGTCCATGTTGAGCGCGCCCACCAGCACCGCGCCGGCGGCCTCCATGCGTCGCACCAGCAGCGCATCGCGGCCGGCCGGCGGGCTGACGCGCTCGATCTTCGAGCCCGCCAGCGTCGGCAGCCCGGCGATGTCGAACAGGTTCTTCACCGCGAAGGGCACGCCGGCCAGCGACAGCTCGGCGCGCCGCGCGTGCTTGTCGATCTGCGCGGCGCGCTTGCGCGCCCGCTCGGCGAGCACCGCGGTGAAGGCGTTGACCTTGGGCTCGCTGGCCTCGATCAGCGCCAGGCTGGCATGGACCACGCTCGACGCCGAGACGGCGCCGCTGCGCACCTGGGCCGCGATCTCCAGGGCCTTCATGCCGGCCTCACGTCAGCGGCCCGCGAGGTGCCAGCGGCCTGAACACGCTGCCGGATTCGTCGTGCGGCGTCAGCGGCTCGGCCATCACGCGCTCGGCCATGCCGGCGGCCAGCGTGAAGAAGGCGATCACGCCGGGCCGGTGCTCGGCGGCGATCGGCAGGCCGAGCAGCTCGGCGTTGGCCTTCACGACGGCCTCGACCTGCGGCGGCGTCAGCGCGCTCATGGCTCAGGCCTTGAAGAGCTGCCGGTAGTCCGGCTGCAGGTGGAACCAGTACATGTAGCCCTGCACGTCCTTCTGCATGGCCACGTCCATGGTCGGCTGGAACAGCGGAATCCGCGGCACCTCGTCGTAGGCGATCTGGATCATGTCCTTCACGAACGAGTCGTACAGCGTCTTGCTCTCGGCGAAGCGCGCGTTGGTGATGATCTTGTCCAGCTTCGCGTTCTGGTAGCTCATCGTGTTGAACACGGCGTTCTGGCCGTGGTAGCACCAGAAGAAGAAGTACTCGGGGAAGTCCAGCCAGCCGCCGAAGCGGTTGATGACCATCGGCATGTCCTTCTTCAGCAGCGCCGCGCGCCAGGTGGCGCCGGGGATCTTGTTGATCTGCGCCTTGATGCCGATCTGCGCCAGCGACTCCTGGATCAGGATGGCCATCGGTTCGCTGATCGTGCCGCTGCCCAGGTCGAAGCTCAGCGTGGTCTCGAAGCCGGCGCCGGCGCCGGCCTCGGCCATCAGCGCCTTGGCCTTGGCGATGTCGGTGCGGTAGCCGGTCGGCTGCGGCCAGGCGGTGCTGGTCACCTTCATGCCCGGCGCGCCGTACAGCTTGATGGCGCGGCCGTACAGCGCGCTGTCGAACATCTTGTCGTAGGGCAGCGCCAGTGCCACCGCCTGGCGGATCTTCGGGTTGTCGAACGGCGCCTTGGTGACGTTCATGCCGAGGTAGAACATCGCGTTCTCGATCGGCGTGCTGGTCACCTTGACGGCCGCGCCTTCCTTCGAGAGCTCGGAGAAATCCTTCGGCGGCAGGTCGTAGGTGATGTCGATGTCGCCCTTGAGCAGCAGCGCGCGGCGGTTGCCGGCGTTGGGCACCTCGCGCTGGACGATGCGGCGCAGCTTCGGCGCCGGCCCGCTCTTCCAGTCGTCGTAGCGCACATAGACGATCTCCTGGCCGGGCCGGAAGGCCTCGACCTTGAACGCGCCGCCGCCGGCGGTGTTGTTGCGCGTCCAGGCCAGGCCCCAGGGATCGGCCGCGGTGGCGTTCTTCTTCACCAGCTCGCTGTTGAACACGCAGGGCACGGGCACCGCGAGGTCGTTCATGGTCAGCTTGTCCTTGCGCAGGAACTTGACCATGAAGGTGTGGTCGTCGACGACGACGAACTGCTCGGGCTTCTCCAGCGATCCGGCGGCCATCTGGAAGGTCGGGAAGCCGCCGACCGTCACCGCGCGGTCGAAGCTCCACTTCACGTCCTTCGCGGTGACGGGCGTGCCGTCGTGGAACTTGGCGTTCTTGCGCAGCTTGAAGGTCACCGAGCCACCGTCCGGCGCCACCTGCCAGCTCTCGGCCAGCTCGGGCTCGAGCTTGTTGCGGTCATAGACCACGCGGCCATCGGGAAGCGTCTTCTTCCCGTAGGTCATCAGCCGGTCGTAGCACAGCCAGCTCACGCCGTAGCTGGGACGGTTGGCGCCGACCGTGTGGATGTCCAGCGAGTTCGGGCCGAACTCGTTGGCGACGATCAGCACGTCCTTCGGGCGAGACTGGGCCCGTGCGGCGAACGGCAGGCTGCCCAGTGCCGCGGCGGCACTGCCCGACTGGATGAAGCGACGACGGTCCATGACTACTCCTGGGTCAACGAAGGGAGGCGAGGTAGGCGCGCCAGCCGCCGAAGGCGCTGACGTCGGGCGCATCGGCAACGGCGTGCGCCTCGCACAGGAAGCCGTGCACGCGGCGGCCATCGGCGAGCTCGATGGAGCCCAGGCCGAGCGGCGCGGGGATCAATGCAAGAAAGCTGCCCACCGCGGCCTGCGGCATCGCCCAGACCTCGAGCGCGATGGCGTGGCCGTCGGCTTCGTCGCGCACCAGGCCGGGCTTGGGCGGCACCGTGCCGGGCAGCGCATGCAGCCGGTAGCGCGGCGCGGTGCTGGTGGCCTCGAGCAGCACCGCACCGCGCTCGAGCAGCTGGCCGTTCAGCGGCAGGCCCGAGAGATGGGCGCCGACCACCGCGATCGGCAGCACCGGCGCATGCGCCGGCCAGGCGGCCGGTACAGCCGACGGCAGCTCGCGCTGCGCGTGCGTCGCGCCCAGCGGCAGGGCGCGGGCCTGCTGCCAGCCGCGCGCGAAGCGCGCCAGCGCAGCGTCGTGGCCGGACGGCGCGATGAAGGTCACGCCGAAGGGCAGCTGCGCCGTCGTGGTGCCGGCCGGCACCGCGATCGCGCACCAGTCGAGCAGGTTGACGAAGTTGGTGTAGTGGCCCAGGCGCGAGTTCACGCCGATCGGGTCGGCATCCACCTCGGCAAAGCGGGGGTGGCCGGTGGTGGTGGGCACCATCAGTACGTCGCAGGTTGACCAGATGGCGGCGGCGCGCTGCGCGAGCTCGCGCAGCCGGTATATCGCCTCGAAGGCGTCGGTGGCGCTCAGCCCGATTGCGCGCGAGATCACGCTGCGCACCGTGTCGTCGAAGGCCTGCGGCTGCGCGGCCAGCAGCGTGCGGACCGCGGCGTGGCGTTCGGCGACCCAGGGGCCTTCGTACAGCAGCGCCGCGACCTCGTGCAGCTCGCCGAAGTCGACCGGCACCAGCTCATGGCCCATCGAGGCCAGCGCGTCGACGGCCTGCGGCCAGGCCGTCGCGTAGCCGGCATCACCGAAGAACCCAGGCTGCGCCGGCACGCCCACGCGCAGGCGCGGCGCCCAGGCCATCGGCCCCGGCGCGAAGCGGCTGTAGCTGTCGGCGGCGTCGGCGCCTTCGAGGGTGGCCAGGATGGCGGCCGCGTCGTCCACCGTGTGCGCGAACACCGACACGCAGTCGAGGCTGCGACAGGCCGGCACGACGCCCGCGGTGCTGACGCGGCCGGGCGTGGGCTTCAGGCCAACGAGCTGGTTGAAGCCGGCGGGCACGCGGCCGGAGCCTGCCGTGTCGGTGCCCAGCGCGAACGGCACGTCGCCGCGCGCGACCAGCACCGCCGAGCCGGCGCTGGAGCCGCCACTGATGCGATCGGCGGCGAACGCACTCGCCGGGCGACCGTAGGGCGAGCGGGTGCCGACCAGCCCGGTCGCGAACTGGTCGAGATTGGTCTTGGCGATCCACACGGCGCCTGCCGCCTCGAGCCTGCGAACCACGGAGGCGCTGCGCGCCGCGCGGTACGCGAAGGCCGGGCAGGCCGCGGTGGTCTCGATGCCTTCGATGTCGATGTTGTCCTTGACCGCGAAGGGCACGCCAAACAGCGGCATCGCGGCCAGCAGGGCGCCGCGGTCGGCGTGGTGACGGGCCGCTTCGGCCAGCGTGTCGAGCCGCGCGCGCAGCTCGGTCTCGTCGATCAGCCGGATCACCGCCGCGTCGTCGAGGCGCGCCGCCATCTTGGCGTGCAGCGCGCCCAGCAGTGCGGCAGGCGAGGCGCCGTCGCGGTAGGCCTGCTGCCAGTCGGCGAGCGTGACGAGGGGCGTGTTCACGGTATAGGTGCACCTGCTGGTATACAAGCAGGCATGCAGCACAAACCATGCCACGCCCGATGCGGGGCGATTCACCTCGGCGGTGGCGGAGTGTCGGGCCGAGTCGGGATGGTCCGGCGCGGTGCGCCGTGCGCCGGCTTGGGGCGCGAGTGGCTCAGCGCAGCGCGAAGTCCGCCAGCACGCCCGCGAACACCGCGAAGCCGACCCAGTGGTTGAGGCGGAAGGCGCGGAAGCAGCCCTCGCGCGTGCGCGTGCGGATCAGCGTGTAGTGCCAGCCGGCGATGGCGCCTGCAGCCGCCAGGCCGGCGAAGTACGGCCCGCCGAAGCCGAGGCCTGCGCCCAGCCAGGCCCAGATCGCGAGGAACGCCGCGTAGAACAGCATCACGCCGGCCACGTCGAAGCGGCCGAGCGTGATCGCCGAGGTGCGGATGCCGATCTTCAGGTCGTCGTCGCGGTCGACCATCGCGTACTCGGTGTCGTAGGCCAGCACCCAGAACAGGTTGCCCAGCAGCAGCCCCCAGGCCAGCGCTGGCGCCTCGCCCGTCACTGCCGCG
>NZ_JBFXIO010000137.1:0-11461 GCF_050175855.1 Piscinibacter sp.
CTGGTTGAAGCCCATGGTCCACAGCGACATCACCTTGACCTTCGGGTCGGCATACAGCTTGGCCAGGTCTTCCAGCTGCTTGACCGGCACGCCGGAGAGCTTGCTCACCTTCTCGGCGGTGTACTCGCTGACGAACCTGGCGAACTCCTCGAAGCTGCTCGGCGTCGAGTCGTTCGGGTTGCCCTTGGGCTTGCCGTCGGCGCCGGCGTAGCCGTTGCTCTTGGCGTCCTTCTCCAGCGCATGCGCCGGGCGCAGCCCGTAGCCGATGTCGTCGGCGCCCTTCTTGAAGTTGACGTGCTTCTTGACGAACTCGACGTCGACCTTCTTGTTGCTGATCAGGTAGTGCGCGATGTAGTTGAGGATCGCCAGATCGGTCTGCGGCGTGAAGACGATCGGCAGATCGGCCAGGTCGAAGCTGCGGTGCTCGAAGGTCGAGAGCACGGCGACCTTGGTGTTCGGGTTCGACAGGCGCCGGTCGGTGATGCGGCTCCACAGCACCGGGTGCATCTCGGCCATGTTGCTGCCCCAGAGCACGAAGGCATCGGCCTGCTCGATGTCGTCGTAGCAGCCCATCGGCTCGTCGATGCCGAAGGTGCGCATGAAGCCGGCCACCGCGCTGGCCATGCAGTGGCGCGCGTTGGGGTCGAGGTTGTTGGAGCGGAAGCCCGCCTTCCAGAGCTTGGCGGCGGCGTAGCCCTCGAAGATGGTCCACTGGCCGGAGCCGAACATGCCCACGCCGGCCGGACCGTCGCTCTTGAGCGCCTCCTTCCACTTCGCGGCCATCAGGTCGAAGGCCTCGTCCCAGCTCACCGGCACGAACTCGCCGTTCTTGTCGTACTGGCCGTTCTTCTGGCGCATCAGCGGCGTCGTCAGACGGTCCTTGCCGTACATGATCTTGGACAGGAAGTAGCCCTTGATGCAGTTCAGGCCGCGGTTGACCGGCGCATCCGGGTCGCCCTGCGTGGCCACCACGCGGCCATCCTGCACGCCGACCATCACCGCGCAGCCGGTGCCGCAGAAGCGACACGGCGCCTTGTCCCAGCGCACCGCGCCGTCGGCCGGTGCGGCCGGCTGCGCGGCGGCGCCGATGGCGGTGATCGGGATGCCGGCCGCGGCGGCACTGGCGGTCAGGGCCTGGGTCTTGAGGAAGTCACGGCGGTTGGCTTGCATCTTCGGTTCTCCATGCGGCGCACGGGCGCCTTGGCGGGGGTGTCTGTCTCGGTCGGGTCAATCCTGCGCGAGCGCCAGGGTCATTTCCTTGAAGGGGTTCAAGGACGCCTCAAGTCGACTGGCCTGCCCAGTCTTTCAGGCTGCCGCGCCAGGCGCGGTAGTCCTCCACGGCGCCGGAGCCGGCCGGCGGCGCATCGGGGCCGGAGTACTCGTAGACCAGCGAGGTGTTGAGCACCTCGGGCCACATCGCGATGGCGGCGAGCGTGGCAGCGGCACTGTGCACGGTGCCGTCGACCTCGGCGTCCTCCAGCACCACCACCAGGCGACCGTCGCCCGGATCGAGCGCCACGTCGACGCCGGGCAGCGCGCTGGCGCGCGAGACCACGTCGACGCGATGCTGCGGACGAACCCGAACGACTGCCCCGAGAATGCTCACCGACGGCTCCGGTTTGAAAAAGTGGTCGCACTGTGCGTGCACCACAGTGGGCCGCACTTGACCACCGTCAAAGGGCATACCCCAAGGAGTTCCAGTTCACGATGGATCCGCGACGCAGGTCCTTCCTGCGCGGCAAGCTCGCTGACGCGAGCGCGAAGGAAGTGACGCCGCCACCGCGACCGCCCTGGTCGCTGCGGCCCGATGCACAGTTCACCGCTCACTGCACCCGCTGCGGCGACTGCGTGCGCGGCTGCCCGCGCCGCGTGCTGCACGCCGGCGACGGCGGCTATCCGCAGATCCGCTTCGATGCCGCCGGCTGCAGCCTGTGCGGCGAATGCGCGCAGGCCTGCGCCACGGCTGCGATCGACCGCCAGGCGATGCCCGTGCCCTTCACGTGGCGGGTAGACGTGGCCGACACCTGCCTGAACCGCCGCGGCGTCGAGTGCCGCGTGTGCGGCGACGCCTGCGAGACCCGGGCGCTGCGCTTCGTGCCGGCACTCGGCGGCATCGCGTCGTTGAGCGTGAACGTCGACGCGTGCACGGGCTGCGGCGACTGCGTCAGCGTCTGCCCGGTGGCATCAATCTCCTTGCGCTGATCGTCACCTGAAGTCACTTTCTCGCCCGGCGAGAAATACCCCCTACAGTTCCAGAGCTTGAGGTCGAAAAGCGAGCACCGCGCCGCCAGGAGCGGGCGATTCCACTCGCGAGGAGATGACTCAAGTGACATCAGTTCACCCGTACCGATGGTTGATGCGCGCCGGCACGGCGCTCATGCAGCGATTGAGCTGGTCGGGCCGCATGGCTCTGTTCGGCTCGGTGGCCCTGCTGGCCGTACTGTCGCTGACCGCCGGCGCGCAGCTCGGGCTCGACCGCCGCGCGATGCTCGCGCTGGGGCTGGCCTCGCTGGCCGGGGTCGGCTACTTCGCCCTGGCGCTCTTCCATGCCGTCGACGGCACGCTGCACGCGCTGCACTCGGCCGTTGCGCGCATGGCCGAGGGCGACTTCGCCGCGCGCGTCGACGTGAACGGTCGCGACGAGCTCGCGGCCATCGGCCACGCGCTCGAGGCGCTGGCCGGCCGCATGTCGGAGGTGGTGGCCGACATCCGCAGCAACTCGTCGGTGGTGGCCCAGGCCGGCAACCAGCTGGCCGGCGACAGCCGCGCGCTCTCGGAACGCACCGAGGCGCAGGCCGCCAACCTCGAGCAGACCGCGGCCAGCGTGCAGGAGCTGACCGCGGCCGTCGAACGCAGCGCGCAGGGCGCAGGGCAGGCCGACGCACTGGCCGCGCGTGTGCGCGACGTCGCCGAGACCGGCGGCGAGGCGGTGCAGGGCGCCGTGCGTTCGATGGAGGAGATCCAGGCCGGCTCGCGCCGCGTGCGCGAGATCGTCGGCGTGATCGAGGGCATCGCCTTCCAGACCAACATCCTCGCGCTCAACGCCGCGGTGGAAGCCGCGCGCGCCGGCGAGCAGGGCCGCGGCTTCGCGGTGGTGGCCGGCGAGGTGCGCACGCTGGCGCAGCGCAGCGCCGCTTCGGCGCGCGAGATCAAGGACCTGATTGCCGAGTCGGTGCGCGGCGTATCGGCCGGCGCACAGCAGATCGAGCGCGCCAGCAGCACCTTTGGCCAGATCCACGCCGGGATCCGCGAGGTCGCCGACCGCCTGCGCGACATCGCCGCCAGCAGCTCGCAGCAGAGCAGCGGCCTCGCGCAGATCTCCCAGGCGGTGTTCGATCTCGACCGCATCACCCAGCACAACGCGCAGATGGTCGAGCAGGCCCGCCACGGCACCACCGAGCTCGGCGAGCGCGCCGATCGGCTGGCGCGCGCGGTGCATGCGTTCCGGCTGCGCCAGGGCAGCGCCGACGAGGCCAACGCGCTGGTGCGCCGCGCCGTGGCGCTGTACCGCGAGCGCGGCGCGGCGGCGCTGCAGCAGATCACCGCCGACGCCACCGCCTGGACCGACCGCGACATGTACGTGTTCGCCTTCGACCGCCAGGGCGTCTACCGCGCCTTCGGCGGCAATGCGGCCAAGGTGGGCACCTCGGTGCGCGAGGTGCGCGGCGTCATCGGCGACAAGCTGGTGGCCGACGCCTTCGCCTGCGCCACGCGCGGCGGCGGCTGGGTCGACTACGACTTCGCCAACCCGGCCACCGGCGAGGTCAACCCCAAGACCTCGTACGTCGAGCCGGTCGAGCCCGACCTGGTGCTCGGCTGCGGCGTCTACAAGCGGCGCTGACGGCGACGGGTCAGGCCTGCGCGGGCCAGCGCATGGCCACGCGCAGACCCGGATCGGCGCGCTCGATCACGAGCTCGCCGCCGTGCGCCCGAGCCACCAGCCGGCACAGCGTCAGCCCCAGGCCGACGCCGCCGGCGCTGCGCGTGCGCGCGCTGTCGGCGCGGTAGAAGGGCTCGGCCAGGTGCTGGAGCTGCTCTTCGCTCACACCGGGGCCGTGGTCGCGCACGCCGAGTTCGAGCAGGCCGCCTTCTGCGCGCCGCAGGAAGACCGTCGGCGGCTGCGCGGCGCCGGCGCTGTGGCGCAGGGCGTTGTCGATCAGGTTGCGCAGCAGCAGGCGCAATCGCGTCGGGTCGGCCTGCACCGTGTCGATGCCGTCGTCGAGCGCAAGCTGCAGCGACCGCGCCGCGAAGCCGTTGCCGGCGGCCACCTCGTGCACCAGCGCCGCCAGCTCCACGGCCTCGGTCTGCAGCGCCGCGTGGCCGGCGGCCAGCCGCTCGCTCTCCAGCAGGTCGGTGATCAGGTCGCGCATCTCGCCGAGATCGCGCAGCAGCGCGTCGCGGTGCTCGCCTTCGGGCACCAGCTCGGCGTTGACCCGCGCGCGCGTCAGCGGGCTGCGCAGCTCGTGGCTGATTGCCAGCAGCAGTGCGCGCTTGGCGTCGAGCATGCCTTGCAGGCTGCCGGCCATGCGGTTGATGCGCCCGGCCAGGTCGGCCAGTTCGTCGTCGTGGCGCGGCACGATGGGCTGCGCGAAGTCGCCCCGGCCGAAGCGCGCCACACCTTCGCCGATCGCCTCCAGCGGCTTGAGCAGGTGGCGCACGTACGCATAGGCCAGCGCGGTCAGCAGCAGCAGGCCGGCCAGCGTGAACCAGCCGAGGCGCCGCGGGCGTGCCTCGGGCGACGGACCGGCCAGCCCGAAACTGATCTGGTGGCCATCGGCGCTGCTGCGCTGCAGGCCCCAGTGCGACGGGTCGAAGCGGCGTTCGCGCAGCGCCGCGTCGCGCGGGTGCGAGTCGTAGTGCACCTGCGGCCCGTCGATGCGGATCGTGACCGGCAGCCGCGCCACGATCGCGGCGGCGCGCGCCGGATCGGGCGGTGAGCCGATCTCGGCGACCAGCCGGTCCGCATAGTCGTCGACGATGGGTTTGACCCAGCCCTGCCAGCCCGACTGCAGCGCGCGCTGCGTGCCGAACATGAATACCGCGGTGGTGGCCAGCGCGAGCAGCAGGAACAGCGTGACGAGGCGCCACCTCAGCGAATGGCGCCAGCGCCGGTGCGCCTCGCGCCATCGCCGCCGCGCTCCGGCGTGGGGCTTCACTCTCGCGCCCCGGCGAAGGTGTAGCCGGCGTTGCGCAGGGTCTTGATGCACTGCAGCGGCTCGAGCTTGCGGCGCAGGCGGCTGACCAGGATGTCGACCGCGCGGGTGTGGATGTCCTCCGCCGCGTGGCCGCGCAGTCGCTCGAGGATGTCGTCGCGGTGGAACACCGTGTTCGGCGAGCCGGCCAGCAGCGTCAGCAGCTCGAACTCGGTGCCGGTCAGTTCGACCGCTTCGCCGCTGCGCTGCACGCTGCGGCGATCGAGGTCGATCACCAGGCCCTCGAAACGCCAGACGCGGCCGGTGGGCGCGCCGGCCGGCGCCGGCGCCACGCGGCGCAGCACGGTCTGGATGCGCGCCAGCAGCTCGCGCGGCTCGAAGGGCTTGGGCAGGTAGTCGTCGGCGCCGAGCTCGAGGCCGACCACGCGGTCCATGACGTCGCCGCGCGCGGTGAGCATGACGATCGGCACGGTGCTGTCCTTGCGGATGGTGCGGCAGAGCTCGAAGCCATCCATCTCCGGCAGCATGACGTCGAGGATGGCCGCGTCGAAGCCGCCTTGGCGCAGCAGCGCGAGGCCCTGGCTCGGCCGCGTGGCATGCGTCAGCTCGAAGCCCGAGCGCGCGAAGTAGGTGGCCAGCGGCGCCCCCAGGGCTTCGTCGTCGTCGATCAGCAGCAGTCGGGGCATGGGGAGTCGGTCAGAACCAGCGCGGCGTTTCGGCCGCGTAGTCACTGTACCAACCGCCGTACTGGCGGCGCAGCTGCGCCTCCTCGCGCGGCACGACGTGTCCGTGCAGCGCGGCGAACAGAACCGCCACGGCCAGCAAGGCGGCGATCGACGCCGCCGCCAGCGCCGCGCCGAGCAGGGCCAGCAACGCGCCGAGGTAGATCGGGTGGCGACCGACGGCGAACGGGCCGTGGTCGACCAGCACGCGCAGGCCGCCGGCCGGAGTCAGCGCGACGGGCGCGCGCACGAGGCACCACGCCGCCCAGGCCGACCAGCCGAGGCCGGCCAGCACGAGCGCCGCGCCGGCCGCCGGCACGAGCAGTTCAGCCGCGCCAGCCACGGCGCCCCCGGTTCATGAACTCGCGCACCTTCGCCTGCTGCTCGGGGCGCAGGCTGTCGTAGAAGTCGCCGAAGGCGGCGATCAGCGTCGGGCTGCCGCTGTCGATCGCGCGGGTCTTGGCATCGACCAGCGCCTTCGCGCCGGCGCGGTCGAAGGTGCTGCCGGCCACCAGCGCCTGCATCTGCTCGCGCGGGTTGCCGCCGGCCACGAGCGCATTGCGCTGTTCGCGAAGCGCGTCGGCGAGGCTGCCGAGCTTGGCCTTCTGCGCCTCGTCGAGATCGAGGCGGGCAGCCACCTTCTCGACCATGCGCGACTTCATCTTCGCCGCGTCTTCCTCGCTCATCGCCTGCCAGCCATGGCCATGGCGCGGGCCGTGCGAGCAGGCCGCCAGGCTGCCGAACAGCACGCTGGCGCCGAACAGGCCGATCAGGGTTCGCTTGATCCAGGTCTTCATCATCAGGCTCCTTCGCTGGGCCACCGGGCCCGGGTTGTGATGAAGCCGATGCTGCGGTGCATTGCGCGCCGCGTCCTTTCGCCGGGGTATCGCCGCGTAACGTTTCTTGTCACGCGCCGCCGCGAGCGCGCCGCGCGGCCACTTCGGCCAGGGCGCGGTCGATGCCGGCGAGCAGCCGCGCGGCCTCGATCGGCTTGGGCCAGTAGTCCTTCGCCCCGAGGCTCATCGCCTTGACGACGTCGATCGAGAAGGAGTCGGCGGTCAGCAGGATCACGTGCAGCCGGTTCTCGGAGATCGGCTCGCTGAGCGCACGCACGACCTCCAGACCACCGATGTCCGGCAGGTTCATGTCCAGCAGCACCACATCGGGCCGCTCGCGCTGCGCCATGGCCACCCCGTCACGGCCGGAGCCAGCCTGCAGGAGGCGCACGCGCGGGTTCCCGACCAGCAAGCCCTCGACCAGTTGCCGGCAGATCGGATCGTCCTCGATGCACAGCACGCTGCCGGACGGGCCGTCCGGCAGTGAGGTGGGCGGCTCGAGGCTCATGGCCGCCTCAGCGTGCCAGCCGGGCGCGCATCGCGTCGATCACCGCCTTGTAGTCGCGCTGGCCGAAGATGGCGCTGCCGGCCACGAAGGTATCGGCGCCGGCGTCGGCCACCGCGCGGATGTTGTCGACCTTGATGCCGCCATCGACCTCGAGGCGGATGTCACGGCCGCTGGCATCGATGATCTTCCTCGCGCGCTCAACCTTCTTCAGCGCCGCCGGGATGAAGCTCTGCCCGCCGAAGCCCGGGTTGACGCTCATGATCAGCACCAGGTCGACCTTGTCGATCACCCACTCGAGCACGTCCAGCGGCGTGGCCGGGTTGAACACCAGGCCAGCCTGGCAGCCCTCGGCCTTGATCAGCTGCAGCGTGCGGTCGACGTGCGCGCTGGCCTCGGGGTGGAAGCTGACCAGGTCGGCGCCGGCCTTCGCGAACGCGGTGGCCAGCGCGTCGACCGGCTGCACCATCAGGTGCACGTCGATCGGCGCGCGATGGCCGGCCGGCGTCACGGCGTGCTTGCGCAGCGCCTCGCAGACCATCGGGCCGAAGGTCAGGTTGGGCACGTAATGGTTGTCCATCACGTCGAAGTGGATCCAGTCGGCGCCGGCGGCGAGCACGTCGCGCACCTCCTCGCCGAGGCGGGCGAAGTCGGCCGAGAGGATGCTGGGAGCGATGCGATAGGTGGTCATGACGGATGGGCCCTGGGGATCAAGGGAATTCTAGGTGCGCTCCTAGAATGCGCCGCATGTCACGACCCGAGTTCACCAACACCGTCGTGGTGCGGCCGCTGCCCGAGCAGTCCGACCCGGCCAGCGGCCAGCACGCCTTCGCCTACACCATCACGATCCGCAACACCGGCGACGTGACGGCGCAGCTGATCGCACGCCACTGGATCATCACCGACGCCGAGGGCCGCACCGAGGAGGTCCGCGGCCTGGCGGTGGTCGGCCACCAGCCGGTGCTCAAGCCCGGCGAGAGCTTCGAGTACACCAGCTGGACACGCATCCAGGCGCCCCATGGCACGATGCGCGGCACCTTCTTCTGCATGACGGAAGACGCGCACCCCTTCGACTCACCGGTGCCCGAGTTCGGGCTGACCACCGCGTCGTCGCTGCATTGAGCGCCTCGCCCTCGCGCGCCGGACCCGGCTGGGACCTGACCGCCCTGCTCAACGCGGCCGACCCGCGCGCCTCGCTGGCCGAGCGGCAGCTGTGGCTGGTGCGGCTGATGGAGTGGCTGCGCCGCGCGCCGGTGGAGCGCGCGGCCGAGCGCACCACGCCGCTGCCGGTGCTGCGCCTGAAGCATCTGCTCAACGTGCTGCAGCGTCACGAACCGTACCGGCTGGCCGTGGGCGCGCTTCTGGCGCGCTTCTGGCGCGAGGTCGACACGGTGGCGCTGTTCGCCGACTTCGGCTTCAGCCCGCGCATGAACTTCTTCGGCGAGCTCGGCCAGCGGCTGCGCGCACGGCTGCTGCCGATCACGCCGGAGACACAGGACCTCGGCGAGCTGTTCGCCCTGTTCTTCCCCAGCGGGCGCGACGCGCAGTGGCTGGCCGCGATCGACGACGAGACCCTCGCCCGGCTGGCGGTGGCGCTGGGCCCGGTGTTCGCACACGGGCAGGACGCGCGCGAGCCACTGATCGACGGCATCGCCTACCTCGCCGCGGCGGTGCGCGCTTCCGGCCACTCCGGCGCGCTGCGCCAGCGCATGAGCGCCGAGCTGCTGGCGGACGATCCGTTCCGCCAGCTCGCCAGCGCGGCCGAGCGGCTCGGCGAACGTGCGCGCTCGGGCGACACCGCGGCGCTGCTGCACGAGGCGCACTACCTGCGCGCCCTGCTCGATGCCTGCCGCCGCGCCGCGGCCAGCGTCAGCACCCATCTCGAGGAGTTCGGCGTCTCGGTCGACGTCGTCTTCGAGGCCGACCAGCTGCATGCCCGCTGCGACCGCATCGAGGCGCTGCTGAACACGCTGCTGTCGCCGCAGCCGGCGCGCGAACTGCTGCGCCTGGTGGCCGAGCTCGCCGAGCAGGCGCAGGCGCGGCGCGGCATCGGCAGCCTGTTCGCCCGCCACTACTCGCTGCTGGCGCGCAAGGTGGCCGAGCGCAGCGCCGCCACCGGCGAGCACTACATCACCCGCAACCGCGCCGAGTACGGCCAGATGCTGCGCGCCGCGGCCGGCGGCGGGGCGGTGATCGTGGTCACCACCTTCGTCAAGTTCCTCGTCGGCGCGATGGGCCTGGCCGCCTTCTGGGCCGGCCTGGCCGCCGGCCTGAACTACGCGATCAGCTTCGTCGTCATCCACCTGATGCACTGGACGGTGGCGACCAAGCAGCCGGCGATGACCGCGCCGGCCATGGCCGACAAGCTGGGCGATGTTTCCGACGACACGCACGTCGAGTCCTTCGTCGACGAGGTGGCCAACCTGATCCGCTCGCAGGCCGCCGGCATCTTCGGCAACCTGATGGTCGCCGGGCCGGTGGTGCTCGCGGTCCAGCTCGCGGCGCAGGCGGCGTTCGGCCGGCCGCTGGTGGGCGAGCAGACCGCGCAGTACGTGCTGCACTCGCTGACGCTGCTCGGCCCCACGGCGCTGTACGCTGCCTTCACCGGCGTGCTGCTGTTCGCCAGCTCGATCATCGCCGGCTGGGCGGAGAACTGGTTCGTGTGGCATCGCCTGGACAGCGCCATCGCCTGGAACCCGCGCTCGATCGCGCTGCTCGGCGCAGCGCGCGCCAGGCGCTGGGGCGCCTGGTGGCGCGCCAACATCTCCGGCCTCACCGCGAACGTGTCGCTCGGCCTGATGCTCGGCCTGGTGCCGGCGGTGGCGAGCTTCTTCGCGCTGCCGCTGGAGGTGCGCCACGTGACGCTGTCCACCGGCCAGCTCGCCGCGGCGCTCGGCGCGCTGGGTTGGGACGTGCTGCGCGAGAGCGCGTTCTGGTGGTGCATGGCCGGTATTGCGGTGACCGGCGTGCTCAACCTGACGGTGAGCTTCGTGCTCGCCTTCAAGGTGGCGCTGCGTTCGCGCGGCATCCGCCTGGCCGACCGCAGCCGCATCTATCGGGCCCTGCGAGGCCGGTTGTGGCGGCGGCCGATGAGCTTCCTCTTCCCGCCACGCTGAAACCCGGCGGTCGCCTACCGCGCGGCTCGCGCGGCATCGAGAAAGGCCTCCATCAAGGGCGTGCCGCTTAGCAGCCCGGGCACGCCGGCATGGAACTCGGGGTGCCACTGCACGCCGGCCACGAATCCCGATCCGCGTGCGCGGATCGCCTCGATCACGCCGTCCTCGGTGGAGCGCGCCTCGACGACGAGATCCGCCCCGAGGCGATCGACGGCCTGGTGATGGATGCTCGTCACCAGGCCGCCTGGCCGGCCCTCGTAGACCTCGGCCAGGCGCGCATCCTGCTCGAAGCGCACCTCGTGGTGGAGCTTGTCGTACAACAGCGGGTCGACGTGGTCACGTGAATCCGCACGCTGCGTCGGGATGTCCTGGATCAGGGTGCCGCCGAAGGCGACGTTGAGCAACTGCGCGCCGCGACAGATGCCCAGCACCGGCTTGCCCTTGGCGAGGAAGCCCTCGAGCAGCTCCATCTCGTAGCGGTCGCGCACCGGGTCGCCCTGCCACTCCGGGCGCAGCGGCTGCTGCCCATAGCTGTTCGGGCTGACATCGGCGCCGCCCTGCAGCACCAGCCCGTCCAGCAGCTCCACGTAGTGGTGCACCGACACCTTGCGCCGCGACACCTCCGCGTCATAGCCGAGCGTGGGCAGCATCAGCGCCAGCGCGCCGTGCGACATCACCCAGTGGGCGATCGACTGCTCGAGATATTGCAGCGTCTTGTTGCGGAACCCGAGTTCGGGCGGCGGCTGGTGCAACAGGCGCGCCGACAGGCCGATGCGCAGCGGCGCAGGGTTCACAGCGGTCGGCCCGCCCAGCGCAGGCACTGCTGGCGCACCACTTCCGGCAGCAGGTGCTCCCGCTCCCAGGCGGCGCGGATCCAGGACGCATCGTTGCCATCACCCGCCAGCTCGGTGCGCAGCAGCCGGATGGCGTCCTCCGCCTCCAGTTCCATGGCGTGGATCTCCAGCGCCGCGAAGCTGGCCTCGATGTCTTCGCGCAAGGTTCGCTGCTCGCCGGTCTTCGGATCGATGAACACCCCCTCCAGCCCGAAACGGCAGGCCTGGAATCGGTTGAAGGTATAGGGCAGGTAGTCGTCTTCGGCCGGCTCGTAGGGGCGTTCCACCCGAAGCCA
>NZ_JBFXIO010000138.1:0-11424 GCF_050175855.1 Piscinibacter sp.
CGATCAGGCCAGCCGATCTCGCAGCGCCGTCTTCAGCACCTTGCCGTAGTTGTTCTTCGGCAGCTCGGCCACGAACTCGTAGCGCTTGGGCCGCTTGAAGCGCGCCATCTGCGCGAGGCAGTGGGCGTCGAGCGCCTCGGCAGTGGGCGCGGCGCCGGGGGCGGCCACCACGAAGGCCACCACCACCTCGCCCCACTCGGCTTCGGGCGCGCCGACCACCGCCACCTCGGCCACGCCGGGCGCGGTGAGCAGCACCTCCTCGACCTCGCGCGGGTAGATGTTCGAGCCGCCGCTGATGATCAGGTCCTTGCTGCGGTCCTTCAGCGTGAGGAAGCCGTCGGCGTCGAGGCAGCCGACGTCGCCGGTGAACAGCCAGCCGTCGCGGATGGCCGCGGCGGTGGCCTCGGGGTTGCGCCAGTAGCCGGCCATCACGCTGTCGCCTCGCACGAGCACCTCGCCGACCTCGCCGACTGGCAGTTCGCGGCCCTGGCCGTCGGCGACGCGGATGCGCACCGGCGTCTGGGCCACGCCCACCGAGGCGATGCGCTCGAGATGGCGCGGGTGCGCGGTGTCGCTCAGATGGTGGCGCGCCAGCGCGGTGGCCACCATCGGGGTCTCGCCCTGGCCGTAGATCTGCACGAAGCGCGGCCCCATCACCGACAGCGCGCGCTGCAGATCGGCCACGTACATCGGCGCGCCGCCGTACACGATGGTCTTGAAGGAACGCGCCGCAGCGTCGGCCGTCAGGCCTTCGCGTTGTGCATGGTCGACCAGCCGCTTGACGATGGTCGGCGCGGCAAAGGTCGAAAGCGGCCCGAGGTGCGCGCCGAGTGCGAACAGCTCGGCCGGATCGACGCCGCCGGAGGCCGGCACCACGTGGCGCGCGCCGGCCATGAGGTGCGGAATCGCATAGAGGCCGACGCCGTGCGACATCGGCGCGGCGTAGACGATGGCGTCGTCGCGCGAGATGGCGTCGACGTCGGCGAAGTAGGCCAGGCCCATCGTCATCAGGTTGCGCTGCGTGATCATCACGCCCTTGGGCCGGCCGGTGGTGCCGCTGGTGTAGAACAGCCAGGCGACGTCGTCGGGCCCGCGCTCGGCAACCGGCACGGCGCGGAAGTCGTCCACCGGCGACAGCAGCGCATCGGCCTCGGGCGACTCGACGTCGATCTGCCGTTGCAGCCCCGCCAGCGGTACGGGCGCCACGTCGCTGGTCACGAACGCCCAGCGCGCCTGCGCGTTGTCGACGATCCACTCCACCTCGCGCGGGTGCAACTTGGCATTGACCGGCACCACCACCAGCCCGGCCCACCAGGCCGCCCACAGCAGCTCGAGGTAGCGCGGGTGGTTGCGCATGAACAGCAGCACGCGGTCGCCCGGCGCGAGGCCCGCCTCGCGAAGGCGCATCGCCGCGCCGGCGCTGCGCGAGACCCAGTCCAGGTAGCGGGCGTGCGGGCTCGTTCCATGGAACACGGCCACACGCCCCGGCGCCAGCCGCGCTTGTCGAAGGAGAAGATGGACCAGTTGCATCCGCGTCGAAGTCAGGTCGGGCGATACGGGAGTGTGGCCGAACTGGTGACGTGAACCGACGCGAGATGATTCGCGCAGAGGGTCACTTCTGACCGTTGCGCTGCCATCCTTCGCACCGTGACTGTGCGGCCGCACGGTCGACCATGCCGCCGATCCATCGCAGAGGAAAATTTCACTCAAGGACATGCGATGGCTGTCGACACCCATCAGGTCGATTGCTGAACTCCGTGCCTGAAATGAAGCTGTCCCTCAAGTTGCCACTGGCGTTCGCCCTGGCCGTGCTCGCCGTCTTCGCCGCGGCGCTGTACGGCATCTACAGCCTGAACCAGGCGCTCGGCAGCTACTCCGGCCCGGTCCACGCCGGCCATGAGCAGCGCGCCACCGCCGACGAGGTCTCGATCCTGTTCAAGACGCAGGTGCAGGAGTGGAAAAACGTCCTGCTCCGCGGCAAGGATCCCAAGGCCCTGGACAAGCACTGGGAGGCCTTCGCCACCAGCGAACGCGACGTGGCGCAGAACACCCGCAAGCTGCTCGAGGCGCTGCCCGAGGGCGAATCCAAGGCCCTGACGCGGCGATTCGCGCAGGCTCACGAGCAGATGGGCCGAAGCTACCGCCAGGGCTTCGAGACCTTCAAGTCATCCGGCTTCGACCCGACCGCTGGAGATGTCGCCGTGCGCGGCATGGACCGCGAACCGACCCGCCTGCTCGGTGAGGTCTCCGACAGGATCGCGGCAGACGCCGCAGCGCTGTCCGACCAGGCGGATGCTGCAGCCCGCCGCGCCACGATGATCAGCCTCGCGCTGATGCTGGCGGTCTGCGCGGCCGCCAGCGCAGGCGGTGTGCTGTTCTCGCGCCGCATCACGCAGCCGATCGGCCATGCCGTGGACGCGGCACGCGCGGTGGCGGCCGGCGAACTCGACCACACGATCACCGTGGCCGGCCGCGACGAGACTGGCCAGTTGCTCGCCGCCATGCACGACATGCAGGACCGGCTTCGCCAGGTGGTGAGCTCGGTGCGCCTCGGTGCAGACAGCGTGGCCAGCGCCAGCACGCAGATCGCCCATGGCAACCAGGATCTCAGCCAGCGTACCGAGCAGCAGGCCAGCGCGCTGCAGCAGACCGCCTCTTCGATGGAGGAGTTGGGCTCCACTGTCCGCCACACCGCCGACAACGCCCGTCAGGCCGATGCCCTGGCGCACGACGCGTCCACGGTCGCCGCGCGCGGCGGCGAGGTCGTCGCCCAGGTGGTCGACACGATGAAGGGCATCGACGCGAGCTCGCGGAAGATCGCCGACATCATCGGCGTGATCGACGGCATCGCCTTCCAGACCAACATCCTCGCGTTGAACGCTGCCGTCGAGGCCGCCCGAGCCGGCGACCAGGGTCGCGGATTTGCCGTCGTCGCCACCGAGGTGCGCAACCTGGCCAGCCGCAGCGCGGCCGCGGCGCGCGAGATCAAGGCGCTGATCGCCGACAGCGTCGAGCGCGTCGACCGCGGCAGCACGCTGGTCGACCAGGCCGGCAGCACGATGACCGAGGTGGTGGACGCAGTCACGCGCGTCACCCGGATCATGTCCGAGATCAGCGCAGCCACCGGCGAACAGAGCAGCGGCGTGAACCAGGTCGGCCAGGCCGTCAGCCTGATGGATCAGGCCACGCAGCAGAACGCGGCGCTGGTCGAGGAAAGTGCTGCCGCGGCCGAGAGTCTGCGCGTGCAGGCGCAGAAGCTGGCCGAGTCGGTCGCGGTGTTCCGGATCGGAGCGCCCGCCGCATGAGCCGTCCGGCAGCGTGGGCTCACACCACCGCGGCCTGACTGACCACCATCCGCATCACCGTGCCCTCGGGCCCGGTGCGCAGCACCTGCAGTTCGCCGCCGTGCAGCTCCATCACGCGGTGCACGATGTGCAGGCCGAGGCCGCGGCGGCGGCCGCGCGCGTCCTTCTCGAGCCGTGGTGGCGTCCGCTCCGCGAAGCGCGGCAGGCGGTCGGCCGGAATACCCGGGCCGTGGTCGATCACGTCGAGGATCAGCGCCAGCGGCTCGTCGGAATCCGACACCCGCACCACCACCGCCGACCCCGGCGGGCTGCAGCGCAGCGCGTTGGACAGCAGGTTGCGCAGCGCCAGTCGCATCAGGCCCGGCTCCATGGTCGCGGTGCGCGTGTTCGTCTCGCGCTCGATGCTCACCCGCCACGCCTCGCTGGGTGGCAGGTCGGCGATCGCCACCTCGATCAGCGTGTCGATGTCGGTGTCGACGCCCTCGATGCGCTGGCCGCCCACCAGCAGCGAGGCCACCGCCAGGGTGTTGCCGATGCTCTGCTGCACTTCGCTAAGCACCAGCTCGGCGCGGCGCATCGGCTCGGCGGCGGTGAGCTTGCCGTCGCGCGACAACTCCACCGTGGCCGCCTGCAGCGCTGCCGAGGCGTTGTTCAGCGGCTGGCGCACTTCGTGGGCCAGCACGTCGAGCATGTCGCTGCGCTCCTTCAGCTGGGCCAGCGTCTGCTCGCGAGCGCGCTGCAGCTCTCGCATCGCCTGCGCCTCGGCCTCGCGCGAGAGCGCCAGCGCACCGGCGAGGTCGGCCACCTCGCGGATGGTGAGCTCGGTCGATTCCGCGGCTCCTCGCACGTGGGCCTCGACCGCGCTGCGCAGCTGCCGCGCCAGGCGCCGGGCCATGTAGAGCGCGCCGGCCACCGCCAGCATTGCGCACAACAGGCCGACGGCGAGCACCCGCGCCATCGAATCGCGCACCTGGGCATGGATCGCCGCGGCCGGCCGGCCCACCACCACGTGCCAGCCCGAGCCCGCCACGGGCGCGATGCTCGTGTAGACGGGAATACCGTCCTCGGTGACGGACTGGAACTGCGTCTCCCCCCGCTTGATGCCGTCGATCAGCGCCTGCGTGGCGCGTTCGCCGACGAAGCGGTCGGCATCGCGCGAGCGCGCCACGATCATCGAGTTCTGGTCGATCACGGCGGCGGTCCAGTCCGCCGGCCAGGCCTGCGCATTGAGCCAGGTGCCCAGCGCCTCCATGCTCACCACGGCGCGCATCGCATAGGTGCGCTCGCCGATGGTGACCGGCAGCCCGACGCCGAGCACGCGCTCCTGCGTGGTCTCGCCGATCACCAGCGGCGAGACCACCTGGCGGCCCTGCTCGATCACGTAGCGCTGCAGTGCCATCAGCATCGGCGAGGGCCGCGGCAGCTGGGCGCCGAGGGGGCGGCGCGTGTTGAAGAGCTGGTTGCCGTCGCCATCGACGACGCTGATGCCGACGATGCGCGCATCGACCTCGGCGACGCGCAGGGCCGTCTGGTAGGTCGCTTCGATGTCACCCCGGCGCACGCCGTCGGACTGCGCCGTCGCCCGCAGCGCGGCGAATACGCTGTCCAGCTGCTGGCTGATCAGCGTGGCGGCGTCGCCGGCGCGCCGCTCCAGCCCGGCCAGGCTCTGGGCGCGAAGCTCGTCGATCGAGCGGTAGACGCTGTAGGCCGAGAACGCCAGCAGCGGCAGCAGCCCCAGCAGGCTGACGACGGTCAGCCAGGTGGCGACGCCGACGCGCGGGCGCGGGCCCGGCCGCGACTCGGTCGGGACGGTGGAATCGATGACGACGGTCTCCGGTGCAGGCCGCCTGCTGGCAGCCGTGCCCGGATTGTGGCCTCAAGCCGCCGCGGTTCGGGCGACGGCTGGAGTCGCGGCGGCCTGGCCCAGTTCGGCTCGCAGCAGGACGACGGTACCGATCATGATCAGCGCCGGGGCGCGCACGTCGTGCCTCTTCGCCAGTTCGGGCAGCGTGGCCAGCGTGCCGGTGAGGGTGCGCTGGCCGGGCTGGGTGGCGCGCTCAACGATGGCTGCGGGCGTGTTGCCGCTCAGGCCGTGGGCCTGGAGCTGCGCGCTGATCACCGGCAGCGTGCCCACGCCCATGTAGATCACCACCGTCTGGCGCGGCCGCGACAGCAGCTGCCAGTCGAGGTCGACGGTGCGCGCCTCGCCTTCGCCGCGCAGGTGGCCGGTGGCGTAGACCAGCGACTCGGCATGGTCGCGGTGGGTCAGCGGGATGCCGGTGGCGGCCGAGGCGCCCTGGGCCGCGCTGATGCCGGGAATCACGTCGAAGGGGATACCGGCGCCCGCCAGCGCCTCCGCCTCTTCGCCACCGCGGCCGAAGATGTACGGGTCGCCGCCCTTCAGCCGCACCAGCCGCCGTCCGCCGCCGGCCAGGCGCAGCATCAACTCGATGATGCCGTCCTGTGACAGGCTGTGGTGACCGCTGATCTTGCCGACGTAGACGCGGTCGGCGCTGGCCGGCACCAGCGCCAGCACGTCCTGCGAGACCAGGTTGTCGTACAGCACCAGGGTGGCTTCGCGCAGCGCGCGCGCCGCCTTGACGGTGAGCAGGTCGGGGTCGCCCGGCCCGGCGCCGACGAGCGTCACGTGGCCGGGCCCGGCGGCGATGCCGTGGTCGGGCGTGAACTGGAGCGGCTCGCTGAGCAGGGTCATGGTCGTGTCCTCGGTGCGCGGTCTGGCGTGGCGATGACTGCATTGCACGGCCGGCGGCCGCTCGCCGCCTTGAAGCAGTTCAAGACAATCCGCGGAGCTTCAACGCCCGGGGTAGGCGGACAGGCGCTTGGGGTCGAGGATGTGGACGTCGCGCTTGTCGATGCGCACCAGGCCGGCGGCCTCGAGCTCGTGCAGCACGCGCGAGAAATACTCCGGCGTGAGCGACAGCCGCGAGGCGATCGTCGCCTTGCTGACCGGCAGCGACACTGTCACCACCTCGCCGGTGGCGCAGTCTTCCACCTGCTGGTCGCGCAGCAGGTAGCCGATCACCCGCTGCACGCCGCTGTGCAGCGCGTAGGCCTCGACGTCGTGCACCAGGCCGTGCAGGCGCCGCGAGATGCCGGCGAGCATGCGCATCGCGAAGCGCGGATCGCGCTCGATCTCGCCGACCACCGCCTCCTTCTTCACCGTCAGCAGCAGCGTGTCGGTCAGCGCCTGGGCGTTCACGATGTAGGGCTTGCCGGTGAACATCAGCGCCTCGGCGAAGCTGTTGCCGGGGCCGACCAGCTCGATCACCTTCTCCTGCCCGGCCGGCGAGATGGCGAACAGCTTGACCTGGCCGGTGACGGTGACGTGGAACTCCTCGCACGGCTCGCCGACGCGGAACACCGTGTCGCCGCGCGACAGCCGGCGCAGCTGGCAGCCGAGCGCCAGCCGCTCCAGCTCGGGGCGGTTGAGGTCGGTGAACAGCGGCAGCACCGAGAGGTAGCGCGGCAGGTCGAAGGTGCGGGCTTCCACGGGGGGACGCTCCGGGGTCGAGGTGGCGCGAGTGTCCCCGGCCGTGTCGGGCTGGGACTTGACCGCCGTCAATCGCGGGTCAGCGCGTCAGCCGGGCGTAGACCGCCGCCAGCCGGGCGGGCAACTCGGCCGGGGCACGCACCTGTGCCCAGCCGCCGCGGCCGAAGAGGTGCGGCAGGTATTCGTGCGCCTCCTCGTCGATCGACAGGCAGAACGGCAGCAGGCCGGCCTCGCGCGCCTCGTGCACCGCGTGGCGGGTGTCCTCCAGGCCCCAGCGGCCTTCGTAGACGTCGAGGTCGTTGGGCTTGCCGTCGGTAAGGATCAGCAGCAGCCGCTGGCGCTCCGGGCGCAGCGCAAGCCGCTTCGTGGCGTGGCGCAGCGCCGCGCCCATGCGCGTGTAGTAGCCGGGCTTGATCGCGCCCACGCGGGCCTGCGCAGCGCGGCTCCACGACTCCTCGAAGGCCTTGAGGTGCTGCATGCGCACGTGCTCGCGGCGCACCGAGCTGAAACCTAGCATCTCGAAAGCGTCTCCGGTGGCTTCCAGCGCCTCGCCGAAAACATAGAGCGCGTCGCGGATCACGTCGATCACGCGGGCGTCGTTGTTGACATGCGCGTCGGTGGACAGCGACAGGTCGGCCAGCAGCAGCGTGGCCAGGCTGCGCTCGCCGCGCGTGCGACGCGCGAAAACCAGCGGGTCGCGTGCGGCGGCCTGCGGCGTGCGCTTGCCGGCTTCGTCGGCGGCATGGCGCACCCAGGCGTCGAGGTCGATGGCCTCGCCTTCGGCGCAGTGGCGCTGCCAGCGCGGCGCGGCGCGCAGCACCTCCAGGCGGCGACGCACGCGGCGCGCGGTGGCGCGCAGCGGTGCGGCCGGCACGAAGGGCTGGTCGGGCCGCGCCATCAGCGTGACCACGCGGCAGCGGTCGGCCTGCAGGGCCTGGCGCTTCCAGTCCCACTCGGGCAGCGAGTCGGCCTCGCCGATCGGTACGTCGTCGGCGCTGGCGCTGGGCAGGTCGAGGTCGAACTTCACCCGCGCCGCGCCGGCCTTGCCGTCGCGCGTGATCGCGAGCTGCTCCATGTCGTCGGCCGCGCGCAGCGCGTTGCCGTCGTCCTCGTCGTCGGTGGCGCGGTCGACGGGCACGTGCTCGGCCCAGGTCATCAGCTGCTCGGTCTTCGAGGGCAGCAGCAGCGGCGCGCGCTTGTCCTTCTGCGGCTCGAGGCGGCGGGTGCGGCGGCGCGTGCTGCTGCGCGACGCCTTGGCGCCGCCGCCATCGCGCTCGTCGCCTTCGGCGGGCGCCGCGCCGGCGGTCGGCGGCAGAGCGTCCAGCCACACCCACACCGGGGCGACGGAATCGGCGGGGATGTCCGCCGCGCTCACGGCCTCGCCGCGCAGCGCGGCCTGCACCGCGGCCTCGGCCCGAGCGGCCTCACCGCGAAGTCGCGCCGGATCGGGCCGCTGCGCCAAGTGCGCGGCGCGCAGCCGCTGCCAGCGCGTGCGCAGCCCCGGGCAGCGCAGCAGCACCTGCTCGGTCGCCTCGACGTTGGCGGCGATCCAGCCGCCGCGGCCCGCATGCGACGCGGCGAGTGCGGCCAGCCAGAGGTAGAGGTCGCGGTTGAGCGCCTGGTCGTCGAACACCGCGATCAGCGGCGGCAGGGCCAGCGTGTCGGCGTCGAACTGCGCTGTGGCGGCACGCCGCCCGCTGCCGGCGATGCGCTGCAGCCAGCCGCGCGGCCCGCCGGCTTTCGACTCTCCCGCCGGCACCACGCGCACGCCGTGCCCGCCGCCGATGGCATGGAACAGCATCGCGGCGGAGTGCTTCACCTCGTCGAGCACCACGCCCTGCTCGGGGAAGCTGCGGTCGGCCGCCCGCGTGATCCAGCGGTGCCAGTGTTCGCCGATCCACTCTTCCATGGCCGGTTCCTAGCCGCGGTCTTCGCGACGCTGGCGCAGCGTCTCGCGCACCGCGTCGAGCCCGACCTTCCATTCGAGGTTGGGGCCGCGGCCCTGCGCGTCGTGCGTGCTCTCGCACTCGGTGAGGCACTGGCCGCATTGCACGCACGAAAACATCATGCGCTTGATGTTGCGCGGGTGCAGGCGCATCGGGCATGCGGTATCGCAAGCCGAGCCCTCGGGCGACTTCGCGGTGCTGCAGCTGCGGCAATCGCGCGCGCGCTCGCGGTCGAAGGCGACCACCAGGCCCTTCGGGTTGGCCATCCAGGCCAGGCTCTGGAACAGCCCGACGGCGCAGCCGAAGCGGCAGAACAGGTGCCGCGCGAACATGAACTCCAGCGTGAACACCACGCTGCCGATGACGACGAATCGCGCCTGGTTGGGCGTGAGCGTGCCCGAGACCAGGTTGCCCCAGATCTCGCGCGGCGGCAGCAGGTAGGTCAGCAGCGTGATCGCCCACAGGAAGCCGAAGATCGCGCAGGCGACGAAGAAGGCCGGCCACCAGCGTGCATCGGGCGTCTGGCCGGCGCGCAGGCTGCGCTGCCGATCCCAGAAACTGAGCTTGCCGCTGGCGCGCTGCAGCACGCCGTTGAGCGTCTCCACCAGCGAGAAGTGCGGGCACAGCCAACCGCAGTAAAGCCGGCCGTAGCGGTAGGCCACCGTCATGAAGGCGGCCACCCCCAGCACCGCCGGCACGATGGCACGGAAGACGATGTTCAGCGCCGCGTGCGTGGCAGAGATGTCGCCGCGCACGAAGTCGTCGATGCCGAGCGACCAGCGCAGGCCCAGCACCCACAGCTGCGTCTCGTGCAGATCGAAGCGCAGCAGGTTCAGCGACGGCGCGAGCAGGAACAGCGCGAAGAAGCCGATCTGGAAGGCGCGGCGCCGGCGTTGCAGCCGGGCCATGCGCAGGGCTGGCGGTGCGTCGCTCACCGCCAGCGCGATCGCCCGTTCAGGCATCGCCGATCACCGCGGCCACCACCTCGCCGAGCGCACGGGCGGTGTCGGCGTCGTCGGTGAGCGCATCCACGATGGCCGCCTGGCAGGCGTCGCGCAGCGGCATGCCGGAAGCGGCCAGGCGCGCCGCCATCACCAGCAGACGGGTGCTGGCAGTCTCTTCAAGGTCGTGGTCGGTGAGCCGGCGCAGTGCCTGCGCCAGTGCCACCAGGCTGGCCGCCACCGGGGCGGCACAGCCGCCCTCGGCCTCGACGATGGCGCGCTCCACCACCGGCTCGGGATAGCCCAGCGTCAGCGCCACGAAGCGCTGCCGCGTGCTCGGCTTCAGGCCCTTGAGCAGGTTCTGGTAGCCGGGGTTGTAGGAGATCACCAGCATGAAGCCCGGCGCCGCCGCGATCAGCTCGCCGGTGCGCTCGACGGGCAGCACGCGCCGGTCGTCGGCCAGCGGGTGCAGCACGACGGTGGTGTCCTTGCGCGCCTCCACCACCTCGTCGAGGTAGAGGATGGCGCCCTCGCGCACCGCGCGGGTCATCGGGCCGTCGCACCACACGGTGCTGCCGCCGGCGATCAGGTGGCGGCCGACGAGGTCGGCCGCGCTCAGGTCGTCGTGGCAGCTGACGGTGACCAGCGGCCGGCACAGCCGCGCCGCCATGTGCTCGACGAAGCGCGTCTTGCCGCAGCCCGTCGGGCCCTTGATCAGCAGCGGCAGCCGGCTGGCGTGCGCCTGCTCGAAGAGCCGGCACTCGCCGCCCTGCGCGGCGTAGTACGGCACTGCCGCGATCTGCCGGGCGCTGGCCATTTCCATCATGGTCTCCCGTCTCAGGCGGCGGCCAGCCGGCCGCCGGCCTCCTCGGCCTCGTCGGCCGCCGGGCCGACGAAGAAGCTGGCAAGGTAGGTCAGCAGTCCGGCGAGGAACATCACGCCGCCGGCCACGCGCACCCAGTAGAAGAAGCGCAGCTGGTCCTGCGTGGCCATGAAGGACATCGCGCCCTCGGTCGGGATGCGCTGCAGCCAGACCTGCAGGATGCCCGCGCCGGTGAGCGCCAGCACCATCACGGCCATGCCGATGGTCATGATCCAGAAGCTCCACATCTCGAACGACTGGGCGCGGCGCGGGTTGGCCTCGCGGCCGCGAAGAATCGGCATGGCGTAGCTGATCATCGCGATGACCACCAGCACGTAGGCGCCGTAGAAGGCCAGGTGGCCGTGCGCCGCGGTGACCTGCGAGCCGTGGGTGTAGTAGTTCACCGGGCTGAGCGTGTGGATGAAGCCCCACAGCCCGGCGCCGAGGAAGCCCATCACCGCCGTGCCCACCGCCCACAGCACGGCGGCCTGGTTCGGGTGCTCGCGCTTGCGGCGCTGGACCATGTTGAACGCGAACAGCGTCATCATGAAGAACGGGATCGGCTCGAGCGCGCTGAACACGCTGCCCACCCAGCCCCAGTAGCCCGGCAGGCCGATGAAGTAGAAGTGGTGGCCGGTGCCCAGGATGCCGGTGACCAGCGCCATGGTGATGATCAGGTACAGCCACTTGTCGATCACCTCGCGGTCGACGCCGGTGGTCTTGACGAGCACGTAGGCCAGCAGCGCGCCGAGGATCAGCTCCCAGGTGCCTTCCACCCAGAGGTGCACCACGAACCACCAGTACATCTTGTCGCGCACCAGGTTGCTCGGGTTGACGAAGCTGAACAGGAACATCAGCG
>NZ_JBFXIO010000139.1:0-11415 GCF_050175855.1 Piscinibacter sp.
TTTACTGTCGCTGCTCGGCACCTTCCTCGTGCGCTCGGGCGTGCTGAGCTCGGTGCACGCCTTCGCCACCGACCCGACGCGCGGCCTGTTCATCCTCGCCTTCCTCGTCATCGTGATCGGCTCCTCGCTCGCGCTGTACGCCTGGCGCGCGCCGTCGGTGGGCCTGGGGGCACGTTTCGCGCTGATCTCCAAGGAGTCGATGCTGCTGTTCAACAACGTGCTGCTGGTGGCCGCCACCGGCGCCGTGCTGCTGGGCACGCTGTATCCGCTGCTGCTCGATGCGCTCGGCCTGGGCAAGATCTCGGTCGGCCCGCCGTACTTCGACACCGTGTTCGTGCCGCTGATGGCGCCGCTGGTATTCCTGATGGGCGTGGGCCCGCTGGCGCGCTGGAAGGAGACCTCCGTGCCCGACCTCTGGACGCGCCTGCGCTGGGCGCTGGGCGTGGCGATCGCCGCGGCGATCGGGGTCGAACTGTCCACCGGCGAGATCGGCTTCCTCGCCACGCTGGGCCTGGCGATGGCCTTCTGGATCATCGCCTCCGTCGCCGTCGACCTGCTCGAGCGCGTGCGTGGCGGCAACCCGGTCGAACGCCTCAAGCTCCTCCCCCGCGCCATGGTGGGCATGATGGTCGCGCACCTCGGCGTGGCGGCCTTCATCATCGGCGTGACGATGGTCCGGGGCCACGAGGTCGAACGAGACGTCAAGATGGACATCGGCGACAGCACCGAGATCCGCGGCTATACCTTCACCTTCAAGGGCGTCCGTGAGGTGCAGGGGCCGAACTACGTCGCCGCCGAGGGCCTGATCGAGGTCTCTCGCGACGGTCAGCACTACCTCGACATGAAGCCGCAGAAGCGTGTCTACCGGGTGCAGCAGAACCCGATGACCGAGGCCGACATCCGCCCGGGCCTGACGCGCGACCTCTACATCTCGCTGGGCGAGCCGGTGGCCGGCAGCGCCGGCGCCTGGATCGTGCGCGTCTACGTGAAGCCGTTCGTGCAATGGATCTGGGGCGGCTGCGCGCTGATGGCGCTCGGCGGCCTGCTGGCGGCCAGCGACCGCCGCTACCGTGCCAAGGTGAAGAGCGAGCAGCCGGCCACGGTGGCAATGGGGGCGAAGGCTTGAAGTCGCTGAAGTTCCTGATTCCGCTGGCCATCTTCCTCGTGCTGGCGGGGTTCCTCGCCGTCGGGCTGAACCTCAACCCGCGCGAGGTGCCTTCGCCGCTGATCGGCAAGCCGGCACCCGCCTTCGAACTGACGAAGCTCGATGCGGCCGACCAGAAGCTCAAGCGCGACGACCTGCTCGGCAAGGTCTGGGTGCTCAACGTCTGGGCCTCGTGGTGCGCGCCCTGCCGCGAGGAGCACCCGCTGGTGATGGAGCTGGCGCGGCGCAAGCTCGCGCCGGTCTACGGCCTGAACTACAAGGACACCCGGCCGGCCGGCATGGCGTTCCTTACCCAGCTGGGCAACCCCTACGAGGCCTCGCTGTTCGACGGCGACGGCCGCGTCGGCATCGACTGGGGCGTCTACGGCGTGCCCGAGACCTTCGTCGTCGACAAGCAGGGCACCATCCGCTTCAAGCACATCGGCCCGCTCACGCCGGAGGTGCTGGAGAAGAAGATCACCCCGCTGCTGAAGGAACTCAATGCCTGACGCCGTGAATGCCGTGACCCTGCTGCGCCGGCTGCTGCTGGCGTTGACCCTCGCCTTGCCGCTCGTGGTGAGCGCCAAGGAGGCGGCGCCCGCGTCCGACGACCCGGTGCTCGAGGCGAAGGTGATGCGCATCTCCGCCGAGCTGCGCTGCCTGGTCTGCCAGAACCAGACCATCGCCGACTCGCACGCCGACCTGGCACAGGACCTGCGCGGCCAGGTGCGCGAGATGCTGCGCCAGGGCAAGAGCGAGGCGCAGATCCTCGACTACATGACGCAGCGCTACGGCGACTTCGTGCTCTACCGCCCGCCGGTGAAGTCGACCACCACGCTGCTCTGGTACGGGCCGGCGGCGCTGCTGATCGGCGGCGTGATCGTGCTGATCGTCGTGCTGCGCCGGCGCAGCAAGCTGCCCGACGACCGCTTCGAGCCCGATGCGCCGGACGAGGCCGAGCCCTCCGACGCCCCGGCTCGCTAGGGTCCTCTGCTAGACCCGCACCGCCAGCGCGCGCGTCAGTTCGCCGGCCGGAATCACCCGGCAACCGCGGGTGTTCTGCCCCGCCCACAGCGGCGAGAAGTCGCCGCTGCCGCGCGCCTCGGCCCACTGGCGCAGCGGTGCGATGGCCGCGGTGGCCAGCGGAAACGCCGGTGCGGCCGGGTTCATCGCGCCGAGTTCGCGCATCAGCCGGTTGACGATGCCGCGCGCCGGCCGGCCGGTGAACAGCGTGGTCAGTGCCGTGTGCTGGGCCGCATCGCTGGCCAGCGCCGCGCGGTGGATGGCGGAGGTCGTGGCTTCGGGGCACAGCAGGTACGCCGTGCCGACCTGCACCGCCGCCGCGCCGAGCGCCAGCGCCGTCGCGACGCCCTGCGCATCGGCGATACCGCCGGCGGCAATCACCGGCACGCGCACCGCCGCCACGACCTGCGGCAGCAGCGCGAAGGTGCCCATCTGCCGTGTCAGGGCCGTGGCCGGATCGACATCGAGGAAGTGCCCGCGGTGGCCGCCGGCCTCCAGGCCCTGCGCGATCACCGCGTCGGCGCCATGAGCCTCCAGCCAGAGGGCTTCGTCGACCGTGGTGGCCGAGGCCAGCACGAAGGCGCCGCTGTGCTTCACGCGCGCGAGCAGGTCCGGTGAGGGCAGGCCGAAGTGGAAGCTCAGCACCGGCGGCGCGAACGGCGCCACCGTGGCCCAGGCGTCGGCGCTGAACGGCTGGCGCCCGGCGCCGGCCGGAATGGCCGCCGCATCGATGCCCGCCTCGGCGTGGTAGGGCGCGAGCACCTGCCGCCAGTCGGCCTCGCGCTGCGCATCCGGCGCGGGCGGCACGTGACAGAAGAAGTTGAGGTTGAAGGGGTGCTCCGTCGTCGCGCGCAGCGCCTGCAGTTCGCCGCGCAGCGCGTCGAGCGTCAGCATCGCCGCGGGCAGGGCGCCCAGGCCGCCGGCCTCGCCGACGGCCACCGCCAGACGATGGTCCTGCACACCCGCCATCGGCGCCTGCAGGATCGGCAGAGAAATCCCCAGGCGCTCCAGCAGCGCGGCGGTGCGCGGGCTCGTCACAGCGTCAGCCGCCAGCCGTCGACCAGCGCGCCGGGCGTGCTCAGCGAGCCGAGGTGGCGTTCCTCGTAGGTGCCGTTCTCGGGGATGAACTCGGCGCGGTCGCCCAGGCCCATCAGTCCCTCGCCGAACATGCGCAGGAACGAATCGTCGAAGCGCATCACGCCCAGCGGCGCGACCGGCTCGCCGTCCTCCACCCACAGGCAGGCGAAGCGCGTCATGCCGGTCATGCGGCAGGCCTGCCGGTCGGAGTAGTTCAGGTACCAGAGGTTGCTGACCCACAGCCCGGTGCCCAGCGCCTTCATCGCTTCCGCGTCGCGGATCGTGCCTGGCAGCAGCGACAGCGACTCCGGCATCTCCCACGGATTCGCGCCGTTGGCCTCGGCGCCGTACTCGCGCGCCGAGCGGGGGTTGTTCAGCGTGCCCGTGGCCAGGCCCCGCTCGACCAGGCTCACCTTCCCGGGGCGCGCGAAGCCCTCGGCGGTGAAGCCCGGCGCGCTGCCCATCGCGGTGTGCTCGAACAGGTGGAACTGCGGGCTGAGCACCGCGTCGCGGTGCGCCAGCCGCATCAGCGAAGAAGTGCCGGTGCGCCGCGCCTTCAGGCCGAAGCCGCCCCAGCCGAGCGTGCCGAGCAGCTCGGCCATCGCCGCCGGCGCCAGCCAGGCGCGGTAGGCGCCGAGCTGCAGCGTCTTAGGCGGCCGAGCCACCAGGGCCAGCTGCTGCGCGCTCTCGGCCACCCGGGCCGCGAACGCCGCGTCGCTCCACCGCGCGCCGGCGTAGGAAGTCTTCACCGCCTTGTCGGCCGCGTGGTAGAGGCACCAGTCCGTGTGGAAGTTCTCGACATGGTGCCAGTGCCGCGTGCCCAGGCTGTCGGCGAAGGCGCGCACCATCGGCCCGCTGGCGTGGAAGCCGACGAAGTCCAGCCCGCGCGCGGCCTCGGTCACGCTGCCGACCACCTGCGCGGCCGTGGGCAGCGAGCCGCGGTCGTGGCGTTCGCTGTGCACGACCGTCTCGGGCAGCAGCAGCCAGGGGTCGTCGCTCAGTTCGGGCAGCAATGCGCGCAGCGATGCCAGCTCGGCGCGCAGCAGCGCCAGATCCGCCTCGCGCTGGCCGCTGAGCGCCACGCGGCCCTCGGCGCGGCGCAGGCCCCGTGTCAGCGCCACGGTGGCATGCGCCTGCTGCACCTGCGTGGCCTGCCGCACCGCCGCGCGGTTGAAGCGGATGAAGTCCGACGCCTCGGCCTTCAGCAGCACCGAGCTGCGCTCGCCCGGCCGGGCCTCGGTGCAGACCGCATCGGCCAGCGCGTCGAAGTATTCACGGGTGACGACGCTCATGCGTGGCCTCCTACCACCGCCACGCGGCTGAACCTGCAGGCCGGCGAAGCGTGGCCGACGCGGATCACCTGCGAGGGTTCGCCCTTGCCGCAGTTGGGCGTGCCCATCACCTCGAAGGTACTGGCGTCGCCCACCATCGCCAGCGAGCGCCAGAAGGTGGCGCTGATGCCGCGGTAGCCGGGGTCGCGCACCACCTCGGCCAGCCGGCCGTTGCGGATCATGCGGCCCCACTCGCAGCCGAACTGGAACTTGTTGCGCGAGTCGTCGATGCTCCACGAGACGTTGGTGCGCATCATCACCCCCAGCTCGATGCTGGCGATCATCTCGTCGAGCGTGGAGCGGCCCGGCTCGATGTTCAGGTTGCTCATGCGGTCGATCGGGGCGCGGTTCCAGCCCGCCGCGCGCGAGGTGGCCACGCCTTCCAGGTCGGGTCGCTGGCGGCGCGCCCGCGACAACGACACCGCGCCGCCCAGCGGGCGCTTGAGGATGCCGTTCTCGATCAGCAGCGTGCGCCGTGCCAGCTGGCCCTCGTCGTCGAAGCCGAAGCTGGCCAGTTCGTCGCTGCGGGTCGGGTCGTAGCTCACATTGAGCAGTTCGCTGCCGTAGGCGTAGTGGCCGAACATGTCGAGCGTGACGAAGCTGGTGCCGGCGAAGTTGCGTTCGTCGCCGAGGATGCGGTCGAGCTCGAGCGGATGGCCGATCGACTCGTGGATCTGCAGCATCATCTGGTCGGGCATCAGCAGCACGTCCATCTCGCCGCCGGGGCAGGGCGGCGCCATCGCCAGCTCCAGCGCCTCGGCCGCCACCCGCGCGCCTTCGCCGCGGAAGCTGGCGCGCTCCAGCACCTCCAGCCCGCCTTGCTGGCAGAAGCCGTTGTACTGGCCGGCCGAGGAACGCGTCTGCGTCACGCCGTCGACGTGCGCCGTGGCCTGCACGTGCGGCATGGTCACGTGCCAGTGCTGCTCGGTGCGGCCGCCTTCGCTGGTCAGCAGCAGCTGCGAGGCCTGCACGGCCAGCAGGCTGGCGTGGCGGTCGACGATGCGCTCGTCGGCCGCCGCCGAGGCGCACACCTCGCGCAGCAGATCGAGCCGCTCGCGCAGCGGCGCGCCGTTCACCGGCCGCTGCACGGCGCCGTCGTAGCGGCCCCGCTCGGCGGCGGCGGGCAATTCGGCCGGGTCGAACACCATGCGGCCAGCCACAGCGGCGGCCATCGCGCGGGCGCGGGCGAAGGCGTCGGCCAGGCCGGCTTCGCCGAGGTCAGCGGTGGCGGCGTGGCCGAGGCCACCCCTGGCGGCCACGCTGACCATCACGCCGGCATCGCGGCTGCGCTGCGGCGGCTCGGCCACGTCCTGGCGCACGCTGAGGGTTTCGCTGGTCTCGTCGACGGCGCGCAAGGTCCAGCGCACGTCGCCGGGCGCGACGCGCGCAGCGAGGGTTTCGAGGTGATCGATCATGAAGCGGGAGCTACTGCCTTGATGCGAGGCAGTTTACGCGGCACGCGCCGGCCGCGCCTCCCGCGTTTCAGGCCACTCGCCGCTCGGTCTTCGCGTCGAACAGGTGGGCGTCGTGGGCCGACCAGCGCAGGTGCACCGTCTCACCCGCCTGCTGGTGCACCTTGCCGGGCACGCGCGCCATCATCTTGCCGATCGGCGTATCCACCAGCACGTAGGTCTCCGGGCCGGTGGGTTCGATCAGGCTGATGGTGCCGGGCAGGCCGCTGTCGCCGAGCAGCACGGCCTCGGGCCGCAGGCCGTAGAGGATGCCGTCGGGGTGACCGTTGCCGATCTGTGCACGCTGCGCGTCGTCGAGCGCCAGGTCGATGCCGTGCGAGGCGAAGCCGTTGGCGGCACGCTGGCCGGCCACGATGTTCATCGCCGGCGAGCCGATGAACTCGGCGACGAAGCGGGTGGCCGGGCGGCTGTAGATGTCGTCGGGCGAACCGAGCTGCTCGATCACGCCGCCCTTCATCACCGCGATGTGGTCGCCCAGCGTCATCGCCTCGACCTGGTCGTGCGTCACGTACACCGTCGTCACCTGCGCCTTGTTGTGCAGGTGCTTGATCTCGGCGCGCATCTCCACGCGCAGCTTGGCGTCGAGGTTGGACAGCGGCTCGTCGAACAGGAACAGCGCCGGGTCGCGCGCCAGCGCTCGCCCCATCGCCACGCGCTGGCGCTGGCCGCCGGAAAGCTGGCCCGGCTTGCGGTCGAGCAGGTGCTCGATCTGCAGCATCTTCGAGACGCGCGCGATCGCCGCCTCGCGCTCGGGCTTGGGCACGTTGCGCATCTCCAGGCCGAAGCTGATGTTCTGTGCCACGTTCATGTTCGGGTACAGCGCATAGCTCTGGAACACCATCGCGATGTCGCGGTCCTTGGGCAGCGCGTGGGTCACGTCGCGGCCGTCGATGTGCACCGTGCCGGAGGTGGGCTTGTCCAGCCCGGCGATGATGTTGAGCAGCGTGCTCTTGCCGCAGCCCGAAGGCCCGACGAGGATGAGGAAGTCGCCAGCCTCGACCTCGATGTCGATGCCCTTGAGGATGTCGATGTTGCCGTAGCTGCGGCGGACGTTGCGGATGGAAAGTGCGCCCACGGATTACCCCTTCACGGCGCCGGCGGTCAGCCCGCGCACGAAATACTTGCCTGCGACGATGTAGACGAACAGCGTGGGCAGGCCCGCGATCAGCGCCGCGGCCATGTCCACGTTGTATTCCTTCACCGAGCTCGTGGTGTTGGCCAGGTTGTTCAGGCCCACGGTGACCGGCTTGCTGTCGGCGCCGGTGAACACGATGCCGTAGAGGAAGTCGTTCCAGATGTTGGTGAACTGCCAGATCAGCGTGACCACGGTGATCGGCGTGGACAGCGGCAGGATGATCCGCCAGAAGATGCGCCAGAAGCCGGCGCCGTCGAGCATCGCGGCCTTGACCAGCTCGTCGGGCAGGCCGACGTAGTAGTTGCGGAAGAAGAGCGTGGTGGACGGCAGGCCGGCGATGATGTGCACCAGGATCAGCCCCCAGATCGAGCTGGCGATGCCCAGCCAGCCGAGCACCTGGCTCATCGGCAGCAGCACCACCTGCATCGGCATGAACACGCCGAACAGCATCAGAGCGAACATCAGCTCGCTGCCCTTGAAGCGCCACTTCGACAGCACGTAGCCGTTGATCGCGCCCAGCAGCGTGGAGACCAGCACCGCGGGGATCACCATCACCACCGAGTTCATGAAGAAGGGCTTGAGGCCGCCGCAGTCGATGCCGGTGCAGGCGTGGCTCCAGGCCTTGCTCCAGGCGGCCAGCGTCGGCGCGGTGGGCAGCGACAGCAGGTTGCCGTTGCGGATCTGCTCCATGTCCTTCAGCGAGGTCGTGAGCATCACGTACATCGGCAGAAGGAACACGGCGGCGAACAGCAGCAGAACCGACCACAGGGCGAGCCTGTGCCAGTCGAGCCGGTTCGGATGGACGGCGGTGCTCATTTGCGCGCCCTCAGTTCGGAGTAGAGGTAGGGCACGACGATCGCCGCCACGGTGGCCAGCATGATCGTCGCGGAGGCCGCGCCCAGGCCGATCTGCCCGCGCGAGAAGGCCATCGTGTACATGAAGGTGGCCGGCATGTCGGTGGCGTAGCCGGGGCCGCCGGCGGTCAGCGCCATCACCAGGTCGAAGCTCTTGATCGCCAGGTGGCTCAGCACCATCAGCGTCGAGAAGAACACCGGTCGCAGGCTGGGGATGATGATGCGCCAGTAGATGCGCGGCAGGCTGGCGCCGTCGATCTGCGCGGCCTTGAGGATCGAGTCGTCGATGCCGCGCAGGCCGGCGAGGAACAGCGCCATCACGAAGCCCGCGCTCTGCCACACGCCGGCGATCACGATGGTGTAGATGGCGCGGTCGGGGTTGACCAGCCAGTCGAAGCTGAAGCTGGACCAGCCCCACTCGTGCATCACCTTCTCGAGGCCCAGGCCGGGGTTGAGGATCCACTTCCAGGCCGTGCCGGTGACGATGAAGGAGAGCGCCATCGGGTAGAGGTAGATCGTGCGCAGCACGCCCTCGGCGCGGATCTTCTGGTCGAGCAGGATGGCCAGCAGCAGCCCGATGGCCATGCCGAAGAACAGGAACAGGCCGCCGAAGATGGCCAGGTTCTTCAGCGCCACCCACCAGCGCTCGCTCTCGAACAGCGTCTCGTACTGCTCGAGCCCGACGAACTCGTAGTTGGGCAGCAGCCGCGAGGCCGACAGCGAGAGATAGCCGTTCCAGGCCATCAGCCCGTAGATGAAGAAGAAGGCCAGCACGAAGGAAGGCGCCAAGACGATCTTGGGCATCCATTCCGACAGGCGAGCCGAAGCCGTAGACGTGCTCATGGCGTCGTGATCCTCGGGAAGAGAAAGGGGCGCGGCCATCCCGCTCCGCGCCCCTGGGCTGCCGCCGTCGACCGGCTTACTTGGTCTTGGCCGCCGCGACGAGCTTGTCCATGGCCTGGGCCGAGGTCATCTTGTCGTCGTTCCAGAACTGCGAGACCACGTCCTTCATCGCGCCTTCGACGGCCGACGGCACCGACATGCCGTGCGCGATCGAGGGCACCAGCGAGCCGGCCTTGGAGCTGGCCACGAAGTCGGCCGACGAGGTCTTGGCGCACTCGTCGAACTTGTCGAGCTTCATGTTCAGGCGAACCGGAATCGAGCCCTTGTTCAGGTTGAACACCTCCTGGAACTCGGGCGACATGATCGCCGCGGCCAGGTCCTTCTGCGCCTTCTGGTTGTCCGCGCTCTTCAGCTTGAAGAGGGCGAAGCTGTCGACGTTGTAGGTGTAGCTCCTGGCGGTGCCCGGGGCGGCCACGCAGGCGAAATCCTTGCCCGGCACCTTGCCGGCGGCGAGGAACTCGCCCTTGGCCCAGTCGCCCATCAGCTGCATGCCGGCCTCGCCCTTGATGACCATCGCCGTGGCGAGGTTCCAGTCGCGGCCCGGGGCGTTCTTGTCGGTGTAGCCCTTCACCTTCTTGAAGGTGTCGAGCACCTTGAGCATCGTCGGGCTCTTCAGCGAGCCGGCGTCGAGCTGCACCAGCGCCTTCTTGTAGAAGTCGGCCCCGCCGACGCCGAGCGCCACGCTCTCGAAGGTGGTGAAGTCTTGCCAGTTCTGGCCGCCGTGGGCCACCGGGATGATGCCGGCCTTCTTCAGGGCTTCCGCGGCGACGAAGAACTCGTCCCAGGAGGTCGGCAGCTTGGCGCCGGCCTTCTTGAAGGCTTCGGGGTTGGCCCACAGCCAGTTGACGCGGTGCACGTTCACCGGCGCGGCCACGTAGTTGCCCTTGTACTTGAGGCCGTCGGCGATCGCCTTGGGCAGCAGTTCGTCCCATTTCTCGGCCTTGGCCACGTCGTCCATGTTGGCCAGGACGCCTTCGCGCGCCCACTCCTGGATGGACGGGCCCTTGATCTGCGCGGCGGCCGGGGCGTTGCCCGAGACCACGCGCGACTTCAGCACCGTCATCGCCGAATCGCCGCCGCCACCGGCGACCGCGAAGTCCTTCCAGGTGTGACCCTTCTTCTGCATCGTCGCCTTCAGCTCGGCGGCGGCCTTGGCCTCGCCGCCCGACGTCCACCAGTGCAGCACCTCGACCTCGCCGGCCTGGGCCAGGCTGGCGCTCATCAGGCCGGCGGCGGCCAGCGACAGGGAAATGCGGGTCATGGACATGCGTGTCTCCTCAGGATCCGGTTTAGGAAATGTTCAGCTTGTTGAATCAAGCGGACCGGATGTTAAAGAGGCGTTAAGGTTACGGCAAGGCCACGTTCACCCCGGACTTACCCTAGGGTCAGGCGAGTCAGGCCGAATCAGGCCGGCAGGCGCGGCAGCCGCAGCAGCACGCGTAAGCCCTTGGGCGCCGCGCCTTCGAGGCTCACCTGGCCGCCGTGGCGCTGCGCGATCTCGCGCACGATCGGCAGGCCGAGGCCGCAGCCGTCGCCCTGCATCGTGGCGCGGGCGAAGCGCTCGAAGACGCGCTCCCGGTCGGCCGGCGCGATGCCCGGGCCGTCGTCTTCTACCTCGATCTGCGCATCCGGCCCCAGTGTGCGCACGCGCACGGTCACGGAAGCACTGCGACCGGCGTAGCGGATCGCGTTGTCGATCAGGTTGGCGATCGCCTCGCGCAGCAGCAGGGCGTTGCCCGACACCAGCACCGGCGATCCGTCGCCGTCCTCGAAGCCGAGGTCGATGCCGGACTGGCGTGCCTTGGGCACCCACTCGGCCGTCACTTCACCGGCCAGCTTGAGCAGCTCGACGCGCGCACGTCCCTGTGCCGCAGCCGACTCCGGCTCGGCGCGGGCCAGCGTCAGCAGCTGGTTGACGAGGTGGGCGCTGCGCGTGGCGCTCTCGTGCACCCGCTGCAGTCGCGCGCGCAGCGCGGGATCGGTGGTCTCGTTGAGCGCCAGCTCGGTCTGGCTCTTCAGCCCGGCCAGCGGCGTGCGCAGCTGGTGCGCGGCGTCGCTGATGAAGCGCCGCTGCACGCTGACGCTCTCGTGCACCGCGGCCAGCAGCGTGTTCACCGCCTTGGCCAGGGCGTGCACTTCGCGCGGCGCGGACTGCAGTTCCAGCGGCGCCAGGTCGTTGGGCGCACGGCCTTCCACCAGCGCGCGCATGCGTGCCAGCGGCGCCAGGCCGGCGCGGATGCCGGCCCAGACGATCATCGACATCAGCGCGATCAGCACCGACAGCGGCAGTGCGGTGTCGACGAGGATGCTGCGCGCCAGCTGCTCGCGGCTGGCGCGGCTGCGCGCCACCTGCACGAGCATGGTCTGCGGCGACTCGGCCTCGCCGTAGGAGAGGTAGAGCGCGGCCACGCGCACGTTGAGGTGCTGGCTGCCTTCGCCCATGCCGCCGTCGTAGAAGTAGGGCTGCCCCAGGCGC
>NZ_JBFXIO010000140.1:0-11304 GCF_050175855.1 Piscinibacter sp.
CAGGGCGAGCGTGAGGGTGGCGGCGGAAGCGGCGTTGACGGAAGTGGACATCGGGGACTCCTTGGGGTGGATGACGAGGGCTGCCGGCGGCAGCACGCCTCGAAGCCCCAATCGCCCAGGGTCCCCGAAAAGTTACAGCGCGCCCGTTGCGGCTCGGCTCAGGGCTCAGAAGAGCCCGACCACCCTGCCCTCCTCATCGAGATCGATCTTCTCGGCCGACGGCACCTTGGGCAGGCCCGGCATGGTCATCACGTCGCCGCAGATCATCACGATGAACTCGGCACCGGCGGCCAGCCGCACCTCGCGGATGTTGACGGTGTGGCCGCTGGGGGCACCGCGCGCGGTTGCGTCGGTGGAGAAGGAATACTGGGTCTTGGCCACGCACACCGGGTAGTGGCCGTAGCCGGCCTCCTCGAGCTTGCGGATCTGCTCGCGCACCTTGGTGTCGCAGCTCACACCGGCCGCGCCGTAGACCTTGGTGGCGATGGCGCCGATCTTCTCCAGCAGCGGTGCCTCGTCGGGGTAGACGAAGCGGAAGCCGTCGGCGGCCTTCGGCCCCTTCTCGATCAGCTCGACCACCGCACGGGCCACGCCCTCCGCGCCCTTGCCGCCCTCGGCCCAGTGGCGCGCCACCAGCACCGGCACCTCGTGGCGCTTCATGCGCTCCTGCAGCAGCGCGAGCTCGGCCTCGGTGTCGTGCGTGAAGTGGTTGATCGACACCACGCAGGGCAGGCCGTACTGCTCGCGCACGTTGCGCACGTGGCGTTCGAGGTTGGCGATGCCTTTGTCGAGCGCCTCGACGTTCTCGGTGTTCAGCGACTTCACGTCGACGCCACCGTGGTACTTCAGCGCGCGGATGGTCGCCACGATCACCACGGCGTCGGGCCGCAGGCCGCTCTTGCGGCACTTGATGTCGATGAACTTCTCGGCGCCGAGGTCCGCACCGAAGCCGGCCTCCGTCACCACGTAGTCGGCCAGCTTCAGGCTGGCCTTCGTCGCGATCACCGAGTTGCAGCCGTGCGCGATGTTGGCGAACGGCCCGCCGTGCAGGATGGCCGGGTTGTTCTCCAGCGTCTGCACGAGGTTGGGCTTGAGCGCGTCCTTCAGGAGCACGGTCATCGCGCCGTGCGCCTTCAGGTCGCGCGCGGTCACCGCCTTGCCGGTGCGGCTGTAGCCGATCACGATGTTGCCCAGGCGTTGCTTCAGGTCCTTCACCGAGGTAGCCAGGCAGAAGATCGCCATCACCTCCGAGGCGACGACGATGTCGAAGCCGTCCTGCCGCGGGAAGCCGTTGGCCGTGCCGCCCAGCGAGATCGTCACGTCGCGCAGCGCGCGGTCGTTCATGTCGACCACGCGCTTCCAGCTGATGCGGCGCACGTCGATGTCGAGTTCGTTGCCGTGGTGGATGTGGTTGTCGATCACCGCGGCGAGCAGGTTGTTGGCCAGCGCGATGGCGCTGAAGTCGCCGGTGAAGTGCAGGTTGATGTCTTCCATCGGCACCACCTGCGCGTAGCCGCCACCGGCCGCGCCGCCCTTGACGCCGAACACCGGCCCGAGCGAAGGCTCGCGCAGGCACACCATGGTCTTCTTGCCGATGCGGTTGAGCGCATCGCCCAGGCCCACCGTGGTGGTGGTCTTGCCCTCACCGGCCGGCGTGGGGCTGATCGCGGTGACGAGGATCAGCTTGCCGTCGGGCCGGCCCTTCAGCGTGTCGAGGTAGTCCAGCGAGATCTTGGCCTTGTAGTGGCCATAGGGTTCGAGGTGCTCGTCGGGGATGCCGAGCTTCTCGGCGGCGAGCGCCGCGACGCGCTGGAGCTTCGCCTTCTGCGCGATGTCGATGTCGGATGCCATGCTGCGTTGCCTCCGCTGAGGGTTGGGTGGGTCGGCACGATCCTAGGGCCGCCCCCGCGCGATCCGGGTATTGGTTTTTCTTGGCCCCGCCGCAAGAAGAACTCATGAGCTTTTCTCGGGATGCGTTCCTAGACTGCATCGCATCCGAAGCGAGGAGCCCCAGATGTTCAACCCCGAAGCGCAGATCTCCGACATCGACCCCGAACTCTGGCGCGCCATGCGCGCCGAGTGGCAGCGGCAGGAAGACCACGTCGAGCTGATCGCCTCCGAGAACTACGTGAGCCCGCAGGTGATGCGCGTGCAGGGCTCGGTGCTGACCAACAAGTACGCCGAGGGTTATCCCGGCAAGCGCTACTACGGCGGCTGCGAGCACGTCGACGTGGCCGAGCAGCTGGCGATCGACCGCGCCAAGGCCCTCTTCGGCGCGGAGTACGCCAACGTGCAGCCGCACTCCGGCTCGCAGGCCAACGCCGCTGTCTACATGGCGATGCTGCAGCCGGGTGACACCATCCTGGGCATGTCGCTCGCCCACGGCGGGCACCTGACGCACGGCGCCAGCGTCAACTTCAGCGGCAAGATCTACAAGAGCGTGGCCTACGGCCTGGAGGCCGACACCGAACTGCTCGACTACGCGCAGGTCAACGAGCTGGCCGCCGAGCACAAGCCGAAGATGCTGGTGGCCGGCGCCTCGGCCTACTCGCGCGTGATCGACTGGCAGCGCCTGCGCGACATCGCCGACCGCCACGGCGCCTACCTGCTCGTCGACATGGCGCACTACGCCGGCCTGGTGGCCGCGGGCGAGTACCCCAACCCGGTGGGCATCGCCCACTTCGTCACCAGCACCACGCACAAGACGCTGCGCGGCCCGCGCGGCGGCCTGATCCTGTCGAGCGCCGAGTTCGAGAAGCCGCTGAACTCGATGATCTTCCCCGGCATCCAGGGCGGCCCGCTGATGCACGTGATCGCCGCCAAGGCGCTGGCCTTCAAGGAGGCGATGTCGCCCGACTTCAAGCGCTACCAGCAGCAGGTGAAGGCCAACGCCCGTGCCATGGCCGAGACGCTCACCGAGCGCGGCCTGCGCATCGTCTCGGGCGGCACCGACAGCCACGTGTTCCTGCTCGACCTGCGCGCCAAGAAGATCACCGGCAAGGCCGCGGAAGCCGTGCTCGGCCGCGCGCACCTCACGGTCAACAAGAACGCGATCCCGAACGACCCGGAGAAGCCCTTCGTCACCAGCGGCATCCGCATCGGCGCGCCGGCGATGACCACGCGCGGCTTCGGCACCGACGAGGCACGCCAGATCGCCAACCTGATGGCCGACGTGCTGGAGGCGCCCGAGAACGAGGCGGTGATCACGCGCGTGGCCGGCGACGTCACCGCGCTGTGCCGCCGCTTCCCGGTCTACGGCCCGCAGTACCGGCCTTGAACCCCATCCCTTGACGAACCCTTCAGGAGACACCCCATGGCAGGACGTAACGGCCTCTTCGTACCCGGCCCGACCAACATCCCCGACCGCGTGCTGCGCGCCATGGTCGTGCCGATGGAAGACCACCGCTCGCCCAAGTTTCCCAAGCTCACGCTGGAGTGCCTGGCCGGCTTGAAGAAAGTGTTCAAGACGACCACCGGCACGCCCTTCATCTTCCCGTCGTCGGGCACCGGCTGCTGGGAAGCGGCGCTGACCAACTGCCTGAGCCCCGGCGACATGGTGCTGGTGTCGCGCTTCGGCCAGTTCTCGCACCTGTGGATCGACATGTGCCACCGCCTCGGCTTCGAGGCCCAGGTGCTGGAGTGCGAATGGGGCGAAGGCGCGCCGGTGGACCGCTACCGCGCCGCGCTGGCCGCCGACACCGGCCACAAGATCAAGGCCGTGCTGGTGACGCACAACGAGACCGCCACCGGCGTCACCTCCGACGTGGCCGCCATCCGCCGCGTGATGGACGAGACCGGCCACCCGGCCTTCCTGATGGTCGACGCAGTCAGCTCGCTGGCCTCGATCGACTTCCGCATGGACGAGTGGAAGGTCGACGTCTGCGTCTCGGGTTCGCAGAAGGGATTGATGATGCCGGCCGGTCTCGGCATCACCTGCGTCAGCGAGAAGGCGCTGGAGGCGCGCCGCAGCAGCGCGAAGCAGCCGCGCTGCTACTTCGACTACCTCGACATGCTGGCGCAGAACAAGAACGGCTACTTCCCCTACACACCGGCGCTGCCGCTGCTGTACGGGCTGAAGGAAGCGCTCATCGCGCTGGAGGAAGAGGGCCTGGAGAACGTCTTCAAGCGCCACGCTTACCTGGCCGGCGGCGTGCGCGCCGCGGTGCAGGAAGGCTGGAAGCTGAACGTCTGCGCCAAGAAGCCCGAGTGGTACTCCGACACCGTCTCGGCGGTGGTGGTGCCCGAGGGCTTCGACGCTGCCAAGGTGATCGACCGCGCCTTCCGCCGCTACAACCTGTCGCTCGGCGCCGGCCTGTCGAAGGTGGCCGGCAAGGTGTTCCGCATCGGCCACCTGGGCGACTGCAACGAGCTGATGCTGATGTCGGCGATCGGCGGCGCGGAACTGGCGATGATCGATTGCGGCCTGCCGATCGAGCCGGGCTCCGGCATCGCCGCGGCGCAGCGCTACTGGCGCGCCCACGAGGCCCGCGCCAGCGGCACCACCGGGGGCATGTGAGCATGGCGTCCGCCGCCCACAAGGTCGTCTTCCTCGACCGCGCGTCGCTGAAGGCGAACGTGCGCCACCCGGCCTGCGCCGAGCAGTACGTCGAGCACCCGAAGACCTCGACCGAGCAGATCGTCGAGCGCCTGGCCGGCGCCACGGTGGCGATCACCAACAAGGTGCCGCTGCGTGCCGAGACGCTGGCGCAGCTGCCGGCGCTGAAGATGATCGCCGTGGCCGCCACCGGCTACGACGTGATCGACGTGCCCTACTGCCGCGAGCACGGCATCGCCGTGGCCAACATTCGCAACTACGCGGTGCACACCGTGCCGGAGCATGCCTTCGCGCTGATCCTGGCGCTGCGCCGCAGCCTGCTGGCCTATCGCGCCGACGTCGAGGCCGGCGTGTGGAACCGCGCCGAGACGTTCTGCTTCTTCGACCACCCCATCGGCGATCTGCACGGCAGCACGCTGGGCATCGTCGGCGAGGGCGCCATCGGCCAGGGCACGGCGGCCATCGCCCGCGGCTTCGGCATGAAGGTGCTGTTCGCCGACCACGAGCCGCCCAAGGCACCGGGCGTGGAGTTCACGCCGCTGGACGAGGTGCTGGAGAAGAGCGACGTGCTCTCTCTGCACTGCCCGCTCACGCCCTCGACGAAGAACCTCATCGGCTACGAGCAGATGAAGCGCATGAAGCGCACGGCATTGCTGATCAACACCTCGCGCGGCGGGCTGGTGGATGAGGCGGCGCTGATCCGCGCGCTCGACGAAGGCCTGATCGCCGGCGCCGGCTTCGACGTGCTGACCACCGAGCCGCCGAAGAACGGCCACCCGCTGCTGGACATCCGCCGCCACAACTTCATCCTGACGCCGCACGTGGCCTGGGCCAGCGACGGCGCGATGCAGTTCCTGGCCGACCAGCTGATCGACAACATCGAGCGCTGGGCCGAAGGCCAGCCGCAGCACCTCGTGACCTGAAGGACACCCCGTGAAGAAACTGCTCTACCAGATCGACACCGACGTGCACCCGGCGGTGTTCGACAACGTCGTCGCCTACGACGGCGGCGCCGACCATGTGATCGGCTACGGCGGCGTGACGCCGGAGAACGTCGGCCCGCTGGTCGACGGCGCGATCTTCACGCGCGCGCCCAAGGACAAGAAGAACACCGCGATCTTCATCGGCGGCTGCAACATCGCCGCCAGCGAAGCGCTGCTCAAGGCGGTGAAGCGCAAGTTCTTCGCCAACTTCCGCGTCTCGGTGATGTTCGACCCGAACGGATCCAACACCACCGCCGCCGCGGCCGTGGCCTGGCTGGTGCACGCCGCGCCAGGCCAGTCGCTCAAAGGCAAGCGCGCCGTGGTGCTGGCCGGCACCGGCCCGGTGGGCCAGCGCGCGGCGCTGATGCTGGCCCGCGAAGGCGCCCGCGTGGCCATCACCGGCCGCGTGGCCGAGCGAACGCAGGCCGCCGCCAAGGCGGTGAGCGATCGTGCCGGGGTGCCCGTGGAGGCCATCCCCGCGCTCGACAACGCCATGCGCGCCCAGGCCATCGAGGGCGCGCAGATCGCGCTGGCCACCGGCAAGGCCGGCGTGCACCTGCTCGACGAATCGGCCTGGCGCGACCACCGCCACCTCGAGCTGCTGTGCGATGCCAACGCCACGCCGCAGCTCGGCATCGAGGGCATCGAGATGATGGACAAGGGTGCGCAGCGCCACGGCAAGACGGTATTCGGCGCGATCGGCTTCGGCGCACTGAAGATCTCGCTGCACCGCGCCTGCATCGGCCAGCTGTTCGCGCAGAACGACCTCGTGCTCGATGCCGAGGAGCTGCACGCGGTCGCCAAGACGATGGTGGGCTGAACGATGACCGCGGCGATCGACACCACCTTCCTCGACGCGCTGGCCGGCGGCGATCCCACCCCCGGCGGCGGCGGAGCCGCCGCGCTGATGGGCGCGATGGGCGCGGCGCTGATCTCGATGGTGTGCCACCTCACCATCGGCAAGAAGGGCTACGAAGCCGTCGAGGAGGACATGCGCGAGCTGCTCGGCCAGACCGAGGCGCTGCGCGCGACGCTGCAGGAGATGGTCAGCGACGACGCGTCGGCCTTCGATCGCCTGATGTCCGCCTACAAGTTACCCAAGGGCACCGACGAGGAGAAGGCCTACCGCGCCGCCGCGATCCAGAACGGGCTGAAGGGCGCGACGCAGGCGCCGCTGGAGTGCGCGCGCGCCGCCGCCGAGGTGATCCGGCTCGCGGCCCGCGCGGTCGACCGCGGCAACACCAACGTCATCAGCGATGTCGGCGTGGGCGCCCTGGCCGGCTGGGCGGCGCTGCGCAGCGCGGCGCTGAACGTGAACATCAACGTGCCGCAGCTGAAGGACCGCACCTTCGCGGACCACGCGCTGACGGAAATCGCGGCGCTGCTCGACGAGTGCGGCGCCCTGACCGACTCCATCCATGCCCGGGTGACGGCCAAGCTGGGCTGACGCGAAACGGCGCGAAAGGACACGACGATGGACATCCACGAGTACCAGGCCAAGGAACTGCTCGCCGGCTTCGGCGTGCCGGTGCCGCGCGGCAGCGTGGCCTACAGCGCCGACCAGGCGGTGTACGCCGCCACCGAGATCGGCGGCTGGCACTGGGCGGTGAAGGCGCAGATCCACGCCGGCGGCCGCGGCAAGGCCGGCGGCGTGAAGCTGTGCCGCACCTACCAGGACGTGGCCGCCGCCGCCAAGGCGCTGCTCGGCGCCACGCTGGTGACGCACCAGACCGGCCCGGCCGGCAAGGTGGTGCACCGGCTTTACGTGGAAGCCGCCGAGCCCTTCGTGCGCGAGCTGTACCTGGGCTTCGTGCTCGACCGCAAGGCCGAACGCATCCGCGTGATCGCCTCGGCCGAGGGTGGCATGGAGATCGAGGACATCGCGCGCGACAAACCCGATTCCCTGCTGCAGATCGAGGTGGAGCCGGCGGTGGGCCTGCAGCCCTTCCAGGCGCGCGAGATCGCCTTCGGCCTGGGCCTGAACCTCAAGCAGGTGAGCCAGGCGGTGCAGACCATCCTCGGCTGCTACCGCGCCTTCCGCGACCTCGACGCGACCATGGTCGAGATCAACCCGCTGGTCATCACCAAGGACGACCGGGTGGTGGCGCTCGACGCCAAGATGAGCTTCGACGACAACGCGCTGTTTCGCCGCCGCCAGATCGCCGAGATGCGCGATGTGCAGGAGGAAGACCCGCGCGAGGCGATGGCCAACCAGCATGGCCTGAACTACGTGGGCCTGACCGGTGACATCGGCTGCATCATCAACGGCGCGGGCCTGGCGATGGCGACCATGGACATGATCAAGTACGCCGGCGGCGAGCCGGCAAACTTCCTCGACGTGGGCGGCGGCGCCTCGCCCGAGCGCGTGCAGACGGCCTTCAACCTGGTGCTGTCAGACAAGAACGTCAAGGCGATCCTGGTGAGCATCTTCGCCGGCATCAACCGCTGCGACTGGGTGGCACAGGGCGTGGTGCAGGCGGCGTGCGGGCTGAAGGTGCCGCTGATCGTGAGGCTGGCCGGCACCAACGTGGAGGCGGGCCGCAAGATCATCGCCGAGAGCGGGCTGCCGATCCTCACCGCCGACTCGCTGGCCGAGGCCGCGCAGAAGGCCGTGTGGGCCGCGCGCGAGCCACTGGCCGCCTGAACCAAGGAGCGCGACATGAGCATCCTCATTGATGAAACCACGCGCGTGATCGTGCAGGGTTTCACCGGCGACAAGGCCACGTTCCACGCCAAGGAGATGATCGCCTACGGCACCAACGTCGTCGGCGGGGTCACTCCCGGCAAGGGCGGGCAGCGCCACCTCGACCGGCCGGTGTTCGACACCGTCAAGCAGGCCGTGGCCGCCACCGGCGCCGAGGCCAGCCTGGTGTTCGTGCCGCCGCCCTTCGCCGCCGACGCGCTGATGGAAGCGGCCGACGCCGGCCTGAAGCTCGTGTGCATCATCACCGACGGCATTCCCGCACAGGACATGATGCGCGTGAAGCGCTACCTGCGCCGCTACCCGAAGGATCAGCGCACCACCATCGTCGGGCCCAACTGCGCCGGCATCATCAGCGCCGGCCGCGCGATGCTGGGCATCATGCCGGGGCACATCTACCAGCGCGGCAACGTCGGCATCGTGTCGCGCTCGGGCACGCTGGGCTACGAGGCCGCCTCGCAGATGAAGGCGCTGGGCATCGGCGTCACCACCAGCGTGGGCATCGGCGGCGACCCGATCAACGGTTCGTCCTTCCTCGACCACCTGCAGCGCTTCGAGGCCGACCCGGAGACCCAGGCCGTGATCATGATCGGCGAGATCGGCGGTCCGCAGGAAGCGGAAGCCGCCGCCTGGGTGAAGGAGAACATGCGCAAGCCGGTGGTCGGCTACGTGGCCGGACTCACCGCGCCCAAGGGCCGGCGCATGGGCCATGCCGGCGCCATCATCTCGGCCGCCGGCGACAGCGCGGCCGAGAAGGCCGAGATCATGCGGTCGTACGGCCTGCTGGTGGCGCCGAGCGCCGCCGAGCTGGGCAGCACCGTCGGGCAGGCGCTGGCCGCGCTGCGCTGAGGAGAGCCGCCATGCCGCTGGCCGATCTGCACGACGCGGACGAATCGGCAGCTTCGCTCGAATCGGCCGATGCACTCAGCCGAGCCGAGCTGCTGCGCGCCGCGCTGCTGGAGGTGCTGGACCGCCACGAGCCCGAGGCCGCGCGCGTGCTGCGCGGCGAGAAGCCCTCCGGGCCGATGGACAACCGGCTGCTCGCACGCACCCTCCAGGCGCAGGCGATCTGGTTCCAGCTGCTGACCATCGCGGAGCAGAACCGCGACATGCGCCGCCGCCGTGAAGTCGAGCGGCAGCGCGGCCATGCGGCCGTGGCCGGCACCTTCGCCCATGTGTTCCAGCTCGCCGCGGCGCAGGGCCTCTCCGCCACGGCGGTGCGCGAGGCACTGTGCAGCCTGCGCGTTCGCCCCGTGATCACCGCGCACCCGACCGAAGCGCGGCGCGTCACGGTGCTGGAGCGGCACCGGCGCATCTACCTGCGCCTGTTCGACCTCGAATCGCCGCGCTGGACCGAACGCGAGCGCGACGACCTGCAGCGCGCCGTGCGCGACGAGATCGAGGTGCTGTGGCTCACCGGCGAGCTCAAGCTCGACCGACCGACGGTCGACCAGGAGGTCGACTGGGGCCTGTACTTCTTCGAGGAGAACCTCTTCGACGTGGTGCCTGCGCTGTACGGCCGCATCGAGGCCGCCTTCGCGCGCCAGTTCCCCGGCGAGCCGCTGGAGCTGCCAGTGGTGTTCGGCTTCGGCTCCTGGATCGGCGGCGACCGCGACGGCAACCCCTTCGTCACCAGCACGGTCACGCGCAACACGCTGTGGCGGCTGCGCCTGGCCGCGCTGCGCCGCTACCGCACACGGCTGCACGATCTCGCGCGGCAGCTGAGCGTGAGCGAGCGTGCGCTGCCGCCCAGCGACGAATTCCGCGTCGCGCTCGATGCGGCGCTGGCCGCCAGCGGCCAGGCAGAGGCCATCGCGGCGCGCAACCCGGGCGAGCTGTTCCGCCAGTTTCTCGCCTGCATGAAGCTGCGCGTGGAAGCGGCGATCGCCAGCGCCGAAGCGCGCGAGGCCGGCAGCGAGCGTGCCTACGCCAGCGCCGACGAGCTGATCGCCGACCTGGAGCTGATGCAGCGTGCGCTGTCGGAGGCGGGGGCGGCGCCGCTGGCGCAATCGTTCGTTGCACCGCTGCTGCGCGAGGTGCGCTGCTTCCGCTTCGCCACCGCGCGGCTGGACGTGCGCGAGAACTCGCAGCGCATCCACGCCACGCTGGCCGAGGTGTGGAAGCTCGAACGCCCCGGCGCCGAGCCGCCCGCGCCCGAATCGCCTGCCTGGCGCGACTGGCTGCTCACCGAACTGGCCGTGCCCAAGACCGCCGGCAGCGCCTGGGACGAGACCGGGCGCCTGTCGGCCGACGCGCGCGAGACGCTGGCCACCTTCCGCAAGATCGCTGAGATGCGCCGCCATGGCGAGCGCGAGGCGGTGGGTTCGCTGATCCTGTCGATGACGCATCACGCGGCCGACGTGCTGGGTGTGTACCTGCTGGCCAAGCATGCCGGGCTGTTCCACGACACCGCGGCGGTGGAGCGCTGCACGCTGCCGGTGGTGCCGCTGCTCGAGACCATCCCCGACCTGCGGCGCGCGGGAGTGCTGCTCAAGGACCTGCTCGCCGTGCCGCTGGTGCAGCGCTCGCTGCGCGCCCAGGGCAACGTGCAGGAGGTGATGATCGGCTACTCCGATTCCAACAAGGACGGCGGCTACCTCACCGCCAACTGGGAGCTCTACAAGGCGCAGGCCGCGCTCACCCGGCTGGGCGAGACGCTGGGCGTGCGCATCGCCTTCTTCCATGGCCGCGGCGGCTCGGTCAGCCGCGGCGGCGCGCCCACCGGCCGCGCCATCGCCGCGCTGCCGGCCGGCTCCATCCGCGGCGGGCTGCGCGTCACCGAGCAGGGCGAAGTGGTCTCGGCCAAGTACGCCAACCGCGGCACGGCGCACTACCAGACCGAGCTGCTCGCCGCCTCGGTGCTGCAGCACGTGCTGATGTCCGAGCGCGAGGCAGCGCTGGTGCCGCGCCACGAGTTCGACGAGGCGATGGAGGCCCTCTCCGGCGCCGCCTGGGCCAGCTACCGCAAGCTGATGGAGATGCCGCAGCTGCTGGCCTACCTGCGCGGCTCGTCGCCGCTCGAGGAACTGGCGCTGCTGAACATCGGCTCGCGCCCCGCGAAGCGG
>NZ_JBFXIO010000141.1:0-11273 GCF_050175855.1 Piscinibacter sp.
CGCCAGCAGCGGCGCGAGGATGGCTCGTGAAGCCGATGACATGGTCGTGATCCTCGTGTGTGGTCGGGGTCCGGAAATCGAAACGGGGCCAAGCACTCGCATGCCCGGCCCCGTCGAACTGCTGGGCTCAGGCCAAAGCGAAGGCCCTGCGAAGCTGGCCAGCGTCGGCCTGAGCTGAGCCGCCTACGCTGCGCAATTGCATAGGCGCTTCGCTTCGGCGGCTCAGTGCCTCACTTCACGTGGCAGGCGGTGCACAGCGCGCTGTTGGCGTTGGAGACGCGCAGGAAGGTCTCGCCGGCAACGCGCCCGGTGCCCGCCGGGCCGGCCTGGCCCTGAGAGACGTGCGGGTCGTGGCAACTGCCGCACTCGACCAGCGGGCCGGTGGCCGTGGCTTCGCCGGGTCGCACGTACAGCGGCAGGTCGGTGCGCTGCTTGGTGCCAGCCGCGCCGGTGTCGATCCAGAACACCTGGTTGCCGTTGATCGTGGCCGTGGTGGCCGGCTGGAAGTCCTGGTCGCGGCAGTTGGTGATCGCGCCGGTGTTGTCCATGCCGCCGCCGCAGTACTGGATGCCGATCGGGTGGTCGTTGGACAGGTCGGTGCCGATCAGCGCCGCGCCGCTGGACAGAGCGCCCGCCGCATTGACGGTGCCGCCGGCGTTCCAGGTGAAGGGCTGGCCGTCGTTGCCGCCGCCGTCGGCGTTCAGGCCGCCGGACCCGGGCGAGTTGATGATGTTGTCCATCGCCTGCGTACCGTCGTGGCACGACAGGCAGGCCAGCGAGATGCCGCCCACCGGCGCTACCGAGCCGTCGAGCGACGGCGTCTGCAGCGACGCGTAGGTGGTATAGCTGCCGCCGCCCGCGGGCGTGCCGTTGGCGCCGAGCCGCTTGTTCCACAGCGGCACCGGTGCAGTGGTGCTGCCGCCGTGCGGCGTGTGGCAGAACACGCAGACCTCGGCCGTGTCGGTGACCTGGTTGCGCCCGGCCGGGCCGGTGCCCGATCCCAGGTTGTGCTTGGTGTCGTTGATGCCCGCTTGCGCGGTGCCGCTGAGGCCGAAGAACAGTGCCGCCAGAACCGCTGCGGACGCCGCCCCCCACCTCCCCCGGCTGCTGAGCCATGACAGCTTCATGTTGCCCCTCTCGTCGGTTGGTTGGTTGAACAGTCGTCAGGCCCGGCACTCCCCAATGCCCGCATGACGCCGGCATTTCTGCAGTTTCTGTGCCATTTGCCGCAGGGCCCGCGCTCCCTCGCACAGACGCGCCTGCGACTCGAAAAGCTCCCGCTTTCCGGAAGCGCGTTTCTCGTGATCGGGAAAGTGCGCGCGAGCGCGGCGCTCGTGCGCGAGCGCTACTTCGCGACGGTCGCGGGGCGGGCGAGCAGGCCGCTCTTCTCGCTCAGGCCGGCAGGCCGGTAGACGTCGATCTTGCGGAACCACTGGTCGACCACCAGCACGCGCCCGTCCTCGTCGACCGCGATGCCCGAGGGCAGCATGTACTTCGCCGGACCGTCGCGTTCGGAACGGTCGCCGACGAACAGCAGCAGTTCGCCGTCCGGGTTGAAGATCTGGAAGTTGCCGAACGCGGTGTCGACCACGTAGACGTTGCCCTCGCGGTCCACCGCCACTTCCTTCGGGCGTGCGAACTGGCCGTACTGCTTGCCGACGCTGCCGAAGCTCTGCAGGTAGCGGCCCTCGCGGTCGAACATCACCACGCGGAAGTTGCCGCCGTCGACCACGTACAGGCGCCCGTCCTTGCCGATGGCGAGGTCGCGCGGCAGGTTGAACTCGCCCGGCCCGGAGCCGCGTCGGCCGATGTCCTGCAGGTGCTCGCCGCTGACCGCGTCGAACACGCGCACCCGGTGCTGCTCGGAGCTCACGCCGCCGAGGTCGACCGCATAGACCCGCCGGCCTTCCGGATCGACCGTGACGCTGGACAGCCGCGAGAACCACTTCTCCCCGCCGATGCGGCGCAGGAATCGGCGATCGGGTCCGTAGACGTTGATCGCCTTGGCACCGATGTCGGCCACGTAGAGGTTGCCGGCGGCGTCGACGTCCAGACCGATCGGCTTGATGAGCTGGCCCGAGCCTTCTTCCTCGCCCACCTTGAACTGCTTGCCCTGCGGCACGTCGAACACGCGCACGAAGCGCGAAACGGTGTCGGAGACGAAGATGCGCCCGCGGTACACCGCCACCGCATAGGGCTTGGACAGCGCCTCGCCACTCGCCTGCTCGCCGGTGACGAGCTTTCGCAGTTCGCTGCCGGCCTCGGCCGGCAGGATGTCGGCGCTGGAGCGGATGGTGCGCTCGTAGTAGAAGCGCGGCTCGTCGGGCGGCGGCGGAAAGACGAGCTCCTTCGGCGCCGCAGTCGCGTTGGGCCCCGGCACCTGCGCACAGGCCTGCAGCAGCAGCGCCAGCGCGGCGGCCAGCAGCGGAGCGGGCGCGTGCCGCCTCATCGCAAGGCCCTTGGTCGTGCGGCTACTTCGCCGCGCCGACCATGTAGTCGACGGCGGCCTTGATGTCGCCGTCGCTGAGGTTCGCGGCGCCGGCTTTCGGCGGCATCGCGCCCTTGCCCTTGGTCACCGAGGCCACCAGCGCATCGCGGCCGGTGGCGATGCGCGGCGCCCAGGCCGCCTTGTCGCCGAGCTTGGGCGCATTGGCCACGCCGGTGGCGTGGCAGGCCACGCAGGTCTTCTCGTAGACCGCCTTGCCGTCGGCGGCGACGGCCGTGCCGCCGAGCGCGGCGATGCCGAAAGCGAGAAACGCGAGTCCCGTTCTTGCGAAATGCATGGGCTTGTTCTCCGTGTGGATCGATGCTGCGCACGAGGAAACGCAAACCGCGTGCCACGCTCGGTGCGAATGGCAAGGAAGTTGCAACCTGCGGCAGCACAGACATCTCGACGACCGGAGCGCCACCGATGAACCCGCTCTTCGCCCTCGCCCTGCGCTGCGCGGCGGCCTGCGCACTCGCGCTGCCGCTGCTGGCCGGCGCTGCTGCGCCGCCGAAGGATGCGCCGCGCGGCGCGGTGCTGTATCACAACTACTGTTCCGTCTGCCATGGCGACAAGGGGGACGGGCGCAGCCGCGCCACGGGCTCGCTGTCGACGCCGCCGCGCGACTTCACCAGCGAGGCCAGCCGTGCCGAGCTCTCGCGCGAGCGCATCGTGCTGGCCATCACCCACGGCCGGCCCGGCACCGCGATGGTCGGCTGGAAGACGCAGCTGTCGGAGGCCGACATCGGCGTGCTCGCCGACCACGTGCTCGCCACCTACGTGAACCGCCAGGCCGGCTCGCCCTCGCCCGCGGCCACGGCGGGCATCTCCGGCACGCGGGCGCACGGCGGGCGCGAGGCCGATACCGCTTCCACCCCCGTGCAGGTCGACATGACGGCCGGCCTCCCCAACGGTCTGAAGGGAGACTTCAAGCGCGGGGGTGCTTTTTATCTCGCCAACTGCGCCACCTGCCACGGCGCGCGCGGCGATGGCGCCGGCCCGCGCGCCTACTTCATCAATCCCAAGCCGCGCAACTTCGTCGAGCCGGCGTCGCGCTCGCGCTTCAACCGCGTGGCGCTGTACGCCGCGGTCAGCGAGGGACGGCTGGGCAGCGAAATGCCGGCCTGGAAGCAGGTGGCCACGCCGCAGCAGATGGCCGACGTGACCGAGTACGTGTTCCGCAGCTTCATCCTGGCCACGCCGGCCGCGCAGGCCGCCGCCAAGTGAAGCGGCGCGCTGCGCTCGCTTCCTGGTTCGGCCTCGCCGCCGCGCTGCTGGCCGGCTGCGGCGTGCGCGATCCGGCCGCGCAGATCGAGGCCGGCCGCGCGGTCTACAACTACCGCTGCTACTTCTGCCACGGCTACTCGGGCGACGCGAAGACGCTGGCGGCCACCTACCTCGAGCCGAAGCCACGCGACTTCACGCAGGGCCCGCCGCTGCAGGCGGCGGCCATCCTCGCCACACTGCAGCAGGGCCGCGAGGGCACGGCGATGAAGTCGTTCACCGGTGTCATCAGCGCCGACGAGATGGCCGCCGTGGCCGCCTTCGTCGAGCACGAGTTCGTGCGCCGCAAGGCGCCCAACACCGCGTACCACACGGCCGAGAACGGCTGGCCCGACCGCCAGCGCTATGCCATCGCGAATCCGTTCGCCACCGGCACGATCGCGCTCGATGCGCCCCTCGAGCAGCTCGACGCGCAGCAGCGCCGCGGCCGCACGCTCTTCCTCGAGGCCTGCATCAGCTGCCACGACCGCGCGCGTGTCGCCGACGAAGGGCCGGCGTGGAGCTCGCGGCCGCTGTCATACCCGCGCATGGGCTTCCAGCCCGGCGACTACGGGCCGCCGAAGCCGGATGCGGTGTCGGGCGCGAGCGTCTATGCACAGCACGACATCGTGCCGGTGATCGAGGGGCTGACGCCGCTGGAGAAGCGCGGCGAGGCGCTGTTCCAGGCCAACTGCGCCTTCTGCCACGGCGCCGACGGCACCGGCAAGAACTGGATCGGCCAGTTCATGGAGCCCAAGGCGCGCGACCTCACGCTCTACACGCGCCAGAGCATGCCCGCGACGCGACTGCGCGAGACCATCCGCGAAGGCCTGGACGGGACGTCGATGCCAGCCTGGAAGGACGTGCTCCAGCCCGCCGAGGTGGACGCGGTGGCCGCCTATGTGGCGCGCGCCTTCTTCCGACGCGACGGCCGCTGAGCGGGAGCGCCGCGCCGCCTACTTGCTGTGGCAGGTCAGGCAGATCGCGCTGCCGGTGTTCGGGCGGCGCAGGAAGGTCGGGTTGAAGTTGCTGCCCGGCCCGGCCGAGGGCACGCCGTGCGGATCGTGGCAGGAGGCGCACTCCACCTCGTAGCCGTCGCCACTGTTGTACAGGCGCAGTTCGTTGGCCTCGGCGCGGCTGTTGCCGTTGACGTCGAAATAGGCCAGGCGCGTTTCGCGCCGGGGCGGCTCGTTGAAGTCGGTGCCCGTGCCGGCGGGCGGGTAGCGCACACCCACCGGATGGTCGTTGCGCAGGTCGGTGCCGAGCGCGAAGGCGCTGAAGTCATAGGCGGTCGGAAAGGCCGCGCCCGCGCCATTCGGGTTGTGGCACACCAGGCAGCCCTGGTCGGGGCCTTGCAGACCGACGTGCGTGACGGCGGCGTTGGGCCACTCGTTGAGCAGCGCCGGCGCGTCGGAGCCGATGCGCGCCGTGTTGTAGCGGCCCGAGCCCGGCATGTTGACGATCGCGTCCACCGCGGTGGTGCCGTCGTGGCAGCTCAGGCAGGTCAGCGAGCTCGCGCCCGGCTGCGTGACCGGCTGCGTCATCGAGGCCGTGGCCAGCAGGTCGTAGGTCTGGTAGGTGGTGACCTTGGTCGTGCGGTTCCACAGCGGCGCGGCGATCGTCTGGTTGGCTCCGTGCGGCGTGTGGCAGTAGACGCAGACCTCGCCGTAGTTGTTGCGCTGCGTGTCCATCAGCGCGGCGTTGATCGGCCCGCCCGGGCCGGTCTCGACAGGCCGCTGGGTCAGGTTGTGGCGAGTGTTGGCCACGCTGCCGCGGTTGCTGAACTTCGACGGCGTGCCCGGTGCCGGGTCGGGGCCGGCCCAGGCCGCGCCGGCCAGGCTTCCCGCCAGCAGCAACGCGGCGGCGCGGACGAGGGCAAGTCGCTTCATGCGGCTTCGTTCTGCAAGCGCCGTACCGCCCGCGCGGCCGGGCCCTCGCCGGGCAGCAGCGCTGTCCGCATTCCCGGAATCGAGCCGCCGATTCCCGCCCCCGGGAAATGCGCATGACGTGCATCAAGCCTCGCCCAGCTTGCGGATCACCTCGATCTTGTGGAAGAACTGGTCGGCCACGTAGAGGCGGCCGGTCTCGTCGCAGGCCACGCCGGCGGGCAGCGCGAAGCGGCCGGGCTCGTCGGCCGTGCCGCGCCCGCCGATCGCCAGCAGCAGCTGGCCGTCGCTCTGGAACACCTGCACGTTGGCAAAGCTCGCATCGCTGACGTACAGCAGCCCCTGCCCGTCGATCGCCAGTCCGCGCGGGCGGCCGAACTGGCCGAGGCCGTTGCCCGCCGATCCGAAGGCACGCAGGAAACGTCCCTGCACATCGAAGGCCTGCACGCGGAAGTTGCCGGCATCCAGCACCCACAGCGTGCCGTCGGGCGCGAGTGCAGCATCGACCGGCAGATTGAACTCGCCGGCTGCGTCGCCACGCCGGCCGAGGCTGCGCACGAGCCGGCCCTGCGCGTCGTAGCTGTGCACGCGGTGCGCGTCGCTCTCGACGCCGCCGGTGTCGACCACGTGCACGCGGGCGCCGTCGGCACTCACCGCCACGCCGGTGGGCCTCGCCCACAGACTGCTGCCGTCGATGGCGCGCTGGAACAGGCCGATCGCGTCGTAGACCACCAGCCGCCGCGCCGTGGCATCGACCACGTAGACCAGGCCCTGCGCATCCACCGCGATGCCGGCCGGCTTGCGCAGCTCGCCCTCGCGGCGCAGACCGAAGGCGAAGCTGCGCCGCCTGGCGAGATCGAACACGAAGATGCGCCGGCCCTCGGTGTCGCCCACGTAGACGCGACCGCGCGCGGCCGCCACCGCGCCGGGCTTGCCGAAACCGGCCTTCGTCGGCTCGCCGCCGAGCTGTTCGCGCAGCCCGGCGGCGGCACCGCCATCGGCCGCGCTGCCGGCGTTGCGCAGCGTGGCTTCGTGGCGGAACCGGGCGGTGTCCGGCGGCGGCGGCCACACCGGCGCCGCCTTCGGATCGGGCGGCGCCGGCGGCGCCGCGCAGGCGGCCAGCAGCGCCATCGGGGTCGCCGCCAGCGGCAGGAGCAGATTGCGGCGTCGCATGCACGCGCTGCAGCAGAGCGCGTGCCAGCCACGGGCATGGCGATTGCTGAAGCAGCCCGCCATGCTGCCCGAACTCGGCCACTTCGCGCTCGTCGTCGCACTCTTCGTCGCCCTTGCGCTCGGCACACTGCCGATCGTCGGCGCGGCGCGTGGCGACGTGGCCGCGATGAACCTCGCCCGCCCGGCCGCACAGGCGCTGTTCGTCTTCGTCGCCATCGCCTTCGGCTGCCTGATGGCCTCGTTCGTGACCAACGACTTCTCGGTGCTCAACGTCGCCTCGCACTCCAACACCGAGTTGCCGCTGGCCTACCGCATCGCCGCCACCTGGGGCAGCCACGAGGGCTCGATGCTGCTGTGGGTGTTCATGCTCACGCTGTGGATGCTGGCGGTGAGCCTGTTCTCCTCGCGGCTGCCGCCCGACATGGTGGCGCGCGTGCTCGGCGTGATGGGCTTCGTGGCGGTGGGCTTCCTGCTCTTCGTGCTGCTCACCTCCAACCCCTTCCAGCGCCTGGTGCCCGCCGCGCTCGACGGCCGCGACCTCAACCCGCTGCTGCAGGACCCGGGCATGGTGTTCCACCCGCCGATGCTCTACATGGGCTACGTCGGCTTCGCGGTGGCCTTCGCCTTTGCCGTGGCAGCGCTGCTGTCGGGCCGCTTCGACGCCGCCTGGGCGCGCTGGTCGCGCCCCTGGACCACCGCCGCCTGGACCTTCCTGACGTTGGGCATCGCGCTGGGCAGTTGGTGGGCCTATTACGAGCTGGGCTGGGGCGGCTGGTGGTTCTGGGATCCGGTGGAGAACGCCTCGTTCATGCCCTGGATCGTCGGCACCGCGCTGATCCACTCGCTGGCCGTGGCCGAGAAGCGCGGTGCCTTCAAGGCCTGGACGGTGCTGCTGGCGATCGCCGCGTTCTCGCTGTCGCTGCTGGGCACCTTCCTCGTCCGCTCCGGCGTGCTGACCTCGGTGCACGCCTTCGCCACCGACCCGGCGCGCGGCATCTTCATCCTCGCCTTCCTGCTGGTGATCATCGGCGGCTCGCTCGGCCTGTTCGCCTGGCGTGCGGCGGGTGTCGGCTTCGGCGGCCGCTTCGACCGCGTCTCGCGCGAGTCGCTGCTGCTGGTCAACAACCTGCTGCTGGTGACCGCCGCGGCCTCGGTGATGCTCGGCACGCTCTACCCCCTGGTGCTGGACGCGCTCGGCCTGGGCAAGATCTCGGTGGGCGCCCCCTACTTCGAGACGGTGTTCGTGCCGCTGATGGCACCGGTGGTGCTGCTGATGGGCGTGGGGCCGCTGGCGCGCTGGAAGTCGGCGAGCACGGCGGAGCTGGCGCGCAAGCTGCGCTGGCCGGCGGTGATCAGCGTGGGCGCTGCGCTGGCCCTGCCCTGGTCGGCCGGCCGATTCAGCTTCGGTGTGGCACTCGGCCTGCTGCTGGCGGCCTGGGTGTTCGCCAGCACGGCGGCGCTGCTCGCGCAGCGACTGCGCGGCGAGCCCGGCGGCGGCATCGCCTCGCGGCTCGCGCAGCTGTCGCGATCGTCGCCGAGCTTCTTCGGCATGGCGCTGGCGCATGCCGGCGTGGGCGTGTTCATCGTCGGCGTCACCATGGTCAAGGGCTACGAGCTCGAGCGCGACGTGAAGATGGCGCTCGGCGACAGCGTGACGGTGGCCGGCTACGGCTTCACCTTCCAGGGCGTGGAGGAGTTCGAAGGCCCGAATTACGTCGGCGTGCGCGGCACGCTGCGTGTGCAGCAGGGCGACGCAAAGCCCTTCCTGATGCACCCCGAGAAGCGCCTGTACAAGGTGCAGCAGATGCCGATGACCGAGGCCGCCATCGACAGCGGCCTGTGGCGGGATCTCTACGTCTCCCTCGGCGAGCCGCTCGGCGCCGACACCTGGACGGTGCGCGTGTACCACAAGCCCTTCGTCGACTGGATCTGGTTCGGCGCGCTGGCCATGGCGCTCGGCGGGCTGCTCGCCGCGGCCGATCGTCGCTACCGCGTGGCCACTCGGCGCGAGGCACCGGCCGCGGCCGGTCCGCGTGCCGCTGCCGCGGCACTGACCGCCTGCCTGCTCCTGGTGATGGCCTGGCCGGCTTTCGCCGGCGAGGCGCAGCCGCTGGCGGCCAATCCGGCGCTGGAGCAGCGCGTCAACCGCCTCGCCGCCGAACTGCGCTGCCTGGTGTGCCAGAACCAGTCGCTGGCCGATTCGCACGCGCCGCTGGCCGTCGACCTGAAGAACCAGGTCCGCGAGCAACTCCAGGCCGGCCGCAGCGACGCCCAGGTGATCGACTACATGACGCAGCGCTACGGCGACTTCGTGCTCTACCGCCCGCCCGTCAAGGCCAGCACCTGGCTGCTGTGGGGCGGGCCGCTGCTGGTGCTGCTGGCCGGTGCGATGCTGCTGTGGCGTGCCATGAAGCCGCACCACGTGCCGGCGCCGGAGCCGGCGGCGGACTGAAGCCGCCGCTTCAGCGCGTCTCGCGGAAGTCGGGCGGCATGTCGGCGCCCAGGCCGTGCTTGTCGATGCGGTAGCGCAGGGTATCGCGGCTGATGCCGAGGTCGCGCGCGGCGCGGCTGACGTTCCAGCCGGCGCGGGCCAGCGCCTGGACCAGCGCCTCGCGCTCCATCTCGGGCAGCGTGCGCGAGCCCAGCGCGCCCGGCACCGAGTCGCCGCTGCGTTCGACCGGCGGCGCCGGCTCCGAGCGCAGCCCGAGGTCCTCGGCGTCGATCACGCTGCCGCGCGCCAGCAGCACGGCCTGCTCGAGCAGGTTGCGCAGCTCACGCACGTTGCCCGGCCAGGCGTGGCCGCGCAGAGCGCTTTCGGCCTGCGGCGTGAACGTCGGCGCCGCCCGGCCGTAGCGCGCGGCGTGGTGGGCCACGAAATGGCGCGCCAGCAGCAGCACGTCGTCGCCGCGCTCGCGCAGCGGCGGCAGCTCGAGCTGCACCACGCGCAGCCGGAAGTACAGGTCGGCGCGGAAGCGGCCCTCGCGCACCAGCTGGTCCAGAGGTCGGTGGGTGGCGGCAACGATGCGCACGTCCACGCGCTGCTCGCGCACGCTGCCCAGCCGCCGCACGGTGCGCTCCTCGAGCAGCTTGAGCAGCTTGGCCTGCAGCGGCTGCTCCATGTCGCCGATCTCGTCGAGGAACAGCGTGCCGCCCTCGGCCGTCTCGACCAGGCCGAGCTTGCGCTCGCGCGCATCGGTGAAGGCGCCGCGCTCGTGGCCGAACAGCTCCGACTCGAGCAGCTGCGCCGGCAGCGCCGCGCAGTTGAGCTCGACGAAGGGCTTGTCGCGGCGCGGGCCGTTGAAGTGCAGCGCCCGCGCCACCAGTTCCTTGCCGGTGCCGGTTTCGCCGCGCACCAGCACGGCGGGCGCCTCGCCGTCGCGCAGTTGCTCCTCGGAGCGCAGCAGCTGGCGCAGCAGCGCGTGCAGGCGCAGCATGCCGGGCGATTCACCGCGCAACGTCGACAGGTCGGCGCCCTCGCCATCGCGCTGCCGGTAGTAGGCCAGCGCGCTGTCCTTGCGCCGCTCGGAGGTGGCGCGCTGCAGCAGCATGCCGAGCTTGGCCAGCGGCACCGGCTTGGTCAGGAAGTCCAGCGCGCCGGCCTTCATCGCCTCCACCGCGGTTTCCACGCTGCCGTGGCCGGTGACCATGATCACCGGCGTGGCCGGGCACTGCGCGCGGATGCGCTCCAGCGCCTGCAGGCCGTCCATGCCGGGCAGGTTGAAGTCGAGCACGACCGCATCGGGCGCGAAGCGCTCCAGCCGTGCGATGCCGTCCTCGGCGGTCTCGGCGCACTCGACCTCGTACTCCTGTCGCTCGAGGTAGGTGCGCATGTTCTTGGCGAGGACGGTCTCGTCCTCGATGATCAGGATGGCGCCGTTCATGGTGGCCTTTCGACGGTTCAGGCGGCCTGCGCCAGGCGCAGGCTGATCGAGACCACCGTGCCGCGGCCGGGCTCGCTGGCGATGTGCAGCCGCCCGCCCTGGCGTTCGAGCACGCGGCGGGCGAGCGCCAGGCCCACGCCCATGCCGTGCGCCTTGGTGGTGAAGAAGGGCTGGCCGACGCGCTGGCGCTCGGCGCGGGCGATGCCGCTGCCGTTGTCGCGCACCTGCAGCAGCAGCTGGCCGCGCGCGGTGTCGGCCTGCGCGCTCACGGTGATGCGGCCGCCGTCGGGCACCGCCTCCAGCGCATTGGCGACCACGCTGCGCAGCACCTGGCCGACGCACAGCGCGTCGGCCTGCACCGGCGGCAGCCCGTCGGCCAGATCGGCGCGTGCCTTCACGCGGCGGCGCTCGATCTCGCGTGCGAACTCCTGCAGGCAGCTGCCGACCAGCGGCCCGAGCGCCAGCGCCTGGCTCTCGCCGTCGCCCGGCCGCGTGTAGGCCAGCAGCTCGCGCAGCCAGGCGCCGAGCCGGTCGGCCTGCTCGACGATGTCGCGCGCCGCCTCCTGGGTGGCCGCGGCGTCGCCT
>NZ_JBFXIO010000142.1:0-11261 GCF_050175855.1 Piscinibacter sp.
GCCTGGAGCCCCGATGAAGCCTGCTGCCCTCGCCTGCGCCGCCCTGTTCGCCTTGCTGGGACTGAGCCCGGTCCGCAGCGCCGCCGCCCCGATCGGCATCGTGACGATTGCCGACGGCGAACTCCACGTGATTCGCGCGGCGCAGCGCTTCGCCGCGGCCGAGGGCCTGCGCCTGCACGACGGCGACATCGTGCGCACCGGCGCCGACACGCGCCTGGCGCGCATCGAGCTCGGCGACGGCATCGCGCTCGATCTCGGGGCCTCCACCGAGCTGATGCTGCAGCCGCCCGCGGATGGCCGGCTGGGCGAGCGTGCCACCACGCTCTACCTCGCCCGCGGCTGGCTGAAGGCGAGCACGGCCCCGGCAGGTGCCGCGGGCCTGGCCAGCCCACTGACCGACATCCTGCATCTCGACGGGTCGGCGGTGATGCACGTGTCGCCCGAGGATGCACTGGTGTTCGTCGAGTCGGGCCAGGCACGCGTGGCCGAGAGCGGCCGCGATGGCGGCGCGTTGGCAATGGCCAACGGAGATGCGCTGGTGCGCCGGGCCGCAGAAGCCGCCAGCCTCGAGCGCCGGCCACCGGCCGCGCTGCTGCAGGGCTTGCCGCGTGGCTTTGCCGACACCCTGCCGCGCCGCGCGGCGCGCTTCCTCGGCGCTCCGGCCGAGCCCGGCCCTGCACAGCCCGTGGCCTACGCCGAGGTGGCCACCTGGATCGACGGCGAGCCGGCCGTGCGCAGCATGGCCGTGAAGCGCTTCGCCGCACGGGCTCGCGACCGCGCCTTCCGGGCGGCCTTGCTGGCCGGACTGCGCCGCCACCCCGAGTGGGACCGCACGCTGTTCCCCGAGAAGTACCGGCCCGCGCCGGTGGTCGTGGTCCAGCGTGCGCCGCCGCAGGCCGTCAGCCTGCAGGGCGTGATGGCCTGGCCGGATTCCGCGGCCACCGAATCGATGGAGACGACGCGATGAGACTGCTGCTCAAGTTCAACCTGGTGTTCGTGCTGATCTTCCTCGTCGGGCTCGCCGCCACCGGCGCGATGACGCGCCAGCTGCTGCAGCGCAACGCGCAGGAAGAGACGCTGCAGCAGGCGCGCTTCCTGCTCGAGAAGGCCCTGGCCGTGCGCGCCTACACCTCGACGCAAGTGGCGCCGCTGCTGGACACGCAGATGAAGTACGCCTTCCTGCCGCAATCGGTGCCGGCCTTCTCGGCCACCGAGGTGCTGGCGAAGATCCAGAAGAACCACCCCGAATACGCCTACAAGGAAGCCACGCTGAACCCAACCAACCCGCGCGACCGCGCGGTGGAGTGGGAGGCCGACGTGATCGCCGAGTTCCGCAAGTCGGCCGAGCTGAAGGAGTTTGTCGGCGAGCGCGACACGCCGGCTGGCCGCGCCCTGTACATCGCCCGGCCGATCCGCATCGCCGACGCCGCTTGCCTGCGCTGCCACAGCACGGTGGAGGCGGCGCCGCGCACGCTGGTCGAGAAGTATGGGCCGGCCAACGGCTTCGGCTGGCAGCTCGGCGAGGTGGTGGGCGCGCAGCTGGTGTCCGTACCGCTGGCGGTGCCGATGGCCCGCGCCCATGAGGCCTGGGCGGCCTTCATGGGCATGCTCTCGGCGGTGTTCGTGGTCATCGCCGTGGCGCTCAACGCGATGCTGTGGTGGCTGGTGATCCGGCCGGTGACGCGGCTGTCGCGCCTGGCGGACCGCGTGAGTCTGGGCGAACTGTCCGCGCCCTCGTTCGCCTTCGGCGCGCGCGACGAGATCGGCCGCCTGGCCGCCTCCTTCAGCCGCATGCGCAAGAGCCTGGTGCAGGCGATGAAGATGCTGGAAGGAGCGCCGTCATGAGCGCGCGGCCGCTCGGGCTGCACTCGCCACCGGATGGTCATGCGCCGATGCCCCGGCGTCTGGGCAAATACCTCGTCTCGGGCGTGCTCGGCGAGGGTGCGATGGGCGTGGTCTACGAGGCACTCGACCCCGACATCCACCGCCCGGTGGCGATCAAGGCGATCCGCGGCCCGCTGCTGGCCCCCGAGGCGCAGGACCTCGACGGCGAGCGTCGCTTCCGCACCGAGGCGCAGGCGGCCGGGCGGCTGTCGCACCCGAACATCGTCTCCGTCTACGAGTATGCGCAGACCGGCAACCAGCACTACATCGCGATGGAGTACGTGGCCGGCGTCTGCCTGCACGAGCCGCTCGCTCTCGGCTTCCGCCTGCCGCTGGCCGACACGCTGAGCATCGTCGCCCAGTTGCTCGACGCGCTGGAATATGCCCATGCGCAGGGCGTCTGGCACCGCGACATCAAGCCGGCCAACCTGCTGCTCACGCCCGAGGGCCGGCTGAAGGTGACCGACTTCGGCATCGCGCGCATCGACGGCGCGCAGCGCACGCACCACACGGCCGTGCTCGGATCGCCCGGCTACATGGCCCCCGAGCGCTACACCGACGAGGCGCCCGATGCGCGCGTCGACATCTTCGCCTGCGGCGTGCTGCTGTACGAGCTGCTGACCGGCCGCGCGCCCTTCCGCGGCGCCGCCGGTGCGGTGATGTACCAGGTGATGCACGACGAGCCGCCGCCGCCGTCGCAGCTCGATCTCGAGCCGCCGGTGCCGGCTGCCTTCGACGCCGTGTGCGCACGGGCGATGGCGAAGCGGGCCGACGATCGTTTTGCCGATGCCGCGCAGATGCGCGCTGCGCTGGCCCTGGCCGCAGGGCTGCCGATTGGGCCGCAGGTCTCGTCCGGGACGATGCGCCGGCTGCGCGGCGCGCGCGAGGAAGCCCCCACCCGGCTGATGCCGCGTGCGATGGCGGTCATGCCGCGCGGCAGCATGCCGCCGCCTTCCACGCCGGCCCTGGCCCCGGCATCGGCGCCCAGCCTGCCGGACTGGGATGCCAGGGCCTTGCTGGCCGTCGAGCAACTGCTGCTGCCCCACCTCGGCCCGATGACGCGCCACGTGGTGCGCAACGCCACGCGCCGCGTGGCCGACCTGCCCGCGCTGCTGCAGACGCTGGCCGCCGAGGTGCTGGAGCCGCACGAGCGCGAGCGTTTTCTCGGCCGCGCGCGCCGCCTGTTGCCGGCCGTGCACGAGCCGCACCGGCCGCCCAGCGGCGCCGCGCTGCCGGTGCTCGGCACCACGCCGATGCAGCCGGCGCTGGTGGAGCAGGCGGCACGTGAACTCGCGGTGCAGATCGGCCCGATTGCCACACTGATCGCCCGCCGCGCGTCCGTGGGTGCCTCGAGCCGCGAAGCCTTCTTCACCGCGCTGGCCGATGCGGCCGGCGAAGGCGTCGACCGCAAGGCTCTGCTGTGGCGGCTGTGGAAGCTGCCCTGATCGGCGCAGAAGTGGCGCCGCTCAGTGCGCCTCGGCGGTCTTGGCGGCCTCGATCGCGCCGGCGCGGTCTTCCTTCGCGCCGTTGAAGAAGATGTTCAGCACCACCGCCGCCACGGCGGTGAGCAAGATGCCCGACTCCAGCAGCGGGTGCAGGCCGTGCGCCATCTGCTGCGTCCAGCGCGGCGCCACCAGAGGGATCAGGCCGAAACCGATCGACAGCGCCACGATGTAGAGGTTGTGGCGGTTGCCCTTGAAGTCCACCGTCGACAGGATGCGGATGCCGGTGGCCGCGACCATGCCGAACATCACCAGGCCGGCGCCGCCGAGCACGAACTGCGGGATCGACTCCACGAAGGCCGCCATCTTCGGCAGCATGCCCAGCACGATCATGATCACGCCGCCGGCCACGCACACCCAGCGGCTCTTCACGCCGGTGACGCCGACCAGGCCGACGTTCTGCGAGAAGCTGGTGTAGGGGAAAGTGTTGAAGATGCCGCCGATCAGCGTGCCCAGGCCGTCGGTGCGCAGCCCGGCGGCCAGCGCCGGCTGGTCGATCTTCTTGCCGGTCAGGTCCGACAGCGCGAGGAACATGCCGGTGGATTCGATCATCACCACGATCATCACCAGCGTCATCGTCAGGATCATCACGATGTCGAAGGTCGGCATGCCGAAGGCGAAGGGCGTGACCACGTCGAACCAGTGCGCCTTGGCCACCTTGTCGAAGTTCATCTTGCCCATCGCGATGGCGACCGCGCAGCCGGCCACGATGCCCAGCAGCACGGAGATGTTGGCAACGAAGCCTTTCGCGTACTTCACCAGCAGCAGGATGAACACCAGCACCGCGCCGGCCACGGCCATGTTGTCGAGCGCGCCGTAGTTCGGGTTGTTGGTCATCGGAATCGGCCCGGGCAGCTTGAAGGGCGCGCTGGCGGCTTCCGCCGTGGCCTTGGCCGCATCGACCATGGCCACCAGCTTGGGAACGTCCACGCTCTGCGCCAGTGGCGCCGGCCCACCCATCGCCCAGCCCACGCCCACGCGCATCAGGCTGATGCCGATGATCGCGATGATGGTGCCGGTGACCACCGGCGGGAAGAAGCGCAGCAGCTTGCTGACGATGGGCGCGATCAGCATCGAGATCACACCGGCGCCGATGATCGCGCCGAAGATCGCCCGCGCCCCGTCGACGCCGGGCATCGCGTTGGCGAAGGCCACCATCGGGCCGACGGCCGCGAAGGTCACGCCCATCATCACCGGCAGCTTGATGCCGAACCAGCGCGTGACCCCGAACGACTGGATCAGCGTGACCAGGCCGCAGCTGAACAGGTCGGCCGAGATCAGCAGTGCCACCTGCTCGGGCGTGAGCTTGAGCGCGCGGCCGACGATCAGCGGCACGGCGATCGCGCCGGCATACATCACCAGCACGTGCTGCAGGCCCAGCGCCGCCAGTCGCGGCGCCGGGAGTTTCTCGTCCACCGGGTGGACCGTCGTGTCGCTCATGCTTGTCTCCTCGTGTGGTCTTGTGTCGTGAGCGTCGGAATCGCGGCCGCGGTCAGTAGCGGTGGCGCACGCCGATCGAGAAGGCGCTGCCGCTGCTCTGCCCGTCGATCTTGTCGCTCATGGCCACCGCGTACAGGTCGGTGCGCTTGGACAGGTAGTAGTCGTAGCCGGCCGAGAAGGTCTTGCGCTTGGCGCCGGTCTCCGGTTTGATCTGGCCCCACTGCGCGATGACCTTGCCGTTGCCCACCGGCACGCTCGCGCCCAGGCCGGCGATGTCGTATTCGTTGCCGGTGGTCTTGTTGGCCACGTTGCCGAACTGGCCGAACAGCTTCGCCGCGCCGAAGTCGTAGCTCACCGCGCCCTGCCAGCTCTTGGTGTCGGCCACCGCAGCGGCGCCGTCCTTCTTCACGTCCTGCCAGGAGAAGGCGGAGTCGAACGCGCCGGCGCCCCAGCGCAGGTTGACGCCGTGGTTGCGGCCGTTGCTGCCCGCCTCGGCCGCGGCCATGATGAGCTGCAGCGTGGCGCCGCCGAGCTTCGGGCTGGTGTAGAGCACCGAGTCGCTCCAGCCCGAGTCGCCCGTCAGCGTGCCGCTGGTGAAGTAGTGGCGGATGCTGGGCGAGTAGCCGAACGAGTCGCCGAAGGGGTTGAACGACAGCGTGGTGACGAAGAAGGGCGTGGTGTTGCGGCCGATCGTCACGCGGCCGAAGCTGTTGCTGGCCAGGCCGACGAAGGCGTTGCGCGCCCAGAAGGTGTCGGCACCGAAGCGGCCGGAGGCGCCGGTGTCGGCGCGCATGAAGGACTGCAGCGTGAACACCGCCGACAGCCCGCCGCCGAGATCCTCGCTGCCGCTGAAGCCGAACCAGCTGGTGGTCATCTGGCCGTTGTCGACATTCCAGGTCTTGTTGGGGTTGCCCACCGGCTTGGACTGGCCGGCGCTGATGTCGAGCAGGCCGGCCAGGGTCACACTGGTCTGGGCCAGTGCGGCCGCCGGCAGGGCCATGGCGGTGGATGCGGCGATCAGCGCGCAGCGAAAGCTTGAAGAACGTTTCATCGCGGGTTTCCTCCTCGGGTTGTGGCGACGTCTGGGGCGTCAGTTCAGGGGCGAACCGGCCTCGAACCAGCGTCCGAGCAAGGACCGTTCCGCATCGGTGATCTGCGTGGCGTTGTTCATGGGCATGGCCTTGAGCACCACGGCCTGCTGGTAGATCGCCTGGGCGTTCTTTGCGATCAGCTCCGGCGTGTGCAGTTGCACGCCCTTGCTGATCACCTGCTCGTTGTGGCACATCGCGCAGCGCTGCTCGATCACCGGGCGCACCTGCGCGAAGCTCGGCGGCGCCACGCTGGTGCTCCTGGGCACCGGCGCGGGCGCCAGCCACACCACCAGGCCCACGATCACCGCGGTGCCGCCGATCGCGTACTCCCATGGCACACGGTGGCCGGCCACCAACGCCTTGTGCCGCGCGACGAACGAGTGACGGATCAGCGCCCCGGCCAGCATGATCAGCACCAGCACCAGCCAGTTGTGCTTCGCGCCGTAGAGGAAGCCGTAGTGATTGCTGAGCATCGCGATCAGCACCGGCAGCGTGAAGTAGGTGTTGTGCACGCTGCGCTGCTTGGCGCGCTGGCCGTGCACCGGGTCGACCGGTTCGCCGGCCTTCATCTGCGCCATCACGGTGCGCTGCCCCGGGATGATCCAGAAGAACACGTTGGCGCTCATCGCCGTGGCCATCATCGCGCCCACCAGCAGGAAGGCAGCGCGCCCGGCGAACAGCTGGCAGGCCAGCCACGAGGCGACGATCACCGCAACCGTCACGCCGATGCCGACGATGCGGTCACCCCCCGGCTTCTGGCCGAAGGCGCGGCAGATGCCGTCGTAGACGAGCCAGAAGACGACGAGGAAGCCGAGCGCGGCGGCGATCGCACCGGCCGGCGACCAGGCGAACAGGTTCTTGTCGATCAGGAAGGTGCTCGCCTGGTAAAGGTAGAGCGCGGTGAACAGCGCGAAGCCCGTCAGCCAGGTGGAGTAGCTCTCCCAGTAGAACCAGTGCAGGTTGGGCGGCAGCGACTTGGGCGCCACCATGTATTTCTGCGGGTGGTAGAAGCCGCCGCCGTGCACCGCCCAGAGTTCGCCGTCGACGCCCTTGCCGACGAGGTCGGGCGCGGTCGGCTTCGTCAGGCTGTTGTCGAGGAAGACGAAGTAGAACGACGAGCCGATCCAGGCGATCGCCACGATGACGTGGGCCCATCGCAAGAGCAGGTTGACCCAGTCCAGAACATACGCTTCCATGCGTGCCACTCCCTGTCGCCACCGGCCGCGCAAGAAGCGGGCCTGTGTGCAACCTCACCACAGCGGGCTCTGTGAGGCGGGAATGTCGCGACCGGTGACGAGGCACCGGGCTCCGCGGCGACGCAATTCAAGTGTATACAGACCGGCACACGAGCCGATCCGGACTTACCCCGATTCGTGGCCTCAGCTGCCCCGGTAGGTGGCGTACGACCAGGGGCTGGCCAGCAGCGGCACGTGGTAGTGCTGGCCGGCGGCGGCGAGGCCGAAATCCAGCGGCACCTCGTCGAGGAAGGGTGGCTCGGCCAGCGCCGCGCCGCGGGCGCGGAAGTACGCCGCCACCTCAAACACCAGGCGGTAGCGGCCCGGCTGGAAGGCCTCGCCCTCGAGCAGTGGCGCGTCGGCGCGGCCGTCGTGGTTCAGCGTGATGCGCTGGAGTTCGATGGCGGTGCCGTCGGCACCGAGGCGGTACAGCCGAACCGCCATGCCGGCTGCGGGGCAGCCGTTGGCGGTGTCGAGCACGTGCGTGGTGAGCTTGCCCATGAAGGTCCTCGAGTGATGCTTGCGGGTTCGCCAAAAGTGTATACACTTTGCTCAGCGAATCAAGTACCGACCGTCTCCACATGCCGCGCAGCAGCCCCACCCTGCAGGTCGTCCGCCCGAGCGCGAAGGCGAGCAAGCCGCGCGCCAGCGCCGGCTCGGCCGGAGATGCCGGCACCCATACGCAGCGCATCGTCGAGTCGATCACCGCGGCCATCGTCGAGCGCCGCCTGATGCCCGGCACCAAGTTGGCCGAGCAGAAGATCGCCGACATCTTCAAGGTCTCGCGCACGCTGGTGCGCCAGGCGCTGAACCAGCTCAGCCGCGACAAGCTGGTGACGCTGGAGCCGGCGCGCGGCGCGCGCGTGGCCGAGCCGAGCATCGAGGAGGCACGCCAGGTGTTCGAGGTGCGGCGCCTGCTGGAGTCGGCCATGATCCGCCGCGCTGCCGCCGAGCTCAGCGATGCGCAGCTGGCCGAACTGCGCGCCCACCTGCGCGACGAACAGGCCGCGGTGCAGCGCACCGACGTCTCCGGCCGCACCCGGCTGCTGGCCGACTTCCACGTGGTCATCGCCCGCATGCTCGGCAACGAGGTGCTGGCCGACCTGCTCGCCGATCTCGTCACCCGCTCGTCGCTGATCGCGCTGATGTACCAGTCGTCCCACTCGGCCGAGCACTCCTACGAGGAGCACGTGGCCATCGTCGAGGCGCTGGCCCGTCGTGACGCGCGCGCCGCGGTCAAGCTGATGGACGAGCACCTGCACAACGTCGAGCACAACCTGCGCCTCGATCCGCGCACGCCCGACCTCACCGACGCCCTCAAGCCCTACGCCCCATGACGAATACACCCTATCCCCGCGACCTGGTCGGCTACGGCCGCACCCCGCCGCATGCCCGCTGGCCCGGCAACGCCCGCATTGCCGTGCAGTTCGTGCTGAACTACGAGGAAGGCGGCGAGAACAGCGTGCTGCACGGCGATGCCGGCAGCGAGCAGTTCCTGTCCGAGATGTTCAACCCGCCGGCCTTCGCGGATCGCCACCTGAGCATGGAGTCGATCTACGAATACGGCTCGCGCGTCGGCGTGTGGCGGCTGCTGCGCGAGTTCGAGAAACGCGGACTGCCGCTCACCGTGTTCGGCGTCTCGATGGCACTCGAACGCCACCCCGAGCTGACCCAGGCCTTCGTCGAGCTCGAGCACGAGATCGCCTGCCACGGCTGGCGCTGGATCCATTACCAGGGCATGCCGGAAGCGCAGGAGCGCGAGCACATGCGCATCGGCATGGAAATCATCGAGAAACTCACCGGCGAGCGTCCGCTGGGCTGGTATACCGGCCGAGACAGCCCGAATACGCGCCGGCTGGTGGCCGACCACGGCGGCTTCGAGTACGACAGCGACTATTACGGCGACGACCTGCCCTTCTGGACGCAAGTGACGAAGACCGACGGCACGACGGTGCCGCACCTCGTCGTGCCCTACACGCTGGACACCAACGACATGCGCTTCTCGCTGCCGCAGGGCTTCAGCCAGGGCGACGACTTATTCACCTACCTGCGCGATGCCTTCGACGTGCTCTACGCCGAGGGCGAGGAGGCTCCCAAGATGCTCAGCGTGGGCATGCACTGCCGGCTGCTCGGCCGGCCCGGGCGCATGCGCTCGTTGCAGCGCTTCCTCGACCACATCGAGCGCCACGACCGCGTCTGGGTGTGTCGCCGCATCGACATCGCACGCCACTGGAAGCAGGTGCATCCCTTCAAGGCCTCCGCATGACGATCACCCTCGACCAACTCAATGCCGCGCCGGCGGCCGAGGCCGCCCGGTGGCTCGACGGCCTGTACGAACACTCGCCGTGGATCGCCGAGCGCGCGCTGCAGCGCCGGCCGTTCACCTCGCTGGCGCAGCTCAAGCGCGCGATGGTGGAGGTGCTTGCCGAGGCCGGCCGCGACGCCCAGGTGGCGCTGATCCGCGCCCACCCCGAACTCGCCGGCAAGGCGATGGTCTCGAAGACGCTCACCGCCGAATCGACGAACGAGCAGACCACCTCGGGCCTGACCAACTGCTCGCCGCAGGAGTTCGCCCGCATCCAGCAGCTCAATGCCGACTACAACGCGAAGTTCGGCTGGCCCTTCATCCTCGCCGTGCGTGGCCCGCGCGGCACGGGCCTGTCGCGCGCGGAGATCATCGCCACCTTCGCGCGCCGGCTCGACAACCACCCGGACTACGAGCTGGCCGAGTGCCTGCGCAACATCCATCGCATCGCCGAGATCCGCCTGAACGACAAGTTCGGCCACGAGCCGGTGCTGGGCAACCAGGTCTGGGACTGCGCCGAGATCCTCGCCCGCCACAGCGACCCGGGCTATGCCGAGCACGGGCAGCTGACCGTCACCTACCTCACCAATGCGCACCAGGCCTGCCAGATGCAGCTGCAGCGCTGGATGCGCGACTGCGGCTTCGACGAGGTGCGGGTGGATGCGGTGGGCAACGTGGTGGGCGTCTATCACGGCAGCGATCCGTCGGCGAAGCGCCTGCTGACCGGCAGCCACTTCGACACCGTTCGCAACGGCGGGAAGTACGACGGGCGCCTGGGCATCTTCGTGCCGCTGGTATGCGTGCGCGAACTGCACCTCGCCGGCCGGCGGCTTCCCTTCGGCCTCGAGGTGATCGGCTTCGCGGAAGAAGAAGGCCAGCGCTACAAGGCCACCTTCCTCGGCTCGGGCGCGGTCACGGGCGACTTCGCCCCCGCCTGGCTCGATCAGCGCGACGCCGACGGGATCACCATGCGCGAGGCGATGAAGGCGGCAGGGCTTCCCGGAACGCTGGACGCCATCCGCGCCGGGAAGCGCGACCTGTCGCGCTACCTCGGCTTCGTCGAGGTGCACATCGAGCAGGGGCCGGTGCTCAACGAGCTCGACCTGCCGCTGGGCGTGGTCACCTCGATCAACGGCAGCGTGCGCTACCTCGGCGAGGTGATCGGCATGGCCAGCCACGCCGGCACCACGCCGATGGACCGGCGCCGCGACGCGGCCGTGGCAGTGGCCGAGCTGGCGCAGTTCGTCGAGAAGCGCGCCTCGAGCGTGCCCGACGTGGTGGGCACCATCGGCATGCTGAACGTGCCCAGCGGCTCGATCAACGTCGTACCGGGGCGCTGCACGTTCAGCCTCGACCTGCGCGCCACCACGAACGAGGCCCGCGATGCGCTGGCCCGCGACGTGCTGGCCGAGCTCGAGTCCATCTGCACACGCCGCGGCCTGCACTTCAAAGTGGAAGAGACGATGCGTGCCGCCGCCGCACCGAGCGCGCCCGAATGGCAGCGCCGCTGGGAGCGGGCCGTCGAGTCGCTCGGCCTGCCGGTCTTCCGCATGCCCAGCGGCGCCGGGCACGACGCGATGAAGCTGCACGAGGTGATGCCGCAGGCCATGCTGTTCCTGCGCGGGCTGAATGCCGGCATCAGCCACAACCCGCTCGAATCCATCACCAACGACGACGCCGAACTCTGCGTGCGGGCCTTCCAGCACCTGCTCGGCCAACTGGAAGAAGTACCCGCATGAACGCCTACGAGAAACTCGACGCCTGGATCGACGCCCACTTCGACGAGCAGGTGCGCACCCTGCAG
>NZ_JBFXIO010000143.1:0-11207 GCF_050175855.1 Piscinibacter sp.
TCTGGAGTCCGTGCTGAAGGGCGCGAAGCCCGCGGACCTGATCCGCGTGCCCAAGTCCAGCCCCGCATCGCGCGGCGAGGACGCTGCCGCGTTCTCCGAGTGGCTGCCGTACCGCGCCTGGATCGCGGACCGCCAAGTCTTCGTCAATCTTGACGCGCTGGGCTTCTGCCTGGAAGTGCGACCGCAATCCGGCGCCGACGAGGAGATGGCGCGCGTGCTGACCGCCCTCTACGCGGCCTCTCCGCCCGGCACCGGCATCCAGTTCCACTTGTACGCGAGCCCCGCGATTCGCGCACCGCTGGCGCGCTACGCGAATCTGCGAGTGGCCGACGACGTCGTCCCGGAACTCGACACCCTCGGCCGCGCCGGCAGGCACACCAACATCCACCGCACCATGGCCCGGCGTCGTGCCGGGCACTACCTGCAAGGCAGCCGGACGTCGCTGCTGTCCGCGCAGAGCTACCTCTTCCGCGACTACCGGTTGGTGGTCAGCGTCTCGCTACCCGGCAGCCCGGAGAATCTCTCGCGCCTGGAGGAGTTGCTGCTGCTGCGCGACGGGATCCGGGCCACGCTACACGCCGCGGGCTTTCCGTCCCGTTCGTGGACGGCAGAGGACCTGATCAACTGGGTCTCCGCGCTGCTCGACCCGCACCGGCAAACCGGCGACGCCATCCCGCTCACCTACGACGACGGGCGCGAGCTGCGCGACCAGGTGATCGATCGGGCCACGCGCTTGCGCATCGACCGCCAAGGCATCGGCCTGGCCAACCCCGCCGCCGACCTGCAAACCGAGCTTCGCCTGATGTCGGTGCGCGCCTTCCCGCCGCGCTTCGCGCTGTGGAACGCCGGCAGCCTGATCGGCGACCTCTACCAGGGCACGCTGCAGTACCCCTGCCCGTTCCTGCTCACGCTGGGCGTGCACGTGCTGGACGCCGAGGCCACCCGCAACTGGGCCTTCCTCAAGGCCGCCCGCGCCACCACGAACGCCACCAGCTACATGGCGCGCTTCCTGCCCGACCTGCAGGAGCGCAAGGCCGACTGGGACATCGTGCTCAAGGCGATGGACGACGGTCAACAGCTCGTCGACCTCAACCTGCAGCTCGCGCTCTTCGCCGAGCCGCACGCGGTAACCCGTGCCGAACAGGCGGCGCGTGCCATCTTCCGTGCGCGCGGCTTCGAGCTCTCCAGCGACACGATGATGATGACCCAGGCCCTCATCGGCTCGCTGCCGATGACGCTCTCGGCACCGTTTCACGCCGATCTGCAGCGCATGAAGCGCGTCACCACCAAGACCTCGGCGAACGCGGTGCATCTGGCGCCGCTCGTCGCCGAGTGGCAGGGCACCGGCACGCCGGTGCTGCTGTTCGGCGGACGGCGCGGCCAGATCATGCAGATCGACGTGTACGACAACCCGGCGGGCAACTACAACGTGGCGATCGCCGGCACGTCGGGCTCGGGCAAGTCGCTGCTGTTGAACGAGATCGCCGCCGCGTACCTCGGCACCGGTGCGCGCGTCTGGATCATTGACGTCGGCCGCTCCTACGAGAAGGCGTGCCGCAACTTCGGCGGCAGCTTCATCGAGTTCACCGAGGACGCCGCGCTGTCGCTCAACCCGTTCCCCCTGGTCGAGGACATCGACGAGGACATGGAACTGCTGCAGCCCCTGCTAGCGCAGATGGTGTCTCCGCGCGAGTCGCTCGACGGCTTTCAGTACTCGACGCTGGGCGCGGCGATCAAGAAGGTCTGGAAGGCCAAGGGCCGCGCCATGACCGTCACCGACATCCACGACCTGCTCGCGACCGGACGCCTCGAAGACGACGGCGCACCGTCCGCCGGCGAAGGCGACCGGCGGTTGAAGGACCTCGCCGCGATGCTGCACCCCTACACGCGCGACGGCGCCTACGGCAAGTACTTCGATTCCGAGGCCAGCATCGACTTCGGCGCCGACCTCATCGTGCTGGAGCTCGAGGAGCTCAAGTCCAAGAAGGACCTGCAGACCGTGGTGCTGCTGATCGTCATGTACCGCATCACGCGCGAGATGTACTTCTCCCGCGACCGCAAGAAGATCGTGATCATCGACGAGGCCTGGGACCTGCTCTCCGGCGGCGCCACCGCCGAGTTCATCGAGGCCGGATACCGACGAGCGCGCAAGTACAAGGGCGCCTTCATGTCGGCCACCCAGGGCGTGGACGACTACTACCGCAACCCGGCGGCGAAGGCGGCACTGGACAACTCCGACTGGATGTTCCTGCTGCGCCAGAAGCCCGAGTCGATCGAGATGATGGACAAGCTCGGTCAACTCACGATGGACGATGCGATGAAGCGGCTGCTGCTGTCGCTGCGCACCGAGCACGGCGCTTTCTCCGAGGTCTTCATCCACTCGCCGGCCGGCAACGGCATCGGCCGGCTGATCGTCGATCCGTACAGCCTCCTGCTCTTCAGCAGCCGTGCCGAGGACTTCAACGCCATCAACGCCAAGCGCGCGGCGGGCCTGGACGTCTCCGCCGCCATCGACGCGGTCTTGCGCGAACGGGGGCTCGCGTGAACGCACGGGCCGCCGCCCTGCTGGTGGGCGCCAACGCGCTGGTGAGCGCCGCGCTGATCGCGCTCGTTCACCTGTGGCTCGTGCCCGAGCGCCTGCCGACGCTGGCCGTGCTCGACGTAGCGGAGCTCTATCGCCTGAAGGAGTTGCAGGTGGCCGCGGTGCTGGTCAAGCGCGACGCCAGCGACGAAGAGCGCGCCGGCGCACTGCGCCGCGCCGCGGGCTTCGGCACGGAGGTGAGCACGCTGCTCCAGGCGCTGCCGAGCGAGTGCCGCTGCATCGTGCTGGCGCGTGGCGCCGTGATGGGCTCCGAACCCCTGCTGCGAGACCTGACGCCGGACGTGCGGCGCCGGCTCGGCCTGTAGCTGCATTGGGAGCCCGCATGCGCACCCTGTTCCTGCATCGAAGCTGGCGCGACCGCTTCGCATCGAGCGGACGATTCCGGCTGCGCGCGTTAGCCGAGCGCTCGGTCGAACACCTGAAGCACTGGGCCGTCGTCTACGTCGCGGTCGCCGCGATCGCGTTCTGGTTTCACGCCCACTATGGCTTCGGGCTGAACGCCTCGCCCAGTCTGCCGCACCGGCTCTTCCTCATCCACAAGGGCGAGATGCCGAGCCGAGGCGACTTCGTCGCCTTCCGTTGGGCCGGCGGCGGTCCGTACCCGGCGGGGGTCACCTTCATCAAGGTGCTCGCCGGCATGCCCGGCGACGAGGTCACGCGCGACGCACAGGGTTTCCACCTCAACGGCGTTCCGGTGGGTGTGCCCAAACCGGTAAGCCGGCAAGGTCAGTTGCTCGAACCCGGTCCCACCGGCCGGATTCCGGAGGGCCGCTACTACGTGCAAGCCGGACACCCGGACAGCCTCGACTCCCGGTACAAGCTGACCGGCTGGATCCACGCATCTCAGATCATTGGGCGGGCCGATGCGCTCTTCTGATCGGACGATCGCCAGCAGCACAGCCTACGGCAGGCCGCTGCGCCTCGCAGCGGTGGTCTTCGCCGCGATGGTCGCGACGGCGCCCGCGCAGGCCCAGGACCTCGGCGTGATCGGCCCGGTCTACCCGATCGCCGAGCCGAACCTGCTGGAGGCGATCCTGGGAAAACTTCGCGCGGCAGGCGAAGACGGCACGCTCGCCCGACTGCAACGCGAGTCGCTGGAAAGGGTCAGGCGAGGCGTCGAAGACCCGGCGCCCGTGGCGGGGCTCTCGCGCACCCGTCAACCGCGGCGCTTCCACCACGACCCGAGCATCGTCGTGCAGGAGGCCATCCACGACGCCGACGGCCGGGTCATCGTGCCGCCCGGCACGGTGATCAATCCGCTCGACACAGTGACCTTGAGCCAGGCGCTGCTCTTCATCGACGCGCGCGATCGCGAGCAGGTCGCGCGTGCGCGCAAGCTCATCGACGAGCGCCAGGGCAAGGTGAAGGTGATCCTCACCGGCGGGTCCTACCTGGACCTGATGCGCCGCTGGCAGCGGCCGGTGTTCTACGACCAGCAAGGCAACCTCACGACGAAGCTCGGCATCCGTCAGGTGCCCGCGCTCGTCACCCAGGACGGCAGGAGGCTGCGCATCGATGAGCTCCTGTAGCCCCGTCCACCGGCGGGCCGATCGCCCGCGCACGGCGCTGTGGCTCGCGCTCGCCCTGTGGCTGCTCGCGCTGCTGCCCGGCCCCGCCGCGGCCGGCCCCACCTGCCACGGCCGCTTCATGAACCCGATCACCGACATCTGCTGGAGCTGCCTGTTCCCGCTCACCATAGGCTCGGCATCGATCCTGTCCGACGGTCAGCCCGACATCGGCAATCCGTCCTCGCCGGTCTGCTACTGCAGCAACCCGCCCCGCATCGGCGTGTCGATCGGCTTCTGGGAGCCGGTGCGCATGGTGGACGTCACGCGTACGCCCTTCTGCATGGTCGGCCTGGGCGGCATTTCGCTCGACCCCGGACTCGACGTGCCGCGTGGCGCCCACGTCGGACACGACAGCCAGACGCGCAACAGCTTCTATCACGCGCACTGGTACGCCAATCCGATCCTCACCTGGCTCGAGGTGCTGCTCGACTTCCCGTGCCTGGAGAAGGGTTCACTCGACCTGGCCTATCTCACCGAGGTCGATCCGCTGTGGGCCGACGACGAGCTCACCGCCATCCTGAACCCGGAAGCGGTGCTGTTCGCCAACGCGCCCGCGAAAGCCGCGTGCGCCGCCGACTGCGTGGCCGCCACCGCCGGCATGCCGATCGCGAGCCTGTTCTGGTGCGCCGGCTGTCAGGGGTCGATCTACCCGATGGGTGGCCACGTCGCCACCCACATCGGCGGCGTGCAGGCCTCGACGCTGATCACCCAGCGCATCACCGCGAAGATGCACCGACAGCTGGTGGCCTTCACCGGCGCCGGGTCGGCGGGGCTCTGCGGCTACTACCCGCTGCCGATCATGGACAAGACCCACTACAAGCTGCAGATGGTCTACCCGGTGCCGGCCACCGCCAAGGAAGCCGGCCAGTGCTGCCAGCCCTACGGCCGCACGACGATGATCTGGGGCGCGGGCAAGTCCTCCCCGGTCTCGGGCGAGGACTTCGCGTACCAGATCTTCCGCAAGCGGAACTGCTGTGCCGGCGCGTACTGAGACCCGCGCCATCGTCGCGGCCGCCTGCGCGCTCGGATTGCTCGCCGCCGGCATCGCGCTCGCCCAGGCGCCGCGTTGGCCCGACGCCGACGACATCGAGCGGGCACGGAAAGCCCACCCCTTCCCGCAAGGCGATCGTCTCGGTGCCCAACCGGTGCCCGCGCCGCCGCGCGTGAACCTGCCGTCGACTGCGGCGCGCACCGACATCGAAGCACTCGCCAGGGCCGGCGCGCGCCTCGGCAGCCCGTCCGCACAGGCCACGGCCGCGAGCCCGCTGCGCATCTTCATCACGCTGGAGATGCCCCGCGCGAGCCTGCAGCTGCTGACCGATCAGGCCGCACGCAGCGGCGCGGTCCTGGTGCTGCGGGGCCTGAAGGCGAACTCGATGCGCGAGACCGTCGCGGCAGTCTCCAGCCTGATCGGCGAGCGTCAGGTGGCGTGGGTGATCGACCCCGAAGCCTTCGCGCGCCGTCGCATCGAACGCGCACCGACCTTCGTGCTGAGTCTCGACGATCGCGCCGACACGGCGACGAGCTGCGGCACGGACTGCCGCACGCCGCCGGCCTTCGTCAGCGTGTCCGGAGACGTGAGCCTCGACCACGCGCTGGACACGCTGGCAAGGCAGCGCCCCGAAGCGCGACCGCTGGTGGCGCCGCTGCTCGCGCGGCTGAAGGGGCTTTGAGCATGCGGCCCGCAAGACGCCTCACCGGCCAGCTCGTCGCGCTCGCGGCCACGCTGTTCGCAGCGCTGCCGTCCCTCTACGCGCAATCGCCGCCAACGCAGGGTGAGGCCTTCGAGCAGGGCAAGGCACTCGGCCGAACGGGCAATGCCGCGGCCCGCGGCACCATCAGCGGCAGCACGGCGCAGTCCACCGTTCCGAGCTACACCACCAATCCCCCGGAGGCGAGCTACTTCGGCAGCCCGGGGCTCGGCACCCAGGCCGCGGCGCGAGCCAGTGCCTGCGCGAGCGGCCCCGCCGCCGATCCCTCCTGCACCGCAGTGCAGTTCTCGCAGACCAATCCGAGCCAACGGCCAAGCTTCGGCATCGCGCCGACCGACCCCCTGCTCACCCGCGGTCGCGCGATCACCGCCGACCCGCAGGCCATCGCCGGAAACATCGCCGGCAGCTACAGCGGCTGCGCCGTCCAGACCGTCACCACGCCCGACCGTTTCGAGACGGCGATCTGCCACCAGTACCGCACGCTGGAGACCCTCACCTGCGACAAGGTGCTGATCGTCACGCCGGTCCAGACGCCCGGCTGCTCGGCGGGCCAGTTCCTCACCCGCGTCACCGCCGACCCCTGCCCCGCCTGCATCGACTACCTGGCCTTCGACTTCAGCTGCGGGACCAACAGCTACACGATGCACGTCGTCACCATCGACAAGGGCAGCGGTCAGGTCTACATGGACCTGGGCTCGCAGGACGTCCCCGGCAGCCTGAACACGCAGATCCCGCAGACCCCGGGTCCCTCGCGGATCGACGGCTTCTTCTGCTACCAGACCTACTACAGCCAGAGCTGCGCCGGCCCCAACTGCACCATCGGCGCGTGGTTCTACAACCCCTGCCAGGGCACGAGCTACTACGGCGCCAACACCTTCGCGATGCCGACCACGGTCAGCTTCAGCGACACCTGGGACAACCAGTGCGCGACGCTGGAGGCGCGCTCGCAATGAGCGCCGCCCGGCGCTTCGCCTGGATCGCCGGCGGCGCGCTGGTGCTCTGTCTGTTCACCTCCGCGCCCACGTGGGCCGCCGACTGCTACCAGACCGCTGAGACCTGCGTCGAGGGCCCCGAGACCCGCAATATCGGCGGCTACCCGATGCAACGGGACTGCTGGCGTTACCGCGCGTCCTACACCTGCGTCTCGCAGAACAGCACCGACGACTGCCAGCCCTTGCGCGACCGTGGCTGCAGCCAGGTCGATTCACGCTGCATGGACACGAACCCCCAAGGCGCCTGCATGCTCTACGAGCAGACCTGGCAGTGCCGCGTCGCCACGGGCACCACCTCGACGGTGACCAACTGCGGCGGGCAGCAGTTCTGCCTGGACGGGCGCTGCTTCGACACCGGGTACGCGCCGGACGCGGACTTCGCGCGTGCGGTCGCCGGACTGGAAGCGCAGCGGGAAGCCGGCCGCTACCTGGACCCGAACACGCTGGAGGTCTTCAAGGGCTACGACAACCGCTGCCGCAAGAAGCTCTTCGGTCTGGTCAACTGCTGCAAGGGCGGCGGCACCGATGGCTCGCTCTTCTCCACCTTCAGCCTGATCACCGGCGCCGGCGGCCAGGCCATTGGCGCCATCGGCTCAAGCTACACCTACGACGCCCTCTTCACGGCCGATGCGCCCGACCTGGTGATCGCCGGCTTCGAGGCGCTCTTCGGCGCCGGCGGCGGCTCCTCGGCGCTCGCCGGGCTGATCGCCGGCGACCTTTCGGTGGGCTCTTTCGTGACCTCGCTGGTGCCGGGTCCGTGGACGCTCGCGATGCTGGCGATCCAGCTCTCGGGACTGCTGTCCTGCGAGGACGCCGAGCAGGTCCTCGCGATGAAGCGCGACAACCGCCTGTGCCACGGCGTCGGCAGTTACTGCTCGGCGCGGCTGCCGATCATCCGCACCTGCATCGAGACCACCGAGACCTACTGCTGCTTCAACTCGCGTCTGTCGCGCATCATCAACGAACAGGGCCGCGCGCAACTTGGCCGCGGCTGGGGCGGCGCCCAGGGCCCCGACTGCAGCGGCTTCGCACTCGCGCAGCTGCAGGCGCTGGACTTCTCGCGCATGGACCTCAGCGAGTTCTACGCGGAGATCGCGCCCACGCTGCCGAATCTCGGCGACCTGCAGCAGCGCGCCCAGCAGAAGGTCAACAGCTACTTCGGCCCATGACCTTCGTTGCCGCCTTCACGCCCATCCCGACGCGTCGATCCGCGCTCGCCGCGGTCGTGCTCGGCGCGCTGCTCGCCACGCCAAGCCACGCACAGACAACACCGCGCATCCCCGTCTCGGCGATCAAGCCGCTGCTGGCGCTTGCCGCCGAGCGCGGCGCCGCGCATGGGGTGCTCACCGGTCCCAGCGCCGAGTACATGCGTCGCCGCTTCGATGCCACCGCGCCCATCGAGATCGACGTGGCGACCTTGCACGCCCTGCCCCAGCCCGGCTGCGCGCGGCTCGAAGTCACCACGCGCCAGCGCGACGTGCTGGAGCAAGGCAAGCGCGCCGATCAGGAACTGCGCTGGCAGGTGAGTTTCTGCCGGGACGGCAGTTTTCCGGAGAAGCGGTAGATGCGCGCGAAGCCTTCGACGAACTGCAGGACCGCGCGAATCGCCGCAGCGCTGCTGGTCATGGCCGCAGTGCTTGCATCCGCCCCCGCGTCGTGGGCGCAAGGCGCGAATGATGATTCGAAGGCAATCGTCGCCGACCCAGAGGACGCCGCCTATTGGTTGCGCAACCGCGAAGGCTGGTTCTGGTACCGGGACCCACCCGCTGCAGCCCCACTGCCGGCACCGCCGGCACCGAAGCCACCGCGCGAGTTGGTCGAGTTCGAAGCGATGCAGAAGCGCCTGGAAGACCTGAAGCGCGTTGCCGTCATGAACCCCACCGACGCCAACCTGATGGCCTACATGCGCTATCAGCGCATGGTCATGAACAAGTCCGAGCACTTCGCCGAGCGTTGGCAGCGCCTGGTGTGGACCGTGCCCGATCTGGACTACGGCCTGAGCGGACGACCGACCAATGCAATGGCGATCAACGTCTTCGACGAGCAGCAGCGCGAGCGGCAGGCGCAGACCATCAAGAGCCTGGCCGCCACCCACGGACTCATCTTCGTGTTCCGCGGCGATTGCCCGCATTGCCACCGCTTCGCGCCGATCCTCAAGCGCTTCGAGCAGGAGTTCGGGTTCACCGTGCTCGCGATCAGCATGGACGGCCGCGCCATCCCCGAGTACCCGAACGCCCGGCCCGACAACGGTATGGCCGCGCGCCTGAATGCCACGGCAGTGCCGGCGCTCTACCTCACCGTGCCCGCCACCCGCGAGATCCGCCCGGTGGGCTTTGGCGTGATGTCGATGACCGATCTCGTCGATCGGATCGCCGCACTCGCGCAAGACGCCCCCGCCAGCGCCCGCCAGCCCTGAGGAACCGACCATGACGCGCCGCCCGAACGACCGCCCGGCCCGACACGTCGGCAAGTGCCTGATTGCCAGCCTGCTCGCCGTGACGCTGGCCACCACACCGCTGGTGAGCCAACCCGCCGATCTGAACGCCGAGATGCAGGCCATGTTCAACGACCTGGGCGCGCTGGGAAACGTCACCACCCCGGGCGCGTTCCGCGGCCAGGCGATGAACCTCTACACCGGCGGCAGCCTGATGATGCGCGCCCCGGGCCGCAACTATCCGCTGGCCACCGTGCAGCTGCCCAGCCTGCGAGCCGGTTGCGGCGGCATCGACATCTACGGCGGCGCGTTCTCCTTCATCAACAAGCAGCAGTTCATCGCGCTGCTGCAGAACATCGGCGCCAACGCCGTGGGCTACGCCTTCAAGCTGGCGCTGCAGTCGATCTCGCCCGACATCGACAAGCTGCTGACCGAGCTGCAGGACCAGATCAACAAGATCAACGCGATGAATATCAATTCCTGCGAGGCCGCGCAGGCGCTGGTGAACGGCGTGGTGGGCGAGTACGACAACTCGGTGATGAGCGGCTGCGCGAACATCTCCCAGTACCTCGGCAGCGTCTCCGACCGGGCCGAGGCCCGGCTCACCTGCGCCAGCAACGCGCCCGCAGTCGTGAAGACCGCCGCCAACAGCGCCGACCCCAACGTGCGCAACGCCACCTTCGTGAAGGGCAACGTCACCTGGCTCGCGCTCAATCAGGTAGGCGGCACCATCAGCCAGCAGGAGAAGGAGCTGATCATGAGCGTGATCGGCACCGTGATCCTGCATCCGCCAGCAGACGACGGCAGCGGCGCCACGCCGCGCTACGCCGAGCCCACCATCGTGGGCCTGCGCGACCTGCTGCTCGGTCGCGGCGCCTCGGCCACGGAGGGCAACGTCGACATCGAGGTGTATGTCTGCGACGAGCCCGCCGAGTGCCTGAACCCGACGCGCGCCACCGTCTCGGCCAAACCCTTCACGCGTCTGGTGTCGGACCGGCTGCGCCGCATGTCCGACAACATCGCCACTCGCAGCCCGCAGGCGCCGGCCGACATCGGCTTCGTCAACAACACCACCGAGCCGGTCTACAAGATGCTGTCGGTGGCCAACGCCGTGCCGGGATCGAGCACCGCCGAGACGCTGATCGAGACCTACAAGGACGTGATCGCGCTCGACTACGCGGAAACCTTCCTCAACCGCGCCATCCGCCAGGCCATGAGCGCCCTGTCGCAGGCCCTCAAGCGCACCGGCGTCGAACAGCAGTACATCGACGCGATCCGCGAGAACGCCCAGGAGGCCCAGCGCCAGCTCCTCACCGAGAAGCAGGCCGCCTACGCCAAGGTGCGCTCGGTGTCCTCGATGACCCAGGACCTGCAGACGCTGGAACGGCAGCTCTGGAGCTCGATGCCCTCGTCGGTTAAGTCGATGCTCGACTTCAGCGCGAGCAGCGGCGCCCGCGGCTCCTGAGTCCGGGCACGAGCCGCTCGCGCCCGCATGTTCGAGATCTACGCCTACGGCAACGTCGACACCCTGACGGGGGTGTTCAACGCCATCGCCGCCATCATGGGCGGGGCTGACTACTTCGGCCTCATCAAGGCGATCGCCATCACCGGCGTGCTGGTGGCGGCGTTCGCCGGGCTCTTCACGCCGGGCAAGTTCCACGGCTGGGGCTGGCTGATGGGCTTCCTGCTCGTCTACTACGCGCTGTTCCTGCCCAAGTCGACCGTGGTGATCGTCGACAAGCTCGGCAGCCAGCCGCCGGTGGCCGTGGGCAACGTGCCGATCGGCGTGGCCTTCTTCGGGCACGCCACCAGCAAGGTGGGGGATGTGATGACGCGGTTCTTCGAGACCGCCTTCCAGGTCATCCCGGCCACCAACGCGCAGCTCCCCGGCGAGCTCGC
>NZ_JBFXIO010000144.1:0-11183 GCF_050175855.1 Piscinibacter sp.
AAACGGGGCTGACTACAATCAGCCTCTCTGGATTGCGCATGGCAAAAAACTCTCCTTCCCCCACGGCTGCCAAGGAGCCGGCGAGCTACGAAGACGCCCTGCGCGAACTCGAGCAGCTCGTCGCGAGCATGGAAGGCGGCCAGCTGCCGCTGGACCGCATGATCGACAGCTACCGCCGCGGCGCCGAGCTGCTGGCCTACTGCCGCGGCCGGCTCGAGGCCGTCGAGGCGCAGGTCAAGGTGCTCGAGGACGGGCAGCTCAAACCCTGGATCGCCGGATGAACCGCCAGCACTTCGACGCCTGGGCTGCCGGCGAGCTCGATGCCGTGGAGTCGGCTCTGACCTCCTGGGTTCCCAAGGACTCGCCGGCGGGCCTGGGCGACGCGATGCGCTACGGTGTGCTCGACGGCGGCAAGCGGCTGCGCCCGCTGCTCGTGCTGGCGGCCGCACAGGCGGTGGACGGCGAGCGCGAGGCGGCGCTGCGCGCGGCCTGCGCGGTGGAGCTGATCCACGCCTACTCGCTGGTGCACGACGACATGCCGTGCATGGACAACGACGTGCTGCGCCGCGGCAAGCCGACGGTGCACGTGAAGTACGGCGAAGCCCAGGCGATGCTCGCCGGCGACGCCATGCAGGCCCTGGCCTTCGAGGTGCTCACGCCCGATCACGGCGTGGCGCCGGCCCTGCAGGCCCGGCTGTGCTCGCTGCTGGCCCGTGCGGCCGGGCATGCCGGCATGGCCGGCGGCCAGGCCATCGACCTGGCCAGCACCGGCAAGCCGCTGGACGAGCACCAGCTGCGCGACATGCACCGGCGCAAGACCGGCGCACTGCTCCAGGCCAGCGTGCTGATGGGCGCCGCCTGCGGTCCGGTCGGCGCGACGGTGTGGGAGGCGCTGGCCGTCTACGGCGACGCCCTGGGCCTGGCCTTCCAGGTGGTCGACGACATCCTCGACGTGACCCAGGCGTCGGAGACGCTGGGCAAGACCGCCGGCAAGGACGTGGACAACAACAAGCCGACCTACGTGAGCGTGCTCGGCCTGGAGCGCGCCCGCGCGCATGCGCTGGAGCTGCGTGCCCAGGCCCAGGCCGCGCTGGCGCGCAGCGGGCTGGCCGACACCAGCGCGCTCGCGCTGCTGGCCGACAAGGTGGTCGAACGGGACAACTGACGATGAAGTATCTGCTGCTGCCGAACATCAACAGCCCGGCCGACGTGCGCAAGCTGTCGCGACTGGAGCTCAAGCAGCTCGCCGCCGAGCTGCGCGACTACGTGCTCAACAGCGTCTCCAAGACCGGCGGCCACCTGTCGTCCAACCTCGGCACGGTGGAGCTGACGATCGCGCTGCACTACGTGTTCGACACGCCGGCCGACCGGCTGGTGTGGGACGTCGGCCACCAGACCTACCCCCACAAGGTGATCACCGGCCGGCGCGAGCGCATGGGCACGCTGCGGCAGCTCGGCGGCCTCTCGGGCTTCCCGCGCCGCGATGAGAGCGAGTACGACACCTTCGGCACCGCGCACTCCTCGACCTCGATCTCGGCCGCGCTGGGCATGGCCATCGCCGCGCAGCGCAAGGGCGAGGACCGGCACGCCGTGGCCATCATCGGCGACGGCGCGATGACCGCCGGCATGGCCTTCGAGGCGCTGAACAACGCCGGCATGCCGCACATGGGCCACGTGCCCAACCTGCTGGTGGTGCTCAACGACAACGACATGTCGATCAGCCCGCCGGTGGGCGCGCTGAACAAGTACCTCGCCCGGCTGATGAGCGGCAAGTTCTACGCCGCCGCGCGCGAGGGCGCGAAGAACGTGCTGAAGAACGCGCCGCCGCTGTTCGAGCTGGCACGTCGCTTCGAGGAGCATGCCAAGGGCATGGTCGTGCCCGGCACCATCTTCGAGGAGTTCGGCTTCAACTACGTCGGCCCGATCGACGGCCACGACCTCGACGCGCTGATCCCCACGCTGGAGAACCTGCGCGACAAGCCGGGTGCGCAGTTCCTGCACGTGGTCACGCAGAAGGGCTACGGCTACAAGCTGGCCGAGGCCGATCCGATCAAGTACCACGGCCCCACGCCCTTCGACCCCGCGCAGGGCATCCAGAAGCCGGCCACGCCGCCCAAGACCACCTTCACGCAGGTGTTCGGTCAGTGGCTGTGCGACATGGCCGAGAAGGATCAGCGCCTGGTCGGCATCACGCCGGCGATGCGCGAGGGCTCGGGCATGGTCGAGTTCCACAAGCGCTTCCCGGAGCGCTATTTCGACGTCGGCATCGCCGAGCAGCATGCCGTGACTTTCGCCGCCGGCATCGCCTGCGAGGGACTCAAGCCGGTGGTGGCGATCTACTCCACCTTCCTGCAGCGCGCCTACGACCAGCTGATCCACGACGTGGCGCTGCAGAACCTGCCGGTGGTGTTCGCCCTCGACCGCGCCGGCATCGTCGGCGCCGACGGCCCGACGCACGCCGGCGCCTACGACATCGCCTACCTGCGCTGCGTGCCGAACATGAGCGTGCTGACGCCGGCCGACGAGAACGAATGCCGCCAGGCGCTGTACACCGCCTTCCTGCAGGACCACCCGGTGGCCGTGCGCTACCCGCGCGGCAGCGGCGCCGGCACCGAGATCGTGCAGGAGATGACCGCCATTCCCTTCGGCAAGGGCGAGGTTCGCCGGCAGGGCTCGCGCATCGCCATCCTGGCCTTCGGCACGCTGCTCTATCCGGCCTTGGCCGCGGCCGAGAAGCTCGATGCCACGGTGGCCAACATGCGCTTCGCCAAGCCGCTGGACGCGGAACTGGTGGCCGACCTGGCGCGCAACCACGAGGCGCTGGTGACGGTCGAAGAAGGCTGCACGATGGGCGGCGCCGGCAGCGCGGTGCTGGAGGCGCTGGCCGCCGCCGGGCTGAGCACGCCGGTGCTGACGCTGGGCCTGCCCGACACCTTCGTCGAGCACGGCGACCCGGCCAAGCTGCTGGCAATGTGCGGCCTGGACGCCGCCGGCATCGAGCAGGCCGTGATCAAGCGATTCGGCACCAAGCCGGCGCTGGTGCGGGCGGTCAACCATTGAATGCGGCTGAACGCGGGGTTCAAGGCCCTGCCGCCACGCGGCCGGGCGTTTGCTGGCATCCTGCGCCCTGAGTTTCGAGCCCAACCATGAGCAACCTGAAAGACGCGCTGCATATCCCGGACACCCAGAGTGCCCGAGACGAGCGCCACCTGGCGATCCAGCGCGTGGGCGTGCGCGGCGTGCGCTATCCGATGCAATTGCGCCTGGGTGCAGCCGAACTCGCCACCGTGGCCGAATGGGATCTCGACGTGGCGCTGCCGGCGGAGCAGAAGGGCACGCACATGTCGCGCTTCGTGGCCTGGCTCGAATCGCTCGACCGCGCCATCGACGCCGCCGAACTGCGCCAGCAGATGGGCGTGATGCTGCACAAGCTGCACGCCACCACCGGCCGCATCGAGGCGCGCTTCCCGTTCTTCCTGCGCAAGCGCGCGCCGGTGTCCGGCGTGGAGAGCCTGCTGGAGTACCAGGGCCGCTGGATCGTCGAGGCCAGGGACGGCCAGGTGGCCGTCTGGGCCGAGGCAGTGGTGCCGGTGAAGAGCCTGTGCCCGTGCTCGAAGGAGATCTCCGACTACGGCGCGCACAACCAGCGCTCGCACGTCACCGTGCGCGTCGAACTGCTGCAGGACATCACCTGGGGCGAACTCGTGCGCTTCGCCGAGGATTCGGCCTCCAGCGAGATCTGGCCGATGCTCAAGCGCGCCGACGAGAAGTGGGTCACCGAACGGGCCTACGAGAACCCGAAGTTCGTCGAGGACCTGGTGCGCGACGTGGCACTGCGCCTGAACGCCGATCCGCGCGTGGGCCGCTACATGGTCGACGTGGAGAACTTCGAGTCCATCCACGCGCACTCGGCTGTCGCCCGCATCGAACGGGCGTGACCCGTTTTCGCGCTTCGAGCGCGGCTGATCAGTCGGTTTCGAGGGCGAGGCCCAGCAGAGCCGGGTCGCCGCGCCCGGCGCGCACCAGCGCCGGCGTGTCGCCGCTGAGGTCGACCACCGTGGTCGGCTGCATCGGGCAGGCGCCGGCATCCACCACCGCCCCGAGCAGCTTCTGGAATCGCTCGCGGATCTCCTGCGGCTCGTTCATCGGCTCGCTCTCGCCCGGCGCGATCAGCGTGGTGGCGATCAGGGGCTGGCCGAGCACTTCGAGCAGCGCCTGCGTCACGGCATGGTCGGGCACGCGCAGGCCGATGGTGCGCCGCGAGGGGTGCGAGAGCCGGCGCGGCACTTCCTTCGTCGCTTCCAGGATGAAGGTGAAGGGCCCCGGCGTGCCGAGCTTGAGCAGCCGGTACTGGCGGTTGTCGACGCGCGCGTAGCTGGCCAGTTCGCTGAGGTCGCGGCACAGCAGCGTGAGGTGGTGCTTCTCATCGACGCCGCGGATGCGCCGCAGCGCCTCGGCCGCGGCCTTGTCGTCGAGGTGGCACACCAGCGCGTAGCTGGAATCGGTGGGGATCGCGACCACGCCGCCGCCGTGCAGGATCTGCACCGCCTGCTTGAGCAGGCGAGGCTGCGGGTTGTCGGGGTGGACCTCGAAGTACTGGGACATGGCGGAATCGGGATCAATCGATGATGGTATCCGCTCCCAGTGCACCGACGGGTGCGCGCGCCGCGACCGCCCCGCTCTCGTTCAGCGCGGCGGCGCGCCCCTCATGCCGGGCGCTGGATGCGGTCTTGAAGCGCTTCCCAAACCGGCGTGAGGTTGCCGGGCAGTTCGGGCAGCGCGCCGAGGTCGGTGTGGCTCTCGTCGGGGCTGTGGAAGTCGCTGCCGCGCGACGCAGCCAGGCCGTACTCCAGCGCCGCCTCGGCGTAACGCACCGCCTCCGCCGCGCTGTGGCTGCCGGTGATGACCTCCACGCCGCGACCGCCGTGCGACTTGAACTCGCTGAAGAGGGCGTGCTCCTCGTTGGCGGTGAACTTGTATCGCGCCGGATGGGCGATCACCGCCATGCCGCCGGCCTCGGTGATCCAGTGCACGGCGTCGCGCAGGCCGGCCCAGCGGTGCGGCACGAAGCCCGGCTTGCCCTCGGTGAGGAAGCGGCGGAACACCTCGCTGGTGTCGGCGCACACGCCGGTCTCGACGAGGTAGCGCGCAAAGTGGGTGCGCGAGATCAAGTCGGGGTTGCCCACGTACTTCAGCGCGCCTTCGAAGCTGCCGGGGATGCCGGCCTTGGCCAGGCTGTCGGCCATCTCGAGTGCGCGCTCGCGGCGTCCGCCACGGGTGGCCGCGAGGCCGCGCTTGAGCGCCTCGTTGTCGGGGTCGAAGCCGAGGCCGACGATGTGTACCGTCTGCCCGCAGAAGCTCACCGAGATCTCGGTGCCGGTGAGGTAGGGCAGGCCGAGTGTCAGGGCGGCGTCGCGCGCCCGGTGCTGGCCGCCGATCTCATCGTGATCGGTCAGCGCCCAGAGCTCGACGCCGCGATCCTTGGCGCGCTGCGCCAGCGCTTCCGGGGTGAGGGTGCCGTCGGACACGCAGGAGTGGCAGTGCAGATCGGCATTCATCCAGGAACTCGGCAGCATCGAGCCCCGGATTGTAGGGAGCGGGCCCGTGGCCCGCTGGCATGGGGTCAGCGTGCGATGCGCACGATGCGGCCGCCGCTGCCGTCGGTCAGCACGTACAGCGCGCCGTCCGGGCCCTGGCGTACGTCGCGGATGCGGGTGTTGATGGCCGCAAAGTCGAGCCGCTCGCGCGAGGCCACGGTGTTGCCGCTGAGCGTGAGGCGCCACACACCGGCGCCGGCCAGCGCGCCCATGAACAGGTTGCCCTGCCATTCGGGAAACATGCTGCCGGTGTAGAAGGCCAGGCCGGCGGGCGCCTGCGAGGTCGGCACCCAGTAGGTCAGCGGCTCGACGTAGGTCGGTGCGTGCACGCCGCCGGTGCCGCCGATGCGGCAGCTGGTGTTGTCGTTGCCGGCGTACGGATCGCCGTAGTTGCAGCCATAGCTGACGTTCGGCCAGCCGTAGTTCTGGCCCGCGCGCGAGATGTTGATCTCGTCGCCGCCCTGCGGCCCGCGCTCGCTTTGCCACAGCTCGCCGGTGGTGGGGTGCAGCGCAGCCCCCTGCGGATTGCGGTGGCCGTAGCTCCAGATGCCGGGCAGGGCGCCGGCACCCATGTTGGGGTTGTCGGCGGGAAAGCTGCCGTCGCGGTTGATGCGCACCACCTTGCCCAGGGTCTGGGCCAGGTCCTGCGCCGGGCTGCCCTGCTGTCGTTCACCCAGGGTGATGAACAGCGTCTTGTCGTTGCGGAAGACCAGGCGCGAGCCGAAGTGGCCGTCGCCGCCGACCTTGGGGCTCTGGCGGAAGATCACCTGCAGGTTCTGCAGCGCCGTGCCCATCAGCTGGGCACGGGCCACGGCCGTGCCACTGCCGCCGGTGCCGTTCTCCGAGTAGCTGAGGTAGACCCAGGGCGTGGTGGCGAAGTCGGGGTCGATCGCCACGTCGAGCAGACCGCCCTGGCCGTTGCTGTTCACGGCGGGCACGCCGGTGACCGGCGTGACCGTCTGGCCGTTGGCGCTGACGATCACCAGGCTTCCACCCTTGAGCGTGACGAGCATGCGCGCGTCGGGCAGGAAGGCCAGGCCCCAGGGGCTGCCGAGGTTGCTGGTGATCGTGGTGGCGGTGATGGTCGCGGGCGCCGGTGCCGGCGGCGGTGGTGCAGGCGGTGTCGGCGCCGGCGGCGTGGGAGCCGGCGGCGTGGGCGCTGGTGACGTACCGCTCGGGGCCGGGGCGGGCGAATCGCTGCCACCGCAGGCGGCCGTGGTGGCGGCGCCGGCCAGCGCGATCAGCCAGGCCAGGGTGGTGCGGCGGTCGGGGTGGAGCGGATCGTTCATGGCAGCGGGCCCATGGTGACGGCGAATCCGCGCAGTATCGCCAGCCGACGGGGCCGCCGCGCTACCAGATGCAACCTGTGGCCGGCGCCCATTCAGGCGGCGTCTTCGCTGCCTTCCACCACCATCTGCACGCGCTCGCGGCCGTTGTACTCGTCCACGCTCAGCCGGTAGGCCAGCCGCACGCGCGACGCCAGCGGCTCGCTGCGGCCGAACCAGATCGCATCGCGCAGCGCGCCCCCGTGGCGCACAGACAGCTTCAGGTGCCGCTCGCCCACCAGGCGCTGCGAGACGATCTCGACCTCGTCGCAGAACACCGGGGGTTCGAAGGCCTGGCCCCACACCTGGGCGTCGAGCGTGCGCACGGTGGCGGTGTCGAACTGCGCGGCATCGAGCGGGCCATCGGTGAGCAGCGTGCGCGCTAGCGTGGCGGCATCGAGCCACTCGCGCGCCACCTGCTCGAAGGCGGCGGCGAAGGTCGGCAGGTCGTCGGCAGACAGCGTGGCGCCGGCGGCCATGGCATGGCCGCCGAAGCGACGCAGCACGCCGGGGTGCCGCTTGCTGACCAGGTCGAGCGCATCGCGCAGGTGGAAGCCGGGGATGGAGCGACCCGAGCCCTTGAGCAGGCCGTCCTGGCCGCGCGCGAAGACGAAGGTCGGGCGGTGCACACGGTCCTTCAGGCGTGCCGCGACGATGCCGACCACACCCTCGTGGAAGCCTTCGTCGAAGATCGCCAGCGCCGGCGGCGGGTCGCCCTGAGGCATCAGCGCCTCGAGCTGCGCCTCGGCCTGCTCGCGCATGCCCGACTCGAGCTCGCGGCGCTCGCGGTTGATGCCGTCCAGCGTCTTCGCCAGTTCCGCCGCGCGGGCCGGGTCGTCGGTGAGCAGGCACTCGATGCCCAGCGTCATGTCGGCGAGCCGCCCCGCCGCATTGATGCGCGGCCCGAGTGCGAAGCCGAAGTCGAAGGCGCTGGCACGGCGAGCGTCGCGGCCCGCGGCGGAGAACAGCGCCGCCACGCCGGGCTGCAGGCGGCCGGCGCGGATGCGGCGCAGGCCCTGGGCGACGAGGCGGCGGTTGTTGGCATCGAGCTTCACCACGTCGGCCACGGTGCCCAGCGCCACCAGGTCGAGCAGCGCGTCCAGCCGCGGCTGTGCCTCCGCCGTGAAGGCGCCACGCTCACGCAGCTCGCCGCGCAGCGCAAGCAGCACGTAGAACATCACGCCCACGCCCGCGAGGTTCTTGCTGGCGAAGCCGCAGCCGGGCTGGTTGGGGTTCACGATCACGTCGGCCTCGGGCAGCACCACGCGCCCGTCCTGCTGTGCCGGCAGGTGGTGATCGGTGACCAGCACCGCCATGCCGCGCGCGCGTGCGTGCGCCACGCCCTCCAGGCTGGCGATGCCGTTGTCCACCGTCACCAGCACATCCGGGCGCAGCGGTGCGGCGAGGTCGACGATCGCCGGCGTCAGGCCGTAGCCGTGCACGGCGCGGTCGGGCACCACGTAGGCCAGCGTCTCGCGCGCCGCGCCGAGCATGGCCAGGCCGCGAATCGCCACCGCGCAGGCGGTGGCGCCGTCGCAGTCGTAGTCGGCGACGATGCAGATGCGCTGGCGGCGTTCGATGGCGTCGGCGAGCCGCCGGGCCGCCTCCGCCGCGCCGGTCAGCGTGGCCGGCGGCAGCAGCCGCGCCAGACCGTCGTCGAGCTCGTCGGCGCTGCGCACGCCTCGCGCGGCGAACAGGCGCGCCAGCAGCGTCGGCACGCCGGCCTGCTCCAGCGCCCAGACGATGCGCGGCGGCGCCTCGCGGCGGGCGATCACCGGGCCGCTCACAGCGCCTCCAGCACGGCGGCCGGTGCCAGATGGCTCAGGCGCTGCCGCAGCCGCGCCAGCCACGAGCCACCCGTCGATTCGAGACGCTGCGCGAAGCGTTCGCCGGCCAGCGTCAGAACGACGGGCTCGCCGCGTTCGGCTCCGCGGGCCAGTTCGGCGAGCGGCCCGGCGTCGAGCGCGCGCCAGGCCTCGGCCCAGCCGGCCCAGTCGTCCGACAGCAGCGGGCTGCGCAGTCGCGCATCGACGCGCGCGGCGTCGGTGGCGGCCTCCTGCCAGCGCCCGCAGCCGCTGAGCCAGAACGAATTGACGGCCAGCGCACCGCGCAACTCGCGCGCCTCGTTGACCGGGTGTGAGTGCAGCAGCATCTGCACCTCGTTCTGCAACCGGCGCAGCAGCCGCGCCTGCGTCCCTTCGGGCAGCCAGCGATCGACGTTGCGGCCGACCACGCGGTCCAGCGAGGCGGTGGGCAGGTCGACCAGGCTCTCGTGCGCGGCGTACCAGCGCAGCGGGGCGCCCCAGGCGAGCGCGAAGCCTTCGCTCTCGAACAGCTCGCGCACCGATTCCAGCAGCGCACGCGACTCGGCCGCGTCGAGCTGCAGGGCCTCGGGATCGGTCAGCACGATCTCGTCGCGGCCAACGTGCCAGTGCACCGGCGTCAGCTGGCCCCAGGCGAGGTCGAGCACCTCGATGCCGTCCTCGCGCGCCGCGTGCGCGGCGAAGGGCAGGGCGCCCGCGCCACCCACCCAGCCGCGCGCGGTGGCGAGTGCGGCTTCGTGCGGCGGCGTCAGCGTGTACTCGTCGGTGCCCAGGCGTTCGGTGGCCTGCAGGCGCGCGAGCAGTCGGTCGAGGTTCGGCAGGGTCAGGTCGCGGATCGTGTGTCGCCCGGCCTCCGACAGGGCCGACGCGAACGGAACGAGCAGGTGCATGGCCGGATTATCCGGCGCGCCACGTCGGGGCCGGGGCCCTCGGGTAGCATGCGCCTCGACATGAACTGGCCCTACGAACTGCAGATCGGCTGGCGCTACACCCGCAGCGGCAGGGCCGGGCGGCGCAACGGCTTCATCTCGTTCATCTCGGGCGTGTCGATGGCCGGCATCGCGCTGGGCGTGGCCGCGCTGATCATCGTGCTGTCGGTGATGAACGGCTTCCAGAAGGAAGTTCGCGACCGCATGCTGTCGGTGGTGGCGCACGTCGAGGTGCATGCCGCCGGCGACGCCGCGCTTCCCGACTGGCGCATCGTCGCGGCGCAGGCGCGCAGGCATCCGCAGGTGATCGGCGCGGCGCCCTTCGTCGCCGCGCTGGGCCTGTTGTCTCCCGGCGAGACGATGCGCGGCACCCTGGTGCGCGGCATCTCGCCGGCCGACGAGGCCAGCGTCACTGCGCTGGCGGCAAAGCTGCGCGACGAGATGGATCGCCTGCGCCCCGGCGCCTGGGGCGTGGTGCTCGGCGCCGAACTGGCGCGCAGCCTGGGCGTGCGCGAGGGCGACAAGGTCGCGCTGATCACCCCGGGCGGGCAGGTCACGCCGGCGGGCGTGATCCCGCGCCTGAAGCAGCTCACCGTGGTGGGCACCTTCGACAGCGGCCACTGGGAATACGACAGCGGCCTGGCCCTGATGCACGTGGACGACGCCGCACGGCTGTTTCGCGTCGAGGGGCCGACCGGCGTGCAGCTGCGCCTGAAGGACGTGCAGGCCGCGCGCACCGTGGCCGCTGAGCTCGGCCAGGCGATGGGCAGCGGCTATGAACTGCGCGACTGGACGCGCAGCAACCGCGCCTGGTTCGACGCGGTGCAGATCGAGAAGCGGCTGATGTTCATCATCCTCTCGCTGATCGTCGCGGTGGCGGCCTTCAACCTCGTCTCCACGCTGGTCATGACGGTGACCGACAAGCGCGCCGACATCGCCATCCTGCGCACGCTGGGCGCGAGTCCGCGCTCGGTGATGGGCATCTTCATGGTGCAGGGCGCCGCTTCCGGCGTGATCGGCACGCTGGCCGGCGTGCTGCTCGGCGTGGGCGTGGCCTTCCACATCGATACCATCGTGCCGGCGATCGAGCGCGCACTGGGCGTGAACTTCCTGCCCGGCAGCGTCTACGTGATCAGCCGCATGCCGAGCGACCCGCAGCGCGGCGACATCGTGCCGATCGCCATCATCTCGCTGCTGCTGTCCTTCGTGGCCACGCTCTACCCGAGCTGGCGGGCCAGCCGCGTGCAACCGGCCAGGGCGCTGCGCTATGAGTGAGGCGACGCCCCTGCGCGCGCGATGGCGCCCCGAGCAATGGCCCTACGAGCTGCAGGTCGGCGTGCGCTACCTGCGCGCGGCCCGCGGCGGCGATGCCAACGGCTTCATCTCGTTCATCTCGGCGGTGGCGATGCTGGGCATCGCGCTGGGCGTGGCGGCGCTGATCATCGTGCTGTCGGTGATGAACGGCTTCAGCACCGAGGTGCGCGACCGCATGCTGTCGGTGATCGCGCA
>NZ_JBFXIO010000145.1:0-11105 GCF_050175855.1 Piscinibacter sp.
CGACGAGGCTGGAACCCACCAGCCCCGCTCCGCTGACCCGGAAGAAGTGCCTCCGGTTCATGTCCATCTTGTCGGTTCTCCTGCGGGCTCGCGGCCCGGCGAACGAACGCCTGCGTCACGGCAGAGCTGCAGGGATTGGAACCGAGGCGACTGCGCAACCCGATGCCCGCGAACCCTTATGAATCGCGGTGCACAAGACCTCTCGCGAGGCGATGCGACAAGCTGTCGCGTGCCGTGCCGAGGGCGCGGCGCAGGCGTTCACGCACCGTGCGACAACTTGTCGCGCCCGGGTCTCAGGGTTTGCGGGCCGTGATCAGCCGCTGCACCAGCGGATGGGCGACCTTCTTCTCCGAGCCGATCGCCCAGAAATGCTCCTCGACGCCTTCGCATGCGCCGATGCGCCGCACGCCATAGCGCTCGACCAGATCCTCGTGGACCATCGCGGCTGCGGGAAAGACGCCGAGCCCGCCGGCGCCGAAGGTCTTGAGCATCGCGCTGTCGTCGAACTCGCCGACGACCATCGGCCGGATCTCCTCGCGCTCGAACCACTGGTCGATGCGCTGGCGCACCGCCGCCTGCGCAGTGGGCAGCAGCACCGGCACGCGCTCGAGCGACTGCGGGAAGCCGCGGCGGGCTGCGGCCTGCAGCGAGGGCGGGGCATACCAGGCGAAGCCCGAGGCGCCCAGCGCGTGGCTGTACAGCTTGATGTTCGCGTTCAGCGGCGCCGCCTGGTCGGCCAGCACCAGGTCGAGCCGGTGCAGGGCCAGGTCGGCGAGCAGTTCGTCGAAGGGCGCCTCGTGACAGCGCAGGCGCAGCCGCGGCTCGCCCAGCATCGGCTGCATCAGCGCGCGCACCACCAGCTTGGGCAGGCCGGCGGCGATGCCCACCCGCAGCCGCACGCCGGGCGTGGTGGCGGCGTCACGCACGGCAGCGGGCAAGGCCTCGCCGAGCTGGAAGATCAGGTCGGCCTGGCGCAGCGCCGCCTGCCCGGCCTCGGTGAGCGCCAGGCCGCGGCCGGCCGGCTTGAGCAGGGCATGGCCGAGCGAGCGTTCGAGCTCGCGCACCTGCGCGCTGACCGTCTGCACGGCCATGCCCAGCCGCGCGGCGGCGCGCGCCATGCCGCCTTCCTTGGCCACGACCCAGAAGTAGTACAGGTGCCGGTAACTGAAGTTCAGGCTCATGCTCAGTTTTTAACTGAACGACGATCACGGATTGTCTGCTTTGACCGAAGACCCTCGGCACCTATCTTGGAGCCACGCTTCAACTCCGATGGAGGTTCCGCGATGCAAGTGGTTTTCGAGTCCCGCGATCCCGAGGCGGCCCGCCTGCGCGAGCTGGCGGTGCACCGCGTGCGCTTCTCGATGCGCCGTCTGGCGTGGTGGGTGCCGCGTGCCAAGGTGATGCTGTCCGACATCAACGGGCCGCGCGGCGGCGTCGACAAGCGCTGCCAGGTCGAGCTGCGCACCGACGGCGACCGCACGGTGGTCATCACCGCCATCGCGCGCGACTGGCGCAGCGCGATCGACAACGCGCTGGCCCGCGCGGTGAGAGCACTGGTGCGCATGCTCGCCCGCGGCCGTGCCAGCACCCAGCGCGCGCAGCCCGCGGCCGGCCGCACCACCGCTGCGGAGCTGTCGTGATGCGCCACTACCCCCGCAACAGCCCGCAGGCCGCGGCGCGCATCGTGGCCCTCACCGTGCTGGCCGACGGCCACCTCGCGCCGGCCGAGCTGCAGGTGCTGGAACGCAGCCACGCCCACGATCGCCTCGGCCTCGCGCGCGCGGAACTGCACGCCGTGCTGCATGGCTTCTGCGAAGACCTGCTGCTCGGCGCGCACCTGGCCTGGGGCGATGCCTGCCGGGTCGACCCGCGCACGCTGTCGCAGCTGCTGGCGGACGTCGATGATCCCGATCTCCGGCAGACGGTGCTGCAGCTGTGCCTGGACATCGCCCAGGCCGACGAGCACATCGCCGAAGGCGAATCGGTGGTGCTCGAGGCGGTGGTCGAGCACTGGGGGCTGCATCGGACGATGTTCGCCCGCGAGGACGCCATGGCGGCGCTGGCGCCGGGCTGAGCGCGCGGCTCAGGCCGGCGCGGCGACCACCTTGGCGGCCAGCAGGTCGTCGATCTCGGCCTCGCCATAGCCGAGCCCTCGCAGCAGCGCGCGCGTGTCCTCGCCGATGGACGGCGGGGCCTCGCGCACCGCCAGGCGCTGGCCGTCCAGCGTGATCGGCAGCAGCGGCGCGCGTGTCTCAAAGGCCCGCCCGGCCGAGCTCGCGTCGGCCGGCACGGCCAGCGGCGCGAGGCCGCCGGTGGCTTCCAGGTGCGGATCGTCGAACAGTTCCTCGGGCCGCGTGATCGGCGCATAGGGCAGGGCGTGGGCCTCGAAGCGAGCCGCCAGCTCCGCAGCGCCGTAGGCCGCGAACCGCTCGCGCAGCAGCGGCAGCATCCAGCTGCGCGCCTGCACGCGCTCGTTGTTGCTGGCCAGGCGGGCATCGGCCAGCAGGTCGTCGAAACCGAACTCGCGGCACATCGCCGCCCACTGGGTGTCGGAGACCGCGGCGAGGAAGACCTGCTCGCCGCCCTTCACCGTGAAGACGTCGTACACCGCCCAGGCGCTGATGCGCGAGGGCATGGGCGCGGCCGGCCGGCCGGTCACCGCATGCTGCAGCATGTGCTGGGCGACGAGGAAGACGTTGTTCTCGAACAGCGCGCTGGCCACCTCGCCGCCTTGCCCGGTGTGCTCGCGGCGCAGCAGCGCGGCGAGCGCGCCGATGGCGCCGAACATGCCGCCCATGATGTCGTTGACGCTCGCGCCGGCGCGCAGCGGCCGGCCCTCCGGGCCAGTCATGTAGGCCAGGCCGCCCATCATCTGCACGACCTCATCGAGCGCGGTGCGGTGCTCGTAGGGGCCGGCGAGGAAGCCCTTGTGCGAGACGTGCACGAGGCGCGGATTCAGGCGGCGCAGCATGCCCGCGCCGAGGCCGAGCGCCTCCATCGTGCCGGCCTTGAAGTTCTCGCTGAACACGTCGGCGCCGGCGACCAGGCGCAGCACGATCTCGCGGCCACGCGGTGTCTTCGCGTCGACTGCCAGGCTCTTCTTGTTGCGGTTGAACATCGGGAAGAAGCCGGCGCCCGAGCCGATCAGCCGGCGCGTCGCGTCGCCGGCCAGCGGCTCGACCTTGATCACCTCGGCACCAAGGTCGGCGAGGATCATCCCGCAGGTCGGGCCCATCACCATGTGGGTGAACTCCACGACGCGCAGGCCGGCAAGGGGAAGCGGGGCGGGTTCGTTCAAGGCGGGGCCGTCAGTGCCAGTCGACGAGCTCCATTGTCAGCGTTCCGCCGGTGAGGAAGGTCGATTCGGCCGGCTCTTCGCGTACCAGCTTGACCAGGCCCACGCCGGCGCAGTACCACTCGGTGGTGGTCAGCGCCATGTCCTTCCAGCCGACCACCGGGTCGGCGAACAGGCGCAGCGCCGCGATGCCCTTGACGCGCACGCAGTTCCCGAACGTGCCGGCGCGTACGGCCACGGCCTCGCCCACCGCCTCGATGCTGTAGTTCATCGGCACCGCCGGGTGGCTGTGGCGGATCTCGCGCGGGAACTCCTGGCGGCGCTGCAGCAGGTAGGCGGTGGTGGTGCTGCGCCAGCTCGTGCCCACCGCCACCGGCGTCTTCAGCACGTAGCGCGGCTCCTTGTCGGCCTCGGGCTCGTCCTGCAGCTCGCTCTTGGTGGCGACGCGGTAGACGCCGCTGGCGTCGCTCCTCAGCCAGTAGTCGACGCCGCTGTCGCTGCGCCGCCGCCAGGCGTCGCCGGAGGGCAGCGTGTCGCGGCCGAGCGTCTCGATCACGCGCGGCTCGTGCTCGACGATGTTGTTCTCCCACTCGGTGGTGATGTCGTAGGCCCAGCGGTGGCCCTTGGCGAGCGGGAAGAGGGAGTCGTCGTGCGGCGCGCCGCAGGCGGCCAGGAGCGCGGTGGCAAGCAGGGCGAGGCGTTTCATGTCCCGGGCGTCACTTCTCGGGCAACTGCGGCACCGGCAGGTCGCGGATCTTCACGTTCTGCTCGTCGCTGCCCGGGCGCAGCCAGGAGAAGCCTTTCGGCCCCGTCTTCGGCTCGGCCGTGCCCATCTGGCTGATGCCCTGGCGCACCTTCTTCATGCCCTCGTTGAGCAGCGCGTGCAGGTCCTTCTGGTAGGGCAGCCGGTAGGCGCGCGGTTGCGCGGCGGGCTTGCCGTCCTTCAGCTCGTTGACCCACACGTACAGCGCACCCTTGGTCTTGGCGCCGGGCTCCTCGATCACCGCGGCCAGCAGCACGAAGCGCTCGGGCAGCGCATCGCGGCTGGGCAGGCCGGCGATGCCGTGCAGCGCGTCGTCGGCGTAGAAGTAGAAGCCGGTCACGCCGATGACCAGCAGGCCCTTGAGCCACGCCGGCCAGCGCGACCACAGCAGGGCCAGCGCCGCGAGCATCACGAGCGCGGCAAAACTCAGCACGACGGCAGTCGTCATAGGCGTTGTGTCATAGGCGTTGTGTCACAGGCGTTGCACCAGGGTCTTGGGCAGGGTGTTGACGTTGGTCACCGCGCCGTCGGGCAGCACGGTGAAGCGGGCAGCGGTGGCCTCGTCGCCCTTGCGGGCGAGCGCGGCGGTGCCGTAGAAGACGACCTCGGCGCGCGGGTTCACCTTGATCACCGAGACGGTCGCCTCCACCGGCTGCCCATCCTTCGAGTCGTAGTAGTGCAGGTTGACGGTGTATTCGCCCGGCGCGATGCCGCGGATGGTCACCACCTCGGTGTTCAGCGGGTTGGCCACCTGCTTGCCGTTGACGACGATGATGTCGTTGGCCATGCCGCGGTCGTCGCGGTCGAGGTGCATCAGCCCGGCCTCGCGGGCGCGGAACCACACCAGGTTGCCGGCCGGATCCTGCACCCAGGTGTCGATGTCGTTCGGGTTCATGTCCGGCCACGACACGTTGACGATGTACTCGGCCTTGGAAGGGATGTCGCCGGCCTTCAGCGCCTTCGGGTTCATCGCCAGCAGCGCGATGATGAAGCAGAAGACGAAGGCGATCAGCATGTTGAACAACATGTCGTAGAACGGATCGACCTCCGCCTCGCGGGCAAAGCGCTTGCGCGGCATCGCGTGCTACCGGCTCAAGCCGTGCTGCTGCGCGTCGGCGACGATCGCATCGGCAAATCGATCGAGGCGCGTGAGCTGCAGGCCGAGCAGGATGTTGCCCACCAGGCCGACCATCGTGGTCAGCAGCGCCACGCCCAGGCCGGTGGTCAGGCTGCGCAGCAGCTCCTGCGACTGCGTGGCATCGAAGTTCTGGATCTGGCCGATCTCGATGGCGAGGATGGAGAAGCCGATCACCTTGCCGAGCAGGCCGAGCTTGAGCTGGATGCCGTTGACCCACCACGCGGTGTGGTGCGGCCCGTGGGTGCGTTCGAGCAGCAAGTCCAGCGGCGCGGCGGCGTCGCGCGGTGCGCGGTCGAGCGCGGCCCAGTAGTCGGCCGCCCAGCCCTGCGCCGTGCCGCCGCCGCGCGCCGCCTCCAGCCAGCGGCGCTGCTGCTGCAGCTCGCGCGAGCGCGCGCCGCACCACAGCGTGGCCGCGGCGAACACGACGATGATCACCAGCGTCAGGCCCGTGGGGTCGGAGCTGAGCAGCAGGCCCCACACGCCGCGGCCGCCGAGCAGCCAGGTGGCGAAGGCGAGCAGGCCGGCCAGCGTGGCCCACTCGAGCCAGATCGGCTCGATGCCGGACAGCGCGCTGCGTGGGGCCGCCGCCGTGCGCATCACAACTCGATCTCCATGCCTTCCTCCAGGCGAGGGTCGCCGTCGTCGAGGTGCACGAGCACCGTGCACCGTTCGCCGGCCCCCGGCTGCGCCGCCTCGCGCGGGCAGGCCGAGGCGTTGACCAGCAGGCAGTCGGCGTCGGCCATCCAGGGCAGGGCGCCGTTGCCGTTGCCCGGTGCGAAGAGCAGCCGCTGGCCGTCGCCGAGATCTTCGACCAGCACCGCGATGCTGTCGCCGACCACGGCTTCCTGCCGGTGCGGCGAGTACGGCGCTGCCCAGCCGCCGTCGTCCACCGCCACGCAGCGCAGCGAGGCGGCGCCGTCGACGTGGAACTCGGCGCTGCGCACGTCGCCGGCCACCGGCAGCGGGTGCCAGCGCAGGCCGTGGCCGCAGTCGTCGAACTCACTCGTCGGCAGGCGCGCTGTGAGTTCCTCGAACACGCTGGGCGTGGCGTACAGCGCCATCGTCCGGCCGTGGCGCAGCACGGCCAGGCTGTGCAGATGCTCGAGCCGCGCGTCGAGCATCACCAGGCCGGCAATCCGGCCTTGCGCCGCGGCCGCCTCGATCAGCGGGTGGCCGGCGGTCTGCGGCGAGGCGTTGAGCAGCAGCCAGCGCTGCTCTTCGCCGCACACGGCGGCGGCGCCGGAGCCGAGCACGAGAATCTTCATGCACAGCCAGGCTGCAAGAGGCATGCCGCGCGACTTCAGGTGTTCAACACGAGCGCGCTGTTCCACCGGGGAGCAATCGCCGCAGGGGCTGGCACAGGGTTCTCCCTCGGTGCGCCGCCGGTGACGCACGATCGCTCAGCCGCCCTTGTTCCAGCGCAGCTTGCGGTAGATGGTGTTGCGGCTGATGCCCAGGCGCTTGGATGCCTCGGAGATGTTGCCGCCCGCGGCTTCGAGCGCGGCGCGGATCATGTCGATCTCGATCTCTTCGAGCGTGCGGTTCGGCGGCGGCACCGGGGCGACGGGCGCCGGCGCGGCCACCGGGGCCACCACCGGCGCCGGCGCTGCGGCGAGCGGCGGTGCCATCACCGGTGCGCTGTGCAGCACCGCGCGCGGCGGCAGGCTGCGCACATCCTCGAGGAAATCGTCGGACAGGTGCGCCTCGGTGATCTGACCTTCGCCGCAGGCCATCACGGCGGCGGTGCGCAGCACGTTGGCGAGCTGGCGGATGTTGCCGGGCCAGTGGTAGCGGCCGAGCAGGTCCATCACGCGCGGGCCGATCTCCGGCGCGCCCTGCGGGCACTCGCCCTGCAGGATGCGCCGCGCCACCACCGCGAGGTCGCTGCGCTCGCGCAGCGGCGGCAGCTTCAGCACCAGGCCGTTGAGGCGGTAGTACAGGTCCTCGCGGAACTGCTGCTTCTCGATCATCTCGCGCAGGTTGCGGTGCGTCGCGCCGATCACCGCGATGTCGACCGCGATGTGCTTGTGGCTGCCCAGCGGCGTGACCACGCGCTCCTGCAGCACGCGCAGCAGCCGTGCCTGCAGTGCCAGCGGCATGTCGCCGATCTCGTCGAGGAACAGCGTGCCGCCGTTGGCCTGCACGATGCGGCCGACCGCGCCCTTGCGGCGCGCGCCGGTGAACGCGCCATCCTCGTAGCCGAACAGCTCGGCCTCGATCAGCGACTCGGGGATGGACGCGCAGTTCACCGCCACGAAGGGCTGCTTGGCGCGGTTCGACTCCTGGTGCACCGCGCGGGCCAGCAGTTCCTTGCCCGTACCCGTCTCGCCGAGCACGAGCAGCGGGATGTCGCGGTTGATGATGCGGCGCACCTTCTGCACCACCGCCTCGATCTGCGCATCGCCAGTCTGCAGGAACTGCAGCCCGGCCGGCGGCTTCGGCGCGGACTGTGCGCTGCCGGCCGTGGCCGGCAGGGCCGCCCGCTCCTCGCTCTTCGCTGCGCTGTCGTCGAAGCCCTCGGGCAGGCCGCCGAATACGCGCCGGCCGGCCCAGTCGATGCGCGCGCTGACGTGGAAGTGCAGGCCGTTGGGCAGGCTCAGCTTCATCGGCACCGGCAGCGGCGTGCGGAAGTGGTCGTGCACCGCCGCCACGGTGGTGCCGAACAGCGTGGTCAGCGTGTGGCCGCGCAGCGAGATGCCGGTCATCGCGAGCTGGTCGAGCGCGCTGCGGTTGGCGCCGAGGATCTTGCCGTCGGCGCCGACGACGATGATGCCCTCGAGCAGCGTGCCGATGAACTCGGCGCGGCTGTGGAAGTGCAGGCGCAGCCGGTTGCTGTAGTCGTCTGAGAGCCAGTGGTTCTCGATCATGCGCGCCGACATGCGCACCAGCCCCATGGTGTGCTGGTGGTAGCTGCGGTGATCGCCCGAGACGTCGAGCACGCCGAGCATGTTGCCGCGCGGGTCGAAGATCGGCGCCGCCGAACACGTCAGGAAGTGGTTGGCATGCATGAAGTGCTCGTCGGCGTGCACGAGCGTGGGCCGCTCCTCGAACAGGGCGGTGCCGATCGCGTTGGTGCCCTTGCTCTGCTCGGCCCAGTTCACGCCCGGCGACAGCGCCACCTTGCCGGCGCGCTCGAGGAAGTCGTCGTCGCCCACCGCGTGCAGGATGGTGCCCTGCGCGTCGGTCAGCACGATCATGCTCTCGGTGTCGACGATCTGCTCGAGCAGCATCTCCATCACCGGTGCGGCATGGGCGAACAGGCGCTGGTTGCGCTCCTTGGCGACGTTGAGGTCGCTGCGCATCAGCGGCGAGTAGTCGGGCCGCTCGATGCGCGTCAGGCCGAGGGCGGCGCAACGCTCGTGCGACTGCTGGATGAGGTCGACGTGGCCAGGCTTGCGCTGCGTCGCTGCCGTGGCCGTGTCGGGGCTGCTCCAGCCGCGTGGGCCCGGGTTCCTGCTCGTGGGCATGAGGGCTGTTCCATTGCCCGCCCGATCGGCAGGCTGTCTCCGTTGTGATCTGTGACGGGCGGCGAGTCCCGTCGGTCGCGACTGTGGGACAAGCCGGGCGGCTTGTCCATTGGGGGCCGATGCGGACAGCCCCGGTCCCGGTGTTCGCGTTTGCAACACCTGCGGATGGCACAGCGTTTGCAGACGATGAGCATAGTTCAAGACGAGCCTCAAGGAGACAAGCTCATGCCTTCCATCCGTTCCCGCTACCGATTCCTGCTCAACGCCGCACTGCTCGCGGCCGCCGCCTTTCATGGTTCCGCCTGGGCCCACGGCGACGTCACGCCGCAGGCGGTCGATACCAGCAGCCTGCCCAAACTCGGCGACGACTGGCGCGGCGAGAACCCGTTCCGCAAGAACGAGGCTGCCATCAAGGTGGGCAGCTCGGCCTATAACCAGAACTGCGCCCGCTGCCACGGCCTGGAGGCCATCTCTGGCGGCATCGCGCCCGACCTGCGCAAGCTCGACAACGAGTGCGCCACGCTGAAGGACGACCGCAAGAAGGCCGCCTGCGTGAAGGACATCGACGACTACTTCGCCGGCAGCGTTCGCCGCGGCAAGGTGCGCAACGGCGCGGTCTACATGCCGCCGTTCGAGGGCATCCTCAACCAGGAGGCGGTCTGGTCGATCAAGGCCTACCTCGAGACCCGCCGAGAGAAGCCGCTGTGATGCGCCGCCGCGAGCTGATCGCTGCGGCGGCAGTGGCCGCGCTGCCGGGCGTGCTCTCGGCCACGCCGCTGGACAAGGTAAAGAGCCGCGGCGCGCTGGTGGTGGCGGTCTACAACGACATGCCGCCGTTCCACGTGAAGGGCGCCGGCATCGACGTGGAGCTGGCGCGCGCGCTGGCCGAGTCGCTCGGCGTAAAGCTCTCGCTGCTGCCGTTCTCGGCCGACGAGAACATGGACGACGACCTGCGTCACATGGTCTGGCGCGGCCACTATCTCGGCTTCGGCCCGGCCGACGTGCTGCTGCACGTGCCGGTGGACCGGCCGCTGATGCAGGGCAACCCGCAGGTGAGCATCTTCGGGCCGTACTGGCGCGAGCGGGTGGCCATCGCGCGCCGGCTCGATGTGCTGCCGACGCTCGATTCGCTCGCCCAGCTCGCGGGCAAGCCGGTGGCCGTGCCTGGGCAGTCGCTGGCCGGCTGGCTGCTGATCGGCGCGGAAAGTGGAGCGTTGCGCGACACCCTGCAGACGAAGTGGAAGGACGGCGTCGAGGCCGCGCAGGCGCTGCAGCGCGGCGACGTGCCGGCGGCGGCCGGCATGCTCTCCGAGCTGCAGTCGGTGCTGCGCGGCGACGAGCGCTTCGCCATCGAGCCGCTGCCTTCGCCGCGCGCGCCGAAGGACGGCTGGGCGGTGGGCATGGCGGTCAAGAAGGACGCCACCGAGCTCGCCCAGGCGCTGCAGGGCGCCGTCAACCAGCTCGCCGCCAGCGGGCAGATGGCGGCAATCTTCGCCAAGTCCAACCTCGCCTGGCGCCCGGCGTGATCGTGCCGGCTCCAGCGATGTGACGCGCTGGAGCATTTCCTAGGGTTTCTCCCAAATGGTGCCTCGCGCTCGCCCTGCGCAAGCTATGCAAGTGCGTGCATAGCAGGCTCCCGCGTCACGCCCACCCACCAAGGAAGCTCCACATGCAGAAGACGCTCCACATCAACCCGGAAAAGTGCACCGGGTGCCTCCAGTGCGAGATGGCCTGTTCTTTCGAGAACTACGGCACCTACGCCACGGCCAAGTCGCGCATCAAGGTGTTCGACTTCCATCACACCGGCCGCAAGGTGCCGTACACCTGCACGCAGTGCGACGAGGCCTGGTGCCTGCACGCCTGCCCGGTGGAGGCGATCACGCTGGACAAGCTGACCGGCGCCAAGGTCGTCAACGAGACCACCTGCGTGGGCTGCAAGGTCTGCACGATCAGCTGCCCGTTCGGCACCATCAACTACGTACAGGAGACCGGCAAGGTGCAGAAGTGCGACCTGTGCGGCGGCGACCCCGCCTGCGCGACCGCCTGCCCGACCGGCGCCATCACCTACGTCGATGCCAACTGGACCGGCCTGAACAAGATGCAGGCCTGGGCCGACAAGCTCGGCAACCAACCCGCCGCGTAAGAGGAGAGCACACATGTCCTGGGCTGGAAAGATCCTCCGCGTCGACCTGACTGCCGGTACCGTCAAGTCGGAACCCCTCAACATGGACTGGGCGCGCGCCTATCTCGGCTCGCGCGGCCTGGCCACCAAGTACATCGTCGAAGAGGTCGACCCCAAGGTCGATCCGCTGGCGCCGGCCAACAAGCTGATCTGGGCCACCGGCCCGCTGACCGGCACGATGTCCTCCACCGGCGGCCGCTACACCGTCGACACCAAGGGCCCGCTGACCGGCGCCAACGCCTGCTCGAACTCGGGTGGCT
>NZ_JBFXIO010000146.1:0-11121 GCF_050175855.1 Piscinibacter sp.
ACTTCGTGGCCGCCAAGTCGACCTCGTGCAACCTGACGCTGGCCGACAGGATCGTCAGCGCCACCGGGCTCGACCGCGCCCTGCCCTTCGTCTTCGAGGTCAAGGCCAGCTGCGCCGACGCGGCGGTGAACCTCGCCGGCATGCCCTACGAGTTCTGGAGCCTCGCGCTGTTCGCGGTCGTGGTGGTGGTGGTGCTGGTGTCGTTCAACGCACGCCAGCGCTGAGGCGCGGAGCGCCTCGGCAGGCCGTCACCCCGCGGCCAGCACGCGCTGCGCCTTCATGCCTTCCACTGCCTTGCCCTTGCGCGCGCGTTTGCCCGCATAGGCCGCCAGCGCCGCGCCCTTGAGCAGCTCCTCGCGCGGCTTTCCGCCGCGCAGCGCGGTGCCGGTCACCTGCAGCGCCTGCGCGAAGGCCGCCACGCTGACCAGTGCGTCCTTGGCGTCGAGGTCGATCAGCGTCAGGCCGCGTCCGCCGTTGGGCTGCAGCTTGAGCTCGTCCAGCGCGAAGGTCAGCAGCCGGCCGGCCAGCGACAGGCAGGCCACCTGCGTCGCACCGTCGACCACCGCCGGCGGCAGCGGCTTCTCTTCCGCCTCGAGGCTCATGAAGCCCTTGCCACCCTTCTGCCTGGCCACCAGGTCGCCCAGCCTGGCCATCAGGCCGAAGCCGCCGGTGCCGGCCAGCAGCAGCGTGGTGCCCGGGCTGCCGGCGATGTAGTGCGCCGGCTGCGTGCCCGATTCGAGGTCGATCAGGGTGGTGATGGGCTGGCCGTCGCCGCGGCCGCCGGGCAGGCCGGCCACGGACGTGGAGTACACACGGCCGTTGCTGCCGATGACGATCAGCGGGTCGACCGTGCGGCACGGGAAAGCGCCGTACAACGCGTCGCCGGCCTTGAACGACAGCGTGGCGGCATCGACCTCGTGGCCCTTGAGCGCACGCACCCAGCCCTTGAGGCTGATCACCACCGTCACCGGCTCGTCGATCACCTTCACTTCGGCGACGGCCTTGCGCTCCTCCTGGATCAGCGTGCGGCGGTCGTCGCCGTACTGCTTGGCGTCGGCCTCGATCTCCTTGACCACCGTGCGCTTCAGGCTCGCCGGGCTGGACAGGATGTCCTCCAGCTTGGCCTGCTCGGTGCGCAGTTCCTTGAGCTCCTGCTCGATCTTGATCGCCTCCAGCCGCGCCAGCTGGCGCAGCCGGATCTCGAGGATGTCCTCGGCCTGCCGGTCGCTCAGGCGGAAGCGCTCGATCAGCGCCGCCTTCGGCTCGTCGGCGTTGCGGATGATGCGGATCACCTCGTCGATGTTCAGCAGCACCAGCTGCCTGCCCTCGAGGATGTGGATGCGGTCGAGCACCTTGGACAGGCGATGCTGGGTGCGCCGCTGCACCGTGCCCTGGCGGAACTGCAGCCACTCCGACAGCACCTGGCGCAGGCTCTTCTGCGTCGGCCGGCCGTCGGCGCCGATCATCGTCAGGTTGATGGGAGCGCTGCTCTCCAGGCTGGTGTGCGCCAGCAGCACGATGATCAGCTCCTGCTGCTCGACGGTGCGCGACTTCGGCTCGAACACCAGGCGCACGGGCGCATCCTTGCTCGATTCGTCGCGCACCGCATCCAGCACCGCCAGCACCGTGGTCTTGAGCTGGGTCTGCTCGGTGGTCAGGGCCTTCTTGCCGGTCTTGACCTTGGGGTTGGTGAGCTCCTCAATCTCCTCCAGCACCTTGGCCGCGCTCGCGCCCGGCGGAAGCTCGGTGACGACCAGCTGCCACTGGCCGCGCGCCAGGTCCTCGATCTTCCAGCGCGCGCGCACCTTCAGGCTGCCGCGGCCGCTGGCGTAGGCGGCGCGGATGTCTTCCGCGCTGCTGATGATCTGGCCGCCGCCGGGGAAGTCCGGCCCGGGCAGCAGCGCGGCGAGTTCGTCGTCGGACAGCTTGTCGTTCTTCAGCAGCGCCACCGCGGCGGCGGCCACCTCGCGCAGGTTGTGGCTGGGCACCTCGGTGGCCAGGCCCACCGCGATGCCGCTGGCGCCGTTGAGCAGCACGAAGGGCAGACGTGCCGGCAGCAGCTTCGGCTCCTGCGTCGAGCCGTCATAGTTGGGGATGAAGTCGACCGTGCCTTCGTCGATCTCGTCGAGCAGCAGCCGCGAGATCGGCGCCAGGCGCGCCTCGGTGTAGCGCATCGCCGCGGCACCGTCGCCGTCGCGGCTGCCGAAGTTGCCCTGGCCGTCGATCAGCGGGTAGCGCTGGCTGAAGTCCTGCGCCATGCGCACCAGCGCGTCGTAGGCGGCCTGGTCGCCGTGCGGGTGGAAGCGGCCGAGAACGTCGCCGACCACGCGGGCGCTCTTGACGGCCTTGGGGCCGGAGGCCGTGGTGAAGGCCAGGCCCATGCGCTCCATCGCGTAGAGGATGCGCCGCTGCACCGGCTTCTGGCCGTCGCAGACGTCGGGCAGCGCGCGGCCCTTGACCACGCTAAGGGCGTATTCCAGGTAGGCCTGCTCGGCATACAGAGACAGCGCGATGGCGTCGTCGCCATCGCCCGTGGCCGGCGGCGGGGGGTCGAAGAGGTCGTCCATAGGAGGGCGGCATTCTCTCCCAAACCCGGGATCATCCCGGGCGCGGCCGGCCGGGCCGCTTCGTTACCATCGTCCCCACGCCGTACCCCCCAGGGAGTCCCATGCTGTCCGACATCGAGATCGCGCAGGCCGCGCGCCTGAAGCCCGTCCACGCCCTGGGCGATGCCCTGGGCATTCCCGAGGAGGCGCTGGACCCGCGCGGCCGCCACATCGGCAAGGTGGCCCAGCCCTGGCTCGACACCCTGGCCGACCGCCCCGACGGCAAGCTGGTGCTGGTGACGGCGATCTCGCCGACGCCGGCCGGCGAAGGCAAGACCACCACCACCGTGGGCCTGGGCGACGCACTCAACCGCATCGGCCAACGCGCCATCGTCTGCCTGCGCGAGCCCTCGCTCGGGCCGGTGTTCGGCATGAAGGGCGGTGCCGCCGGCGGCGGCTACGCCCAGGTGGTGCCGATGGAGCAGATCAACCTGCACTTCACCGGCGACTTCGCCGCGATCGCCCTGGCGCACAACCTGCTCGCGGCGATGATCGACAACCACATCCACCACGGCAACGCGCTCGGCTTCGACCTGCGCCGCATCACCTGGAAGCGGGTGATGGACATGAACGACCGCGCGCTGCGCGACAACGTGATCGGCCTGGGCGGCCCGGGCAACGGCATGCCGCGCGAGAGCGGCTTCGACATCGTGGTGGCGTCCGAGATCATGGCCATCCTGTGCCTGGCCACCAGCCTGTCGGACCTGAAGGAGCGGCTGGCGCGCATCGTCGTCGGCGAGACGGCCGACCGCCAGCCGATCACCTGCGCGCAGCTCAAGGCGCAGGGTGCGATGGCCGCGCTGCTGAAGGACGCGATCTCGCCCAACCTCGTGCAGACGCTGGAGAACAACCCGGCCTTCGTGCACGGCGGGCCGTTCGCCAACATCGCGCACGGCTGCAACACCGCCATCGCCACGCGCGCCGCGCTCAAGCTCGGCGACTACGTGGTCACCGAGGCCGGCTTCGGCGCCGACCTCGGTGCCGAGAAGTTCATCGACATCAAGTGCCGCAAGACCGGCCTGCGCCCCTCCGCCGCGGTGCTGGTGGCCACGGCGCGCGCGCTCAAGTACCACGGCGGCATGGCGGTGGCCGATGTCTCGAAGGAAGACGTGGCGGCGCTCGAGCGCGGCCTGCCCAACCTGGAGCGCCACCTGCGCAACGTGCAGGAGGTCTACGGCCTGCCCTGCGTGGTGGCGATCAACCACCGCTCGCACGACACGCCCGCCGAGATCGAGCTGCTGGTGCGCCGCGTCGAGGCGCTGGGCGGGCGCGCCGTGGTGGCCAGGCACTGGGCCGAGGGCGGCGCGGGTGCCGAGGCGCTGGCCCGCGAGGTGGTGGCCGCCTGCGAGAAACCGAACAGCTTCCGCTTCGTCTACGACGACGCGCTGCCGCTGTGGCAGAAGGTCGAGGCGATCGCGACCAAGGTCTACGGCGCGGCCGGCGTGACCGCGTCGGCAGCCGTCAAGGAACGCATCGAGCGGCTGCAGGCCGACGGCTACGGCCACTTCCCGGTGTGCATCGCCAAGACGCAGATGAGCTTCTCCACCAATGCCGCGCTGCGCGGCGCGCCGAGCGGCCACACGCTGGACATCCGCGAGGTGCGGCTGGCGGCCGGCGCCGAGTTCATCGTGATGGTCTGCGGCGACATCATGACCATGCCGGGCCTGCCCAAGGTGCCAGCCGCCGAACTGATCGACATCGACGCCCAAGGCCGCATCAGCGGCCTGTCCTGAAGGTCAGGCGCGCTGGAGGACGCGGATCAGCATGTCGATCGCGTCCTGCCCGTCCGGCGACTTGAGCCGGTGGCGGCGAAGCGCCTGCAGCAACTCGCCGCGCTCCAGCCCCTGCGTGTCGGCGCGCAGCAGCACGTTGGCGATGGCGCGCTGAACCTGCAGCGAGCGGGTCTGCGCGAACAGCGCGGCGATCGCCTTCAGGCTGTGCGGGTCGGAGACGCGCTGCTTGGCCAGCGCATCGAGCGCGCGCACCTGCGCCTCGGGGCCACTCAGGCGTGCGATGTCGGCGGCGATGGCACGCACCTCGCCGGCGCCGGCCAGCGGGCGGTGGCGCAGGTAGGTCTGCGCGATCTCCACGTCGTCGGGCCGAGGGCTGGTCAGTGCACGCACCGTGCGGTCGTGCGCCTCGCCGCCGCCCAGGCAAGCCAGCACGGCCGAATGGGCCACCTTGGCCGCATCGGCGCTGCCGCCGGCCTGCACACGCGCCAGCAACTCGCCGTCGCGCGACAGCGGCGAGGCGCAGACCAGGTCGACCTCGTGCTTGCCGATGCCATCGCGCGCCATGCGCGCGGTGATCAGGCGCACGAACTCGTCGTGCTGCTGCGTCTCGTCGAGCCAGCCGAGGCTTCGCGCGAGGTTGATCATGCGCGACTGCACGGCAGCGAGATCGGCATCCCGGGTGAAGTCGAGGAAGCGCTGACGAGCCGGCAGGTCGAGGCGGATCGCGTCGAAGGCCTTGGCGACATCGGGCTTCAGGCGCTGCGCGGCGCTCACCGAGCCCACGTAGCGCTCGAGGTGGTCGAGCAGCATGCGCACCTCGGTCACGTCGCGGCGCAGCACCTCGTGCACGAAGGCCATCTTCTGCGCCGTGCTGCGGCGGTCGTCGGCGAGCTGGCAGATGTCCTGGCGCAGCGCGATGTGCGCATCGTCGTCGCGCACGCCGCGCACGCTGATCATCGAGGTCGGCCCGAAGGCGTTGAGCAGCGCACTGCTCGGCCGGCCGCTGGCCACCTCGCCGGCCGGTGCCGTCTGCAGCACGCGCTCGAGCAGCGGCCCGGCGTAGCGGCCCAGCGGCGCCTTCGACGAGAAGCCGTAGAGCACCGGCACGTCCTTGAAGATCTGGCGCAACCGATCGCGGTTGCTCTCGCCGTAGTGCTCGCTGAGCTGCGCCGCGATGCGCTGTGCCTCGGCGGGCGTGCGGCCCGAGCGCTGCAGGCTGCGCAGCACCTCGGCGCCGGCGCTGCGTCGCGGGTCGGTCTTCAGCGTGTTGCAGCCGAACAGGTAGACCTCCTTGAGCTGCGAGAACAGACCGCTGCACGACTCGCTGCACGAGGCCTGCTGCAGGTCTTCGACCGGCAGCGCCTCCTTCTGCTCGAAACGGTCGGTGTAGAACTCGCTGCCATCGTCGAAATGGCCGGAGATCACCAGCGCATCGCAGCTCACGCCGCTGCGGCAGGCCTGTGCCCACCAGTCGGGCTGGCCGTGCTTGACGAGCTCGACGAAGCGGTAGTCGCCCGGCGGCAGCTGGCGCATCATCACGTCGCGCTCGTCGGGCGAGTTGATGGTCACGGTGCAGACCGTCTTCGGCGCGGCGCTCGCCGCCAGCGGCCAGGCCGCGGCGAGCAGCAGCGCAGCAGCCCAGCGGGCGGATGCCATCGGTAGCGGGGCAAGGTCACGCAGCGTCATCGGCACAGTGTTCCACAGTGCGCCGCCGCGGCGAAAACACATGTAAACACCCCGCACGAGGCTCAGCGCGCCCCGAGGAGAGTGATCAGCGCGTCGATGGTTCCTGCGCCGCCATCGCGAGAAGCCTCGCGCCTGAGCGAGATCAATGTCTCGCGAAGTCTTGCAGCCGGCAGCGCCGAACGGTCGGCCCGCAGCAGGATGCCCGCCACGGCCGACTGCACAGCGGACGACGGTGTGCGCCCGTAGAGATCCAGCAGGCGATGGAGCACGTCACCATCGGACACATAGTGGCGGCCGAGCGCCTCCAGAGCGCGAACTTGTGCCGGCCCGGCAGGCATTTCCGAAATGCCTTTCGTCAAGTCGCGCAGCTCGGCCGGGTCATCGACCGGCCGATGACGCAGGTAGGCCTGCGCGAGCTGCACGTCGGCTTCGGCCGGGCCGAGCAGTGCGCGCAGCGTGTGTGCACGGTCCTCCGCGCTGCCCAGGCAGGCGCGCATCGCGGCCTGCGCGGTACCCCCGTTTCCGTGGGTGCCACCGAGGCGCCCATCGAGGCTGCGGTCGGCGTTCAGGCGGCAGGCGAGGTTGACCTCGGCCACGCCCGCATCGCGCCGCGCCTGGAGCTCGCGCAGCATGGCAGCCAGTTCGTCACGGTGCGCCTCGCGGGTCAGCCAGCCGACGTCGCGGGCGAGGTCGAGCATGGCCACGCGCGTGTCCGGCCGGTCGGTCTGGCGCGCGTAGGCCAGCACGCGGTCACGGGCGTCCTCGTCGCGGGCGATCACCTCCAGCACCTGCGCGGCCAGCGGGTCGTCGAGCACGCTGGCGTCGAGCGACTCGCGCAGGCGGCGGATGCGGTCGAGGTTCAGGCGCGCTTCGCCGATGTGCCGCTGCAGCAGGCCGTAGACAAAGGCCAGCTTGGCGCCGATCGGCCGGCGTTCGTCGGCGAACTGGCACATGTCCAGGCGCGTCTGCCAATACGGATCGGCGGGCGTCAGGCCGGCCACCGAGGTCAGCGAGAACGGCGCGAAGGCGGCGAGCAGCCGGCTGCCGGCGCGCCCGCGCGCGATCTCTCGGTCGCCGGACTGGCGGAAGTAGCGGTCGAGCACGCTGCCGGCGATCGGGCCCAACGGCGCCGACGACGAGAAGCCGTAGATCACCGGCACGCCGGTGAAGATCTGGCGCATGCGGTCGCGGCTGCTTTCGCCGTGCGCGGCGGCCAGCGACTGCAGCTCGCGCTCGGCCTTCTCCTTCGTGTAGCCCTCGCGCACCAGGCTGCGCATCAGTTCGGCGGTGGCGCCGCTGTGCGGCTCGGGGTTCAGCGTGTTGCAGCCGAAGAGATAGACCTCCTTGAGCTTCGAGAACAAGGTCGGGCAGGAACCGCTGCACGACACCCGCTCCAGCTCGCTGACGGGCAGGAACTCGCGCGCATCCAGGCTGTCGGGAAAGAACTCGTTGCCGCCGTCGTAGTGCGCCGAGATGACCAGGATGTCGCACGACACCTTGGCGCGGCACGACGAATCGAGCCAGTCGGGCCGGCCGCGCTCGACCAGCTCGACGAAGCGGTAGTTCTCGCTGCCGAGATGGCGGCGGAAGCTCTCCTTCTCGTCGGGCGAATTGACGGTGATGGTGCACACCGTCTTGGGCGCCGGCCAGGCGGCCGGCGGAAGCAGGCCCAGCACGGCCGCCCCGATCCACACCATCCATCCACTCGCACCGCGCATGGCGGCATCGTAGCAACGCACCGCTCAGCGCGCTGGCAGCAGCTTCATCTCCGTCGCGCGGCGCGCCTGTCGCTCCTGCAGCAGCGCCCAGTACAGCTCCAGTACCAGGTGCACGTGGGCGCGCGTCTCGGCGATGTCGGGCACCTTGCCGCCGTGTCGGCGCACCGTACCCTCACCGGCATTCCAGGCGGCCAGCGCCACGTCGATGCCGCCGAAGCGGCGCTCGAGGTCAGCCAGCATGCGCGCGCCGGTGTGCACGTTGATCTTCGGGTCGAGCAGGCGGGTGGCGGCTGGCGTGCGGCGCTCCGCGGGCGTGGCGTAGCGATCACCGCTGACCGGCATGATCTGCATCAAGCCGAGCGCGCCGCGCGGCGACACCGCGCGCGCATTGAAGCCCGATTCGACCACGATCACCGCCTTGAGCAGTTCCTCGTCGACACCATGGGCCGTCGCAGCTTCGCGCAGCAGGGGCGCCAGCGCCTTCACTTCGGGCGCGATCTGCAGCCACAGCAGCAGGCCCTCGGCGCGGTCGGTCTTGCCGGGAACGGCCTCGCTGCCGTTGCCGCCCGGAGCGTCGCCGATCACGCGGCGGTAGCGTGAATCCACTTGCTGCGGCGCCACGTGCGCCACGCCGTCGCCGTCGATGTAAGCCCAGACCTCCGCCTGCGCCGCACCGCACGCACCGGCAGCCATCACCCAGCCTGCCAGCCACGCGCGCATCAGGCGGCCCCCAGCCCCCGCTCGTGCAGCAGCGCCGAGTGTTCATGGGCGAGCAGCGACATCACGACCAGCGAGTCGTAGCCCTCGGCGGTGCGCACGCTCTCGCGCAGCCGGCCCTCCTCGACGAAGCCTTCGCTGCGGTACAGCGCCAGCGCGCGCTCGTTGAGCGACTTCACATCGAGCCAGAAGCGGTGCGCGCCGAGGTCGCGGAAGGCCATCAGCGCCAGCAGCCGAACGCAGGCCCGGCCGAGCCCGTGGCCCTGGTCTTCGGGCAGCAGCACCAGGCGCTTGAGCTCCACCGACCGGTGCGGATTGCGGCAGCCCTGCAGGATGACGAAACCGGCCGGTTCGTATTGCGCGCCGGTCTCGACGATGAAGTGGCGGAAGTCGGGAAAGCGCACCGCACCTTCATGCTGCGTGCGCTCCCAGGGCGTGATGAACGGAAGGTTGGCCTGATCCTGCTCGACCGAGATGACGAAGTCGAGGTCCGACAGCATCGTCGGTCGCAGCCTCAGGTTCACGCTCGTTCCTTCACACGTCCACCTCGACGTCGTCGCCGCGCAGTTCCATCAGGTCGCGCCGCGCCTGCGCCTCGCCCTTGCCCATGAGCTTGGTCAGCGCCTCGACGGTGGCAGCGAAGCCCTGCGCGCCGAAGCTCACCTGCAGCAGCCGTCGCGTGTCGGGGTTCAGCGTGGTCTCCCACAGCTGCTCGGCATTCATCTCGCCCAGCCCCTTGAAGCGGCTGATCGTCCAGCTGTTCTCGCGCGCACCCTCCTTGCGCAGCTTGTCGAGCGCAGCGGTCAGCTCGCCCTCGTCGAGCGCGTAGATCTTCGCCGCCGGCTTCTTGCCGCGCGCCGGCGCATCGAGGCGGAACAGCGGCGGCTTGGCCACGTAGACGTGCCCGCGTTCGATCAGCTTGGGGAAGTGGCGGAAGAACAGCGTCAGCAGCAGCACCTGGATGTGCGAGCCGTCGACGTCGGCGTCCGACAGAATGCAGACCTTGCCGTAGCGCAGGCCGGAGAAATCGGGTTCGTCGTCGGGGCCGTGCGGATCGACGCCCACGGCCACCGCGATGTCGTGGATCTCGGTGTTGGCGAACAGGCGGTCGCGCTCCACTTCCCAGGCGTTGAGCACCTTGCCGCGCAGCGGCAGGATGGCCTGCGTCTCCTTGTCGCGGCCCATCTTGGCGCTGCCGCCGGCCGAATCGCCCTCGACGAGGAAGAGCTCGTTGAAGGCCAGGTCGCGGCTCTCGCAATCGGTCAGCTTGCCGGGCAGCACCGCCACGCCGGAGCCCTTGCGCTTCTCGACCTTCTGCCCGGCGCGCTGGCGCGTCTGCGCCTGCTTGATCACCAGTTCGGCGAGCTTGCGGCCGAGGTCGACGTGCTGGTTGAGCCACAGCTCCAGCGCCGGCTTGACGTAGGTGGAGACCAGGCGCAGCGCATCGCGCGAATTCAGCCGCTCCTTGATCTGGCCCTGGAACTGCGGGTCGAGCACCTTCGCGCTGAGCACGAAGCTGGCGCGAGAGAACACGTCTTCCGGCATCAGCTTCACGCCCTTGGGCAGCAGCGAATGCAGCTCGATGAAGCCCTTGACCGCGCCGAACAGGCCGTCCTTCAGGCCCGATTCGTGCGTGCCGCCGGCCGGTGTCGGGATGAGGTTGACGTAGCTCTCGCGCATCACGTTGCCGTCGTCGGTGAAGGCCACGCACCAGGCCGCGCCCTCGCCTTCGGCGAAGTTCTCGGTCTCGGCCCCGTCGGCGTAATGCTCGCCCTCGAACAGCGGGATGATCGGGTCGGCCGGCAGCGTCTGCATCAGGTAGTCGCGCAGGCCGCCCTTGTAGAGCCACTGCTGCCTGTCCCCCGTCTTCTCGGTAGCCAGCGTGACCGTCACGCCCGGCATCAGCACGGCCTTGCTGCGCAGCAGGTGGGTCAGCTCGCCACGCGGCAGCTCGGCGCTCTCGAAATACTTCGCATCCGGCCACGCGCGCACGGTGGTGCCGCTCCTGCGGTCACCGGCGGCAGCCTTGCGCGTCTTCAGCGGCTCGATCACGTCGCCGCCGGCAAAGACGATGGTGGCCACCTGGCCCTCGCGGTACACGGTGACCTCGAGCCGTTTCGCCAGCGCGTTGGTCACGCTCACGCCCACGCCGTGCAGGCCGCCGGAGAAGCTGTAGGCGCCACCCGCGCCCTTGTCGAACTTGCCGCCGGCGTGCAGCCGCGTGTAGACGATCTCCACCACCGGCACCTGCTCTTCCGGGTGCAGGCCGATCGGGATGCCGCGGCCGTCGTCCTCCACGCTCACCGAACCGTCGGCATGCAGCATCACGTCGATGCGCTGGCCGTGGCCGGCCAGGGCCTCGTCGGCCGCGTTGTCGATCACCTCCTGGATGATGTGCAGCGGGTTGTCGGTTCGGGTGTACATGCCCGGCCGCTGCTTGACGGGCTCCAGGCCCTTGAGAACGCGGATCGAGGCCTCGCCGTAGCTGCCGGGGGTCTTGCTCTTGGTTGCCATGACGGGGATTGTAGGCAGCGAGGTTCTGGGGGCTGGCCGCGGGTGCCGCCGCGGCGCACACTGCGGGTCGCCCGCGGCCCGCACGCGATGCGCGCCCCGGGCTTCCCATCACCGCACCAAGGAGAACCCATGTCGGAATACCTCGAC
>NZ_JBFXIO010000147.1:0-11110 GCF_050175855.1 Piscinibacter sp.
CCACGCTTTCGTGCATGAGCGTCAGTGCAGGCCCAGGGGATTGCCTTCGCCATCGGTGTTCCTCCGCATATCTACGCATTTCACTGCTACACGCGGAATTCCATCCCCCTCTGCCGCACTCCAGCCATGCAGTCACAAATGCAGTTCCCAGGTTGAGCCCGGGGATTTCACATCTGTCTTGCAAAGCCGCCTGCGCACGCTTTACGCCCAGTAATTCCGATTAACGCTTGCACCCTACGTATTACCGCGGCTGCTGGCACGTAGTTAGCCGGTGCTTATTCTTCGGGTACCGTCATTAGCCCGCGGTATTAGCGCAGACCGTTTCTTCCCCGACAAAAGCGGTTTACAACCCGAAGGCCTTCTTCCCGCACGCGGCATGGCTGGATCAGGGTTGCCCCCATTGTCCAAAATTCCCCACTGCTGCCTCCCGTAGGAGTCTGGGCCGTGTCTCAGTCCCAGTGTGGCTGGTCGTCCTCTCAGACCAGCTACAGATCGTCGCCTTGGTAGGCCTTTACCCCACCAACTAGCTAATCTGACATCGGCCGCTCCAATAGCGCGAGGCCTTGCGGTCCCCCGCTTTCACCCGTAGGTCGTATGCGGTATTAATCCGGCTTTCGCCGGGCTATCCCCCACTACTGGGCACGTTCCGATGTATTACTCACCCGTTCGCCACTCGTCGCCAGGTTGCCCCGCGTTACCGTTCGACTTGCATGTGTAAGGCATGCCGCCAGCGTTCAATCTGAGCCAGGATCAAACTCTTCAGTTCGATCTTGAATGTTTGCTCAAAGAATTGAAGTGAACTTCACTTCAGTGAGCGTTTAAGGTCCAAGAGACCTTGAGTCTTGCGACTCTTGGCACTCGCCTTCAAACGCCCACGCTTATCGGCTGTTAGTTTTTAAAGAGCTTGCCTTTCGGCGCCGCTGATTTGCGTTATCAGCGAAGAAAGCGATTCTGACATGCTTTTTAAAACCCTGTCAAGCGCTCGGCTTTCTCATCCTTCGCTACGTGGGCGCTGCCTTGTTTGCGGCGCCGTGTTCAGCGAAGACCGCGACTATAGCATGCTTTCTCAGGCCGTCAACTGTCCCGTACGCAACCCGGCCAATGACACGCCCGGCTGCGCAGATGGGCCATCGCCCGCGAGCAAGGCAGGCACCGTGCCTGCGCAGCGCCTGGCATCGGAGCGGAGGATGCGCTGCTTGATGGCCGAGATCTGGGCCGGATGCATGGAGAAGCTGCGCAGGCCCATGCCCAGCAAGGTCTCGGTGAACGCGGGGTCACCCGCCATCTCCCCGCAGACGCTGACATGCTTGCCGAGTGCCCGTGCCTGCTGGATCGTGCTGGCAATGAGCCCGAGCACGGCCGGGTGCCACGGGTCATACAAGTGCGCCACGGATTCGTCGGCGCGGTCGATGGCCAGCGTGTACTGGATGAGGTCGTTGGTCCCGATCGAGACGAAGTCGAAGTAGCGCAGGAATACCGGAAGCATCAGCACCGCCGCCGGCACCTCGATCATGGCGCCGACCTCGACGTCCACGAACGGCTTGCCGGCATCCGTCAACTGCTGCTTCGCCCGCGCCAGGGCTTCCATGGTCAGCTTGACTTCGCTGACATGCGCCACCATCGGGATCAGCAGGCGCACCTTGCCGTAGGCGCTGGCGCGCAGGATGGCCCGCAACTGCTGTCGGAACATGCCCGGTTCGGACAGGCTCCAACGGATCGCGCGTAGCCCGAGCGCCGGATTGAGCGCGTGCTCGTGCCGCAGTTCGCTGGCCGACATGCGATCGAGCGGCTTGTCGGCACCGATGTCGACCGTCCGGATCGTGACCGGCAGACCATTCATCGCTTCGACAGCGGCGCGGTACGCCTCGAACTGCTCGTCTTCGCCCGGCAGCTCGCCGCCACGGTTCATGAACAGGAACTCGCTGCGGAACAGCCCCACCCCGAGGGCACCAGCGTCGAGGGCCGCCGGCGCGTCGGCCGGCATCTCGATGTTGGCGAGCAGTTCGACCCGTTCGCCGTCCAGCGTGACTGCAGGGGTGTGCCTCAGCCGGGCCAGCTTCTGCCGTTCGAGCTCGGCCTGCCGCTGGCGGAAGCGGTATTCCTCCAGCACGATCGGCGACGGATTGACGATGACCACGCCACTGTCGCCGTCGATGATGACCCAGTCGTCCTGCCGGATGATGCGGCTGGCCTCCCGCGCACCGACCACCGCGGGAATGTCCATGCTGCGCGCCACGATCGCGGTGTGCGAGGTGCGGCCGCCGACATCGGTGACGAAACCGGTGAAGACGCCGCCCTTGAAATGCAGCATGTCTGCGGGCGCGATGTCGTTGGCCACGAGGACCAGCGGGTCTTCGCCGGCGAAATCGCGTGCACCGACCGCCGGCGCCGCGCCGAAGGCCGCTTCCGGGCCATGCGCCAGTGCCCGCAGCAGCCGCTCGACCACCTGTTCCAGGTCGGCCTTGCGCTCGCGCAGGTAGTCGTCCTCCATCTCGTCGAACTGCCGCGCCAGCACCTCGAGCTGCGCCGACAGCGCCCACTCGGCGTTGTAGTGACGCTCGACGATCCACTGCTTGGTGGCACCCGTGAGCGAGTCGTCGTGCAGCAGCATGAGGTGCACGTCGAGCAGCGCCGCGAGTTCGGCCGGCGCCTCGGCCGGCATGTCGCGCTTGAGCAGGCTGAGTTCACCGGCCACCGCGTCGCGGGCTACCCTGAGGCGCCCGATCTCGTCCTCGACACGCGCGTCGTCGATGAAGTAGTGCGCCACGTCGACGCGGCTCGAGGCCACCAGCACCGCGCGGCCGATGGCGACCCCGCGCGAGACGGGCAATCCGAACAGCTGGAAACTCATGGCGGAATGCTAGCCCTTCGGGCCGCCGGCGCCATCCGTAGTTCTTGTAGGCAGCCGCAGCCGCCTCACTCGCCTTCGCCGAACTTGTCGTTGATCAACGCGGTGATGGCGTCGATGGCCTGCTGCTCGTCGGGCCCGGTGGTCTCGACTTCCACTTCGCTTCCCAGCCCGGCGGCCAGCATCATGACGCCCATGATGCTCTTGGCATTGACGCGGCGGCCGTTGCGGCTCATGAAGACGTCGCACTTGAAGCCGCCGGCCAGCTTGGTGAGCTTCGCCGAGGCCCGGGCGTGCAGGCCCAGCTTATTGCTGATGGTGACGGTGGTCTTGATCATTGCCGCCGGGTTTGTAGGTCTGGTTCTGCGGCCTGGAGGTGGCCACCTGCATCACGCCCTGGGTGGCGCCCGCCATCGCCCGAGCCACGAGCGCATCGAGAGGTTCATCGGCGTAGCACAGCGAGCGCCACAGCATCGGCACGTTCACGCCCGCCACCACCTTGACCTGCACGCCATCGGCCAGGCGCTGCGCGACGTTGCAGGGCGTGGCCCCGAAGACGTCGGTGAAGATCAGCGCCTCGGGGCGTCGCACCCGGGCCAGCAGTTCGCGCGCCTGCGCCTCGATCTGCTCGGGCGGCATGTCCGGCGACACGTCCAGCGCCTCCAGTCGAGAGGCACAGTCGGGGAAGGTATGCGTGGCCACCGTCCTCAGCGAGGAGGCGAGCGGCGAGTGGGCGATGATCAGCAGGCCGGGCATGGAGCGGAAATTATCGACGGCTGAGGCTCAGCGGCCCGCGCGGTCGGCCTGGACCGACCGTCCGTGCCACAAAAACCACAGGTAGGCGCATAGAGCACACAAGCCAAGCAACGCCATGGCGCCCCGGAACGCCGACAGGGTCGCCCATCCGGCCGCGGCAAACGCATCGATGGCCAGCCCCAATCCCCACTGGATCGCGAAGATGCCGGCGAAGATCACCAAGTTGTAGGCGGACAGCGCGCGGCCGGCCAGCGCCGACGGGAAGGCTTGGCCTAACGCCGGCTGGCTCAGCGAGATCACCGTGCAGCTCACGCAGAACAGCGCCCAGGCCCATGCCGTGGCGCCCTCACCCAGCACGATGGCCAGGACGAGCACGGCCAGGCTGACCGGCACGCCCCAACCGACCAGACGAGCGGCCGACCATCCGCCACGGTACAGGCGCGGAACGACGAGGCCCCAGCCCAGGAAGGCCAGCAGCATGGCGACGTTGATCGCGAACAGGCCGCCGGCTGCTTGCTGCGGCGTCCAGCCGCAGACGCGCACCAGCCAGGGGCCGGCCCACAGCGTCTGCACGGCGATCATGCCGCCGTAGTGGAAGAAGGCGAGCGGGGCGTAGCGCAGGAACACCGGGTAGCGAACGATGGCCGCATAACCCGCCTCGCCCTCACGCTCCCCGGCGGGCGCGCTTGCCGTGTCGTCGGCCGGCACGCACAGCCGGATGGCCAGCATCGCCGCCACGAGCAGGGCCCCCACGAGCCAGAACAGGCCGCGCCAGCCCAGGAACGGCAGCAGCCACTGCACCGGCAGGGTCGACGCCACCATGCCCAGCGAGCCGCTCATCAGCATCCAGGAGTTGGCGCGCAATTGCGCCACGGCGCTGAAAGTCCGTCGAAAGGCGGTGAGCGGCGCCATCAGGCAGGCGCTCAAGCCGGCGCCGATCAACGCGCGCGCCAGCGTCAGCGCCGCGAAGTGATCGGCCATCGCGAAAGCCGCGCAGCCGATCACGGCCAGGGTCATCAGCGCCAGCAGCACCCGGCGTGGCCCCCAGCGATCCAGCGCGTGGCCGAGCGGGAGCTGGGTGGCCGCGAAGCCGAGAAAGTAGGCACCGGCGAGCAGGCCCAGGTCGCCCGAGGTCAGCCCGAGTTCGGCACTGAATGCCGGCGCCAGCGTGGCGGTCACCGCCCGCACCAGCGCCGAGAGAAAGTAGGCGAAGGCGAAGCTGAGGAAGATCAGCGCGAGCGACCTCATGCCGGCAGCCGCAGGCCGGCAAAGAAGGTCTCGGCCGCCCCCGGGCGCAGGCGTTGCCCGAGCACTGTCGCCTGGTACACGCGCAAGCCCTTGGCGAAGAAGACGGCCTCCTCCTGCAGGGCCGTTCCATCGGGCTGCCGCCCTTCCAGACGCAGCTTCGCCGCCTGCGGGTTGGGCGTCATGCCGGGCACCGTCGCAGGCTGCGATTCAGGTCGCGAGGCGCCGAGGTTGCCTGCCGCCAGGGTCTGCAGTTCCGCCAGCGCGGTGGAAACCTTGGCGGGATCGTCGAGGTCGAGGAAGCTCAGCGCGAACTGGGCATCGTCGGCGCCGCAGGCCAGCATCTCCATGCGGACCGTCTGCACCGCCAGCTTGATGGTGCGAACGTGGCGGTCGGGCTTGCAGGGGAAGGTCGCGACGATGCCGCTGCCCTCGGGCTGGAATTCACGCCAGTCGAGTGCGGGCGAACAGGCCCCGAGTCCGAACACGGATACGGCTGCCAGGGGCAGGAGGAGACGGCGCATCGACCGATTATCCGAGGCGCGGCGACGCCACAATGCCTGCATGACCGACACCGCCACCCCTGCGCAGCCGCTGGCCGGCGTCCGCGTGCTCGACCTCTCCCGGGTGCTCGCCGGGCCCTGGTGCACGCAGACGCTGGCCGACCTGGGCGCCGACGTGATCAAGATCGAGCGGCCGATGCGCAACGGCAGCGGCGGCGACGACACGCGCGGCTGGGGTCCGCCCTTCCTGCGCGACCGCGACGGCCGGGACACCGCCGAGGCGGCCTATTACCTGGGCACCAACCGCAACAAGCGCTCGGTGACCGTGGACATCGCGCGGCCGGAAGGCCAGGCACTGATCCGGCGGCTGGCGCAGCGCAGCGACGTCTTCGTGGAGAACTTCAAGGTGGGCGACATGGCCCGCTACGGCCTGGACAGCGCCAGCCTGCTGGCCCTCAACCCGCGCCTCGTGTACTGCTCGATCACCGGCTTCGGCCAGACCGGCCCCTACCGCGACCGGGCCGGGTACGACTACGCGGTGCAGGGCATGGGCGGCCTGATGAGCGTGACCGGCCCGTCGCGCAACGAGATCGCCGACGATGCACCGGGCGGCGGCCCGCAGAAGGTGGGCGTCGCGGTGGCCGACCTCTTCACCGGCATGTACGCGGTGACGTCCATCCTTGCCGCGCTGCGCCATCGCGACCTCACCGGGCAGGGTCAGGCCATCGACATGGCCCTGCTGGACACGCAGGTGGCGATGCTGGCCAACCTCGGCGCCAACTACCTGACCACCGGCGTGGCGCCGCAGCGGGCCGGCAACGCGCACCAGAACATCGTGCCCTACCAGGTGTTCGAGGTGGCCGACGGGCACATGATCCTGGCTGTCGGCAACGACACGCAGTTCGCCAAGTACTGCGAGGTGGCCGGGCGGCCGGAACTGGCCCGCGACCCGCGCTTCGCGCGCAATGCCGACCGCGTGCGCCACCGGGCGGTGCTGGTGCCGATGCTGGCCGAGGTGATGCGCTCGCGCGCCCGTGCCGACTGGCTGTCGGCGCTGGAGGCCGCAAGAGTGCCCTGTGGCCCGATCAACGACCTGGCGGAGGTGTTTGCCGACCCGCAAGTCCAGGCGCGCGGCATGACCGTTGAGATGCCGCACCCCCTGGCCGACCACGTGCGGCTGGTGGCCAGCCCGATGAAGTTCTCCGCCACGCCGGTGCAGTACCGCCGCCCGCCGCCCTTGCTCGGCGAGCACACCGACGAGGTTCTCGCCGAAGCTGGCCTCTCTCCCGAAGAGCGCGATGCACTGAAGACGGCCGGCGTGATCTGAGCTGGCGCAACGCCGCGCGGTCACACTTTGTGACATCTGTACCCCCCAGGTCCGAGGGAATCGGCGGCCGCGGCTCTGGAATCGGGCCGTGCGCGGGGCGACACTGCGACCCATACGACTCGGCGCGTCGACAACCGCTCTCCGTCCGTCCGTTCCCGGCAGAGGAATCATCGGGCGATCCGTTGCCGCGAGCCGAAGGGAAGGACAACACGGCATGGACATGTCAGACCTCGAACGCCCCGCAACGGCGGCCGCCTCGCGCTCGCACCCCGCGCCCGCACCCGACGAGGGCGAGGCCGCCCAGCGCTGGCACCGCCTCGTCACCGAGATCGGCGCGGCCACGGCCACGCAGCTCAGCTCGGCGCTGGAGCGCATCCACACGCTGATCACCAGCGGCAAGATCGACCGCGCCAGCCTGCGCGCGCTGCGCGACGAGGTCGACGGAGCGCGCCAGGCCGGCATGATCGGCCAGCAGATCGCCCGCTTCGCCTCCGGCCGGCTGCGCCAGTCGCACGAGAGACTGCAGCTCGACGAGACGCTCAAGGGCGTGCTGGCGCATCGCCATCGCGAGACGCAGGCACGCGGCATCGTGCTCAAGCCCGCCCTGAAGCAGGCCGAGGTGATCGTCGATGCCTCGCTGCTGTTCAGCCTGCTCAACACCGTGCTCGACTGGGCGCTGGCGCACGCGCAGTCGAACATCGAGTTCCGCATTGACATCAAGTCGTGGCCTCAGCATGCGCAGCTGGTGTGCCGCTTCGCCCACCGCCCCGCCGATCAGGTCGCTGACCACCAGCGCCCGCCGGAACCGGCGGCGCTCGAATCGCTGACCTGGCGCCTGCTCGAGCAGACCGCCTGGACGATGGGGCTGCCGCTGGACCGGCGCGACGACGCGCTGCACTCCACGCTGACGATCGAGTTCCCGCGCACCGCGTCCGACGAGATCGAAGGCGTGACCGCGGTCGAACTCGACGAGGGTTTTGCGCCGTCGACCAACTCCAAGCCACTGGCCGGCAGCCATGTGCTGGTGGTGTCGTCGCGGCGCGAGCTGCGGGTGCAGATCCGCGATGCGCTGCGCAACATGGGCCTGATCATCGACTTCGTCGGCAGCGTCGACGAAGCCGCCGAGTTCTGCCGCGACGGCCTGCCTCACGCGATGATCATCGAGTCCATTCAGCGCGGAGAGAAGTTCGCCAACCTGCGCGAGGAAATCAGCAACGAGGTTCCCGACTTCGTGTTCATCGAGATCATCGAGGAAGGCAACACCTTCGAGATGTCGGGCTTCAGCGGCTCGAACGTCGCGCGCGTCGGTCGCGACGTGATCGACAGCTCGCTGCCCTCGGCGTTGATGTTCGAGCTCTCCAAGGGGCTGTAAGGTCGGCGCGCGCCGGGTCGGATCACTTCAGCGAGCCGAACACCTTCTTGAGGATCGCGCTGCCGGCGGCGGCCGGGTTCTGGCGGATCTTGCGCTCCTCTTCGCCGATCATGAGGAACAGGCCATCCAGGGCCTTGCCGGTCACGTACTGCTGGACGTTGGCCTCCTCCTTCTTCACCAGGCCCAGCCCCATGGCCTTGCCGGCCACGGCGTTGTACTTGGCCGCCAGCGACACCTTCTCGGTGGCGCGGGTCACGATGGGCAGGAACTTCCCGGCCAGCGGCTCGCGCGTCTTGCCGGCGAAGAACTGGGTCACCGAGTTGTCGCCGCCGGTGATGACCTTGCGTGCATCTTCCACGCTCATCGATTTGACGGCGTTGATCAGCAGCGGCTTGGCTTCCGGCACCGCCGCTTCGGCGGCCCGGTTCATCGCGGTGATCAGTTCGTCCACGCGCCTGCCCTGGCCGGTCGCCTTGAGCAGCTTGGCCGCGTCTTCGAGAAAGCCGGGCAGCGGAATGCGCACCTTCGGGTTGCCGAGGAATCCGTCGGTGCGGCCGAGCAGACCGACGGCCGCGACCGCGCCCTTCTCCAGCGCGGCGCGCACGCCCGAGGCGGCGTCGGTCTCGCTGAGGTCGAGCGACCAGGCCGCCGGGGTCATTGCCGCCAGACTGGGAACCACGACGAGCCCCGCCGTAAACTGCCTGCGCTTCATGAGCTGATCTCCCGATGAAAGTCTCTCGCCATCTTGCCTTGCCGCTGCTGGCCATGGCAATCGGCACCGGCGCCTACCTGGCCTTCGACCGGCCCGGGCCGCCTCAGCCCGTGCCGCAGGTCTCGTACACGCTGCTGGACGGCAACACAGCCTCTACCGCCACGTGGCCGGGCCGGGTGACGCTGGTCAACTTCTGGGCGACCAGTTGCGCGGTGTGCCTGCAGGAGATTCCGGCGATCATCGAGACGCATCAGCGGTTCAAGTCGCGCGGCTTCGACATCCTGGCCGTGGCGATGAAGTACGACCCGCCGGCCGCAGTGGCGCATTACGCGCAGACGCGCCAGCTGCCGTTCGGGGTGGCGATCGACAACACCGGTGCGATCGCCGAGGGCTTCGGCAACATCCGCGGTACGCCGACCACCTTGCTGGTGGACAAGCGCGGCCGCGTCGTCAAGCGCATCGTCGGCCAGCCCGATTTCGCGCAGTTGCATGCGCTGATCGAGCAGTTGATCGCCGAGACCTGAACGGTCCGGTGGCTCAGCCCCAGAAATACCAGACGAACCACACCACCAGCGCGAGCAGCACCCCGCGCAGCGGGTTGGTGCCTCGGCCGAGCAGGTCGCCCCAGTCCATGTCTTCACCGAAGCGGTGGCGGCCGCGCTGGGCGGCCGCTTCAGCTTCCATCTTGGCGGCGAACTCGCGACGGCGCGGCAGGTCGGCGTCGAGCGCATCGAGGCGGCGCTTGATCACCTCGGGCGCCGGCTTCGCCGCATGGGCGTGCAGCGCCGGCCCGAGTGTGGCCACGCGCTCGTGGGCCTCTGCCAGCCGGCTGATGGCCAGCGTGGCGCCGCACTGCGCGCAGTCCACCGACAGCCCCGGCGGCAGCGCGGCGCCACAGGCACCGCACTGCAGCGCCTGCTGGCTCGCGGCGTCGCGGTGCACCGCCTGCGGCTCGAGCGCGCCCTCGGGATCGAGCGCGCGCGACAGCCGCGCCACGTCGAGCAGGCTGGGCACCGAGCCGCAGTAGGAGCAGGTCTCCTCGTCGCGACCGACCGAGGCACCGCAGTTGACGCAATCGATGCGACCCTGCTTCTCGATCAGCCGCGCACGGTCGATCCGCGACATCGGCCGCAGCAGGCCCTTCTCCTGGAGGAACTGCGAGAAGGTCTGGTAGGCGCCGTGCCCGGCACGGCACTCCAGGTGCAACGACTGCCCCCAGCGCGAGCGGTTGTGCACCGTCTTCAGCGTGGCGCCGCAGCGCGCGCAGCCGGCCTTGGGGTCGAGCGTGCGGTGCGGCAGGCTCTGCGAGCCGGCCATCGCGCCGATCAGTTCCAGCAGTGCCGGGCCCGAGAGGCGTGCCGTCTCGGTCTGGTCGAACCACACCAGGTGGCAGTGGCTGCACAGGTCGATCTCGACGCTGCGCCCATAGTGGCCGGGCAGCATGAGCCGCTGCATCGGCTCATGGCAGTTGCCACAGGCGATGGCCGGTTCGCTGGCTCCGGCAGCGACCATGGCGCCAGCCAATCAGGCCACGCCGGCCTGGGCTGCCTGCTGATCGGCGTGGTAGGAAGAGCGCACCAGGGCGCCGACGGCCGCATGGGTGAAGCCCATCTTCGCCGCCTCGGCCTCAAACATGCGGAAGGTGTCCGGGTGCACGTAGCGGCGCACCGGCAGGTGGTGGCCGGAGGGCGCCAGGTACTGGCCGATGGTCAGCATGTCGATGCCGTGCTCGCGCATGTCAAGCATCACCTGCAGGATTTCATCGTCGGTTTCGCCGAGCCCGACCATGAGGCCGCTCTTGGTCGGCACGCCGGGCGCGAATTCCTTGAAGCGCTTGAGCAGGTTCAGGCTGAAGACATAGTCCGAGCCGGGGCGAGCTTCCTTGTACAGGCGCGGCACCGTCTCGAGGTTGTGGTTCATCACGTCGGGCGGCGCGGCCTTGAGGATGTCGAGCGCGCGGTCCATGCGGCCGCGGAAATCGGGCGTGAGGATCTCGATCCGCGTGGCCGGCGAGAGCTCGCGCACCTGGCGGATGCACTCGACGAAGTGGCCGGCGCCGCCGTCGCGCAGATCGTCGCGGTCGACGCTGGTGATCACCACGTACTTGAGCTTCAGCGCCGCAATGGTCTTGGCCAGGTTCAGCGGCTCGTCGGCATCGAGCGGGTCGGGCCGGCCGTGGCCGACGTCGCAGAACGGGCAGCGCCGCGTGCACTTGTCGCCCATGATCATGAAGGTCGCCGTGCCGTGGCCGAAGCACTCGCCGATGTTCGGGCAGGACGCCTCTTCGCACACCGTGTGCAGCTTGTGCTCGCGCAGGATCTGCTTGATCTCGTAGAAGCGCGTGCTC
>NZ_JBFXIO010000148.1:0-11068 GCF_050175855.1 Piscinibacter sp.
GCAGCTTTGGGGCCTCGTGAAGAGGCGCCGGCTCACCGAATTCGAGCGCCGCCTGTCCCTCGCCCTGGGGGCCGAGCCGATCCGGGATTGGACCTATGATGTTTCGCTCTGGCGTCACCTCGGGTTTTCGACCGGGGACGCCGAGCAGGACCCCGGCCCGTGACGCACCCGAAAGAGCTTCCGCTCGCTTCACTGCAGTTCTACGCCACCGCACCCTACCCGTGCAGCTACGTGGCTGGGCGCATGGCACGCTCGCAGGTCGCCACACCCAGCCACCTGATCCATGCCGACGCCTACTCCGGCCTGGTGGCCAACGGCTTCCGTCGCAGCGGCATGTTCACCTACCGGCCCTATTGCGACGGCTGCCGCGCCTGCGTGCCGCTGCGCGTGCCGGTGGCGAGCTTCGAGCCCACGCGCAGCCAGCGCCGGGCCTGGAAGCAGCACTCGCACCTGAAGTCGCGCGTGCTGCGCCTGTGCTTCGTGCCCGAGCACTACCAGCTCTACCTGCGCTACCAGGCCGGCCGTCACAGCGGTGGCGGCATGGACCACGACTCGATCGACCAGTACACGCAGTTCCTGCTGCAAAGCCGGGTCAACAGCCGACTGGTGGAGTTCCGCGAGCCGACCGAGGACGGTTCGCTCGGCGCGCTGAAGATGGTCTCGATCCTCGACATCCTGAACGACGGGCTGTCGGCGGTCTACACCTTCTTCGAGCCCGACGACCAGGCCAGCTACGGCACCTACAACGTGCTGTGGCAGATCGAGCAGACGCGGGCGCTGAAGCTGCCGCACGTCTACCTGGGCTACTGGATCGCGGGCAGCGAGAAGATGGCCTACAAGGCGAAGTTCGGCCCTCACGAACTGCTGATCGACGGCCGCTGGCAGCGGCCCGCCTCAGCCTGCTGAGGCGGGCTCCAGTTCGAGTCGGCGCAGCACTTCGTCGGCCAGCGCCAGGCAGGAGGTCAGCCCCGGCGACTCGATGCCGAACAGGTTGACCAGCCCCTTCACGCCGTGCACCTGCGGCCCCTGCACCACGAAGTCGGCCGCCGGTGAACCCGGCCCGCCCAGCTTGGGCCGCACGCCGCTGTAGGCGGGCTGCAGCGCGCCATCGCGCAGTTCGGGCCAGTAGCGGCGGATTTCGGCGTAGAAGCCGTCGGCGCGCGCGGGGTCGACGCGATAGTCGATGTCGTCCGGCGATCCGGGCGCGAGCCACTCGACGTCGGGGCCGAAGCGCGCCTGGCCGGCCAGGTCGAGCGTCAGGTGCACGCCCAGGCCGGCCTGCTCGGGCACCGGGTAGATCAGGCGAGTGAACGGCGCCCTCCCGGCCAGCGAGAAGTAGTTGCCCTTCGCATGGTGGCCCTGCGCCACATGCGTCGCGCTCAGCCCTTGCGTGGCCGCTGCCACGCCCGGCGCCCACAGCCCGGCCGCGTTGACGACGATGCCTGCCTCGAGCTCCATCGGCGAATCGCCGCCGACCCGCACGACATGCCCGGCGGCGCCGCAGCGCAGGCCCAGCACCGGCGAGCACAGCGCCAGCGCGCCCCCCGAGGCTTCCACGTCGCCCTGAAGCGCGAGCATCAGGTCATGGCTGTCGACGATGCCGGTTTCCGGCGAGTGCAGCGCGGCGGTGCAGCGCAGCGCCGGTTCGAGCGCCTGGGCCACGGCAGGCTCGAGCCAACGCAGTTCCACGCCGTTGACGGCAGCCTTCGCGCGGGTCGACTCGAGCGCCGCATGCTGCCCCGGCGAGGTCGCCACCACCAGTTTGCCGCAGCGGCGGTGCGCCACGCCGTGCGAGTCGCAGAAGGCGTAGAGCTGCTGTCGCCCCTGCACGCACAGCCGCGCCTTGAGCGAGCCGGCCGGGTAGTAGATGCCGGCGTGAATGACCTCGCTGTTGCGCGAGCTGGTGCCGGTGCCGATGGCGTCGGCGCGCTCCAGCACGATGGTTTCCAGGCCGCTGCGGGCCAGCGCGCGGCCGACGGCCAGCCCGACCACGCCTGCACCGATCACCAGGGCATCGACTCGATCCATGGCGCCGATTGTGTCGCCGGAAAAGCAAACGGCCGGGAAGTGCCCGGCCGTGCGTGAGATTCTGTCTGGATCGGTGGTGGGCGGCGAGGGTTTCGAACCCCCGACCCCCGCAGTGTGAATGCGATGCTCTACCCCTGAGCTAGCCGCCCTCGCGATCCGCAGAGCCTCGCATTATGCCACAGCCGGCTCGGCCGGCTTCCACACGGTCTTGCCGCCGCTGGCCTTGTCGAGCTCGGCGATCAGCTCGGCGTGGGCCTGCGCCTCGTCGGTGTCGGCCGCGATCACCGGCAGCACGAAGCGCGACAGGTCGATCGCCTCGACCGCGACTTCCGCCGACGCGGCCTCGACCTCGTCGATCACCAGCGAATCCTGGCCGCGCGTCATGCGGATGTACACCTCGGCGAGCAGCCCGGCGTCGAGCAGCGCCCCGTGCAGGCTGCGGCTGGCGTTGTCGACCTCCAGGCGCTTGCAAAGCGCGTCCAGCGAGTTCGACTTGCCCGGGAACATCTCGCGGGCCATCAGCAGCGTGTCGGTGATCTGGCCGACCTGCGCTTCGAAGAGCGGGCGGCCCAGGCGCTTCAGTTCGGCGTTGAGGAAGCCGATGTCGAAGGCCGCGTTGTGGATCAGGATCTCGGCGCCGGCGAGGTACTCCATCAGCTCGTCGACGACCGCGGCGAACAGCGGCTTGTCGGCGAGGAACTCGTCGGTCAGGCCGTGCACCTTGACCGCGTCTTCGTGGCTGGGCCGCTCGGGGTTGAGATAGAAGTGCAGATTGCGGCCCGACAGGCGCCGGTTGAGCATCTCCACGCAGCCGATCTCGATGATGCGGTCGCCGGAGTCGGCATTCAGGCCGGTGGTTTCGGTGTCGAGGAAGATCTGTCGCATGGTGAGGAATCAGGAAGCCAGGCGGGCGCCGCGCAGCCACAGCCAGGCGCCGACGGCCACCATCGGCACGCACAGCCACTGGCCCATGCTCATGTTCAGCGCCAGCAGGCCGAGGAAGGCATCGGGTTCGCGGAAGAATTCGGCAATGAAGCGGAAGACACCGTAGCCGACGAGGAACAGCCCGGCCACCTGCCCTGGCCCACGAGGCTTGCGGCCGTAGATCCACAGGATCACGAACAGCAGCAGCCCTTCCATCAGGAACTGGTAGATCGGCGAGGGATGGCGCGGGATCATGCTGCCCGACTGCGGAAACACCATCGCCCACGGCAGGCTGGGGTCGGCGGCGCGACCCCACAGCTCGCCGTTGATGAAGTTGCCCACGCGACCGCTGGCCAGCCCGGTGGGCACGGCGGGTGCGATCAAGTCCATCAGCTGCAGGAAGGGCCGGCCCTTGATCCGCGCATACACCGCCATCGCCGCGATGACACCGAGCAGCCCGCCGTGGAAGGCCATGCCACCCTTCCACACCGCGAACACCTCCAGCGGGTGCTCGGCGTAATAGCCCGGCTTGTAGAAAAGCACGTAACCCAGGCGCCCGCCGATGACCACGCCGAGCACGCCGTAGAAGAGCAGATCCTCGACGCCGCGGCGCGTCCATCCGGCCTGAGCGAACTGCGGCATGGCGGCGCGCCGGCCGGCCAGCCAAAGAAACAAGCCGAAGGCCACGAGGTAGGTGATGCCGTACCAGTGGATGGCCACCGGCCCGAGCTGCAGGGCGACGGGGCTGAATTGCGGATGCACGAGCATTCGCGAACGATAACCTAGGCGATGCGCGCGCCCTGCGCCTGCACGAAGTCCACGAAGCGCTGGACCGCCGGCGGCGCGTCCGGCCGCCAGACCAGGCTGGTCTCTGCGTGCGGCGCGCCCTCGGCCAGCGCGGCCGGCAGTGCCCGGTAGACGATGCCCGGCCGCTGCAGCGAGCGCATCGAGCGCGGCACCAGCGCCACGCCCAACCCGGCCGACACGAGGTTGACGATGGTCTGCATCTGGATCGCCTCCTGGGCGATCACCGGCGTTACGCCGTACCGGTGATAGAAGGCCAGCACGGCGTCGTACAGCGACGGCGCGATGGCGCGCGGGAAGATCACCAGCGGCTCGCCCAGCAGCGCGGCGGCGGCCAGCCGCTTCGGCGCCGCTTCGGGCAGCGCCAGCACCAGCGGTTCGACGCCGAGCGACAGCCGCTGCAGAGTCGGCGGCGGCGCGATGCCGGGGGCGTGCAGCACGAATCCGGCATCGAGCTCGCGCGCCGCGAAGGCCTCGAACTGCACGTCGCCGGTGGCCTCGCGCAGTTCGATCGTGATGCCGGGCTGCGCCTCGCGGAAGGCACGCAGCCACTGCGGCAGCGGGCCGAAGGCGATCGTCGAGACGAAGCCGAGCCGGATGCGACCCACCTCGCCCGTCGCCGCGTCACGCGCCCGGCCCGGCAGCGCCGCGGCCTGGGCCAGCAACTGCCTTGCCGGCTCCACCAGCGCCGCACCGGCCGGCGTGAGCGCGACGCTGCGCCGCGTGCGTTCGAACAGCAGCACCCCGAGCCGGCGCTCGAGTTGCTGGATCGCTTGCGTGAGCGGCGGCTGCGTCATGTGCAGCTGCGCCGCCGCGCGGCCGAAGTGCAGCGTCTCGGCCACGGCCAGGAACTGGCGCCAGACGCGCAGTTCGATCTCGGGCGCAGTCTGATCGTGATTCATATGCCGAGCATATCAATGCGGCCCGCAGGATCGATTGGACGCGTTGCCCACCGCGGCCGACAATCGCGTCCTCTGTCCGAGGAGTGCCCGATGACGAAGATCAACCGCCGTTCCGCCAACATCACCGAGGGCGTGGCCCGCGCGCCGAACCGCTCGATGTACTACGCCCTGGGCTACCAGGAAGGCGACTTCAAGAAGCCGATGATCGGCGTGGCCAACGGCCATTCGACGATCACGCCGTGCAACTCCGGCCTGCAGCGCCTGGCCGACGCAGCCGTCATCGGCCTGAAGGAGGCCGGTGCCAACCCACAGATCTTCGGCACGCCGACCATCAGCGACGGCATGGCCATGGGCACCGAGGGCATGAAGTACAGCCTGGTCTCGCGCGAGGTCATCGCCGACTGCGTCGAGACCTGCGTCGGCGGCCAGTGGATGGACGGCGTGATGGTCATCGGCGGCTGCGACAAGAACATGCCCGGCGGCATGATGGGCATGCTGCGCGCCAACGTGCCCTCGATTTACATCTACGGCGGCACCATCCTGCCCGGCAAGTACAAGGGCCAGGACCTGAACATCGTCAGCGTGTTCGAGGCGGTGGGCCAGTTCACCGCCGGCAAGATGAGCGAGGAGGACTTCTGCCAGATCGAGCGCCACGCCATTCCCGGCAGCGGCTCCTGCGGCGGCATGTACACCGCCAACACGATGAGCTCGGCCTTCGAGGCGCTCGGCCTGTCGCTGCCCTACGCGTCGACCATGGCCAACGTCGAGGGCGAGATCGTCTCGATGGTCGAGCAGGCCGCCAAGGTGCTCGTCGAGGCGGTGAAAAACGACATCAAGCCGCGCGACATCGTCACCAAGAAGGCGATCGAGAACGCGGTAGCGGTGATCATGGCCACCGGCGGCTCCACCAACGCGGTGCTGCATTTCCTGGCCATCGCGCACGCCGCCGGCGTCGAGTGGACGATCGACGACTTCGAGCGCATCCGCCAGCGCACGCCGGTGCTGTGCGACCTCAAGCCCAGCGGCCAGTACCTGGCGGTGGACCTGCACCGCGCCGGCGGCATCCCGGCGGTGATGAAGGAATTGCTCAAGGCCGGCCTGCTGCATGGCGACTGCATCACCATCACCGGCAAGACCGTGGCCGAGAACCTGGCCGGCGTGCCGGACCTGTCGCCCGAGCAAAAGGTGATCCGGCCGGCCTCCAACCCGATCTACGCCCAGGGCCACCTCGCCATCCTCAAGGGCAACCTCAGCCCGGAAGGCTGCGTCGCCAAGATCACCGGCCTGAAGAACCCGGCCATCACCGGCCCGGCGCGCGTGTTCGACGACGAGCAGTCGGCACTTGCCGCCATCATGGCCGGCCAGATCAAGGCCGGCGATGTGATGGTGCTGCGCTACCTCGGCCCCAAGGGCGGCCCCGGCATGCCGGAGATGCTCGCGCCCACCGGCGCGCTGATCGGCCAGGGGCTGGGCGAATCGGTCGGACTGATCACCGACGGCCGCTTTTCCGGCGGTACCTGGGGCATGGTGGTCGGCCACGTGGCACCGGAAGCCTATGAGGGCGGCAACATCGCGCTGGTGCACGAGGGCGATTCGATCACCATCGACGCCCGCACGCTGACGCTGCAGCTCAACGTCTCCGACGACGAACTGGCAAGGCGCCGTGCCTCCTGGAAGCGACCCTCGCCGCGCTATACCCGCGGGGTGCTGGCGAAGTTCGCGAAGAACGCCTCCAGCGCCAGTTCCGGCGCCGTGCTCGACAAGTTCGACTGAACCGGGCGGCCGCCGCGCTCAGCGGCGGGCGGACTTCTTGGCACGCCGGGCGGCCTTGTCCATGCCCAGCGCCTCGAGGTTCTGCTCGCGGCGGGCCTGGCGGCGCTGCTCCATCTTCTCCATCTCGCGGCGCTTGTTGTAGCCCGTGGCGTCCGCCCAGGCCCACCACACCGCGGCCAAGGCGAAGGGCACGCAGAACTTCCACAGGTCACCCGTGAGGTTCCAGGTCCACGAGGCCATGGGGCCGAAACCCAGGAAGTGCAGCAGGATGACCAACACGCCGATGACGATGAAAAACATGTGTCTGCCCCTGGGGCCGGTCAAACTGCCGCAAGTTGCGCGTCAACCGCAGCCCCTACAATCCGTTGATGTCACTGTAGCCCACGGGCTGGCAAGGCGGGTGCCGAAACATCCGCAGTTTTCCCGTTTGACCTCGAAAGGAAATCGATGAAGCTGTTCCCCGCTCTCGCTCTGGTTGCTGCCGCCGCCACCGTCTCCGCCCCGGCCATGGCCGACGAAGCGCTCGCCAAGGCCAAGAACTGCCTGGCTTGCCACGCTGTGGACAAGAAGCTGGTCGGTCCCGCCTACAAGGACATCGCCGCCAAGTACGCCGGCCAGAAGGATGCCGTCGACAAGCTCTCGGCCAAGGTCATCAAGGGCGGCGTGGGCGCCTGGGGCCAGATCCCGATGCCCGCGAATGCCCAGGTGAACGACGCCGAGGCCAAGAAGCTGGTCACCTGGATCCTCGGCCTGAAGTGATCCCGGCTCAGGCCTGACGAACGAAGCCCCGCACCGCGGGGCTTCTTCGTTTCCGGGCTCAGGTGAAGGCGCGGCGCAGCGCGTCGCGAACGGCACCGGACAGAGCGAAGCGTTCGCCGTACTGTGCGGCCAAGGCATCGGCGCGGTGCAGGTAGGCTTCCAGGCCCTCGGAGGCGACGAACTGCAGCGCCCCGCCCGTCCAGGCCGGGAAGCCGATGCCGAAGATGGAGCCGATGTTGGCCTCGTGCACGCTGGTGAGCACGCCCTCGGCGAGGCATCGCGCCGTCTCGATCGACTGTCGGTAGAGGAAACGCTGCTTCAGCGCCTCGAAGTCACTCTCGACACCCGGCTTCTCGAACTGCGCGAGGCCCGGCCACAGGCGCTTCGGCTTGCCGGCCGGATAGTCGTAGAAGCCGCCACCGGCCGCGCGGCCGGAACGTCCAAGTTCCTTGACCATACGCAAGACCAGCGCCTCCCCCGCCGCCGGCACGTAACGGCGCCCTTCGGCCGCGAAGTCGGCGCGGGTCTGCTCCATCACGTGCACCGACAGCGACAGCGAGGTCTCGTCGATCACCGCCAGCGGCCCGACCGGCATGCCGGCAGACTCGGCCGCATGCTCGACCAGCGGCGCGGGGATGCCCTCTTCCAGCATCGCCGCGCCTTCCATCACGAAGGTGCCGAAAACCCGGCTGGTGAAGAAGCCGCGCGAGTCGTTGACGACGATCGGCGTCTTGCCCAAGGCGAGCACGTAGTCGTAGGCGCGGGCGATGGTCTCGTCGTCGGTGGCCTTGCCGCGAATGATCTCCACCAGCTTCATCTTGTGCACCGGCGAGAAGAAGTGCAGGCCGACGAAGCGCTGCGGCGCGGCACTCGCCTCGGCCAGGCCACTGATCGGCAGCGTCGAGGTGTTGGAGGCGAACACGCCCCCTTCGGCGAGCATCGGTTCGGCTTCGCGCGTGACCTGTGCCTTCAGTGCGCGCTGCTCGAACACCGCCTCGATGATCAGGTCGCAGCCCCTCAGCTCGGCCGCGTCGGCCGTCGGCGTCACGAGACCGAGCAGGCGGGCCTGCTTCACCTCGTCCATGCGCCCCTTCGCCACCAGCGGCGACGTGATGCGGCGGATCGCTTCGACGCCGGCCTGCGCCTTGTCGAGCGAGACGTCCTTCAACACGCACGGAATGCCGCGTGAGGCGTTCGCATGCGCGATGCCCGCCCCCATCATGCCGGCGCCGAGCACGCCCACCCGCTGCGGCTTCCAGGGCGCGAAGCCCGCCGGCCGCGACTTGCCGGACTTGATCGCATTGAGGTTGAAGAAGAACGCCGTGATCATGTTCTTGGCGTTCTGCCCGACCATGACCTTCGCCAGCTTGCGGCTCTCGATGCGCGTGGCGGTGTCGTAGTCGACCATGGCGCCCTCGACCATGGTCTCGAGGATGGCTTGCGCGGCGGGATACAGGCCGTGGGTCTTGGCGGCCAGCATCGCCGGCGCCACCGTCAGGCCCATCGCGATCTTCGGGCTGGCCGGCGTGCCGCCGGGCATCCTGTAGTCCTTGCGGTCCTAGGGCTGGGTGGCCTGCGGGTGTTCGGCGATCCAGGCCAGCGCCATCTCGCGAAGGTCTTCCATCGTCGAGCCGATGCCATCGACGAGGCCCAGTTCGAGCGCCTCGCGCGGGCCAAACAGCTTGCCTTCCATCAGGAAGGGCTGGGCCGCCATCAGGCCGAGCAGGCGGACGGTCTTGGTGATGCCGGTGGCGCCGGGAATCAGCCCGAGCGAGACCTCCGGCGTGCCGAACTGGATCTTCGGGTCGTCGATCGCGAAGCGGGCGTGGGCGGCCAGCGCCACTTCCCAACCGCCGCCGAGCGCCGCGCCATTGAGAAGGGCCACCACCGGGCGGCCCGTCGTCTCGAGCCGCCGGAAGCAACGCTTGAGCGCCTCGATCGAGCGGAAGCCGGCCGGTGCATCGGCCGGCGTGAGCTTGAGCACGTTGTCGAGCTGCGCGCCGGCGAAGAAGGTCTTCTTGCCGGAGGTGACGAGCACGCCCTTGACGTGCTCCTTGTCGGCCTCCACCCGGTCGACCACGGCAGCCAGGTCGGCCTGCCACTGCTCGGTCATGGTGTTGACCGGCGCGCCGGGGGCGTCGTGGGTGATCGTCGCGATGCCGTCGGCGCCGAGTTCGTAGCGGATGGTCTGCACGCTCACACCCTCTCGATGATCGTCGCGATGCCCATGCCGCCGCCCACGCACAGCGTGATCAGCCCGCGCTTGAGCGATCGACGCTCCAGTTCGTCGAGAAGCGTGCCCAGCAGCATCGCCCCGGTGGCGCCGAGCGGATGGCCGAGCGCGATGGCGCCGCCATTGATGTTGACCTTCTCGTGCGGCACGCCCATCTCCTTCATGAAGCGCATCGGCACGGCGGCGAAGGCCTCGTTGACCTCGAACAGGTCGATGTCGTCCACCGTCAGCCCGGCCTTGGCCAGCGCCTTGCGGCTGGCCGGCATCGGACCGGTCAGCATGATGGTCGGGTCGGCCCCCGACAGCGCCGTGGCGACGATGCGCCCGCGCGGCGTGAGGCCGAGCTCGCGACCCTTGGCTTCGCTGCCGATCAGCACGGCGGCGGCACCGTCGACGATGCCCGAGGAGTTGCCCGCCGTGTGCACATGGGCGATGCGCTCCACCTGCGGGTAGCGCGCCAGCGCCACCGTGTCGAAGCCCATCGCGCCGAGGTCGGCGAAGGCCGGCTTGAGCTGCGACAGGCCCTCGAGCGTCGTGCGCGGCTTGATGAACTCGTCGCGATCGAGTACCGGCAGGCCGATCTCGTCGTCGACCGGGATCACCGAGCGCTCGAAGCGCCCTTCCGCCTGCGCCGTGGCGGCGCGCTGCTGCGACGTCAATGCGTAGCGGTCCACGTCCTCGCGCCCCCAGCCGGCCAGCGTGGCGATGAGGTCGGCGCCGATGCCCTGAGGCACGAAGCCCGTGGCGAAATTGGTCGCCGGGTCCTGCGCCCAGGCGCCGCCGTCGCTGCCGATCGGCACGCGCGACATGCTCTCGACGCCGCCGGCGACCACCAGGTCTTCCCAGCCGCTGGCAACCTTCTGCGCGGCCAGGTTCACCGCCTCCAGGCCCGAAGCGCAGAAGCGGTTGATCTGCATGCCGGCCACGCGGAAGTCCCAGCCGGCCTTGAGTGCGGCGGTCTTGGCGATCACCGAGCCCTGCTCGCCGATCGGCGAGACCACGCCCATCACCACGTCGTCGAGCGCGGCGGGGTCGAAGTCGAGCCGCTTCTGCAGCTTGACGAGCAGCCCGGCGAGCAGGTCCACCGGCTTGACCTCGTGCAGGCTGCCGTCCTTCTTGCCCTTGCCGCGCGGCGTGCGCACGGCCTCGAAGATCATCGCGTGGGTCATGTCCGGATCCTCCCCACGCCACCCAGCGTGGACAATCGATTATCGAGAGCCTCCCCGGCCGTCGCCATCATCGACAACCATGCCCCAGAACATCCCCTTCGAAGCCGAGTTCGTGAGCGGGCTCAAGGACATCTTCGAGCAGCGCATCGTCTTCAACCGCGTGCTCGGCCTGCGCATCGGCGAGGTCAGCGCTGAATCGGTCACCGGCACCATCGAGATGCGCAACGACCTGATCGGCCACTACGGCCACCACCGTCTGCACGGCGGCGTGATCAGTGCCGGGCTGGATGCGATGGGCGGGCTGGCGGTGATGGCCGCCATCGGTGCACGCCACATGGACGAGCCGCCGCTGCAGCGCCTGCACCGCTTCGGCAAGCTCGGCACCATCGACCTGCGCATCGACTACCTGCGCCCGGCCATCGGCGAGCGCTTCGAGCTGCGCGCCGAGGTGCTGCGCCTCGGCTCGCGCGTGGCCT
>NZ_JBFXIO010000149.1:0-11050 GCF_050175855.1 Piscinibacter sp.
CTTGTGGCAGCTCTTGCAGCTGCCCTGGATCTGGCGGTGCAGTCGGTCGGTCGGCGCGTTGTGGCAACTGTCGCAGCGGTCGAGCACGGCAGCAGCCAGCAGCCTGTGCTCGAAGTGCGCCGGCTTCCAGGTCTTGTCGCCGTGGCACTGGCTGCACTCCGCCTTCAGGTCGCGGTGGATCGTGTCCTTCGGCGCGGCGTGGCATGTCGAGCACTGTTCCTTCACCGTCACCTTCAGCAGCGCGTGCGAGAAGGGCTTGCGGCTGCGCTTGGTGAGCTTCGGTCCCTGGTGGTCGCTGTGGCAGGCCATGCAGTCCTGCTCGATCAGCTCCTGGTGGAACGAGACCTTGACGGTGCGGGTGGGGATCGGCACCCCCTTGGTCGTCTTCAGGCCGACATCGGCCACGGCATGGCACTCGGTGCAGCGCGTCGTCGCGGCGCCGCGCCAGGCGGCGTGGCAGGCGAAGCAGTCGGTGGCGAGTTCCTCGTGTCCCTTCACCAGCGGGCCGGGGCTGATCATCAGGTGCGGATAGGCGAAGACCAGCGCGACCAGCACCACCAGGTTCAGCGCGACGACGATCCACAGGATGGGCGGCCGCTTCTTCACCGCCAGCCCCAGAACAGGAAGATCGCCACGATGTGCGCCGTGGCCAGCACGGCGAAGGCCAGCGTGATCGGGAAGTGCACCACGCGCCACTGCTTGACGGCATCGAAGGTCAGGCTGTCCCAGTAGAGCTGGTCTTCGAGGTCGGCTTCGGGCAGGCCGCGGGCACGCATGCGCTGGCGCGCTTCTTCCATCCGCCGCCGGGAGCGGTCGAGCAGGAACTTGCCGGTCAGGCCGCTGCCGACGTTGATCAGCATCGCCCACACCGCCAGCCAGCCGAGGATGGCGTTGAAGTGCACGCCGGCGTGCACCAGCACCAGCAGCGAGCCCAGCCAGGCCAGCAACTCGTGCCAGCGCAGCAGCTTCGCGGGATGGCCGCTGCGGATCAGCTTGCGCTTGCGCAGCGAGTAGGCGGTGGAGCCGATGATCAGCAGCGTGCCCGGGATGCCGAGCCAGCGGCCGACCCACAGCAGGTCCAGCCAGTGCAGCAGGCCGTCGAGCGCGAGGGCGAGCACGGCCAGCAGGGCAAAGCTCGCGACGAACGGGAGCACCTCGCGCTGGAACAGTCGGGCCTTCAGCGGCATCAGGCCTCCAGCACCAGCGAGCTGGCCGGCCGGCCGACACACAGCAGGCAATGGCCGGCCGCGACGTCGTGGTCGGGCGTGTGCTCGTATTGCACCGAGCCTTCGAGCAGGCGCGTCTCGCAGCTGCCGCAGCCGCCCGAGCGGCAGCCCGATTCGACCTCGATGCCGTGGCGCTCGGCGAAGTCGAGCAGCGAGGCGTCCTGGCCTTCCCACGCCAGCGTGCGGCCGGAACGCTGGAACTTCACCTCCACGCCGACGGCCACCGCCGCGGCGGGTTCGGATGCGCCCGGCAACTTCACCGACGCCGGCCCGAACGCCTCGTAGTGGATGTCGGCGACGGGCACGCCCCACTCGGCCAGCGCGGGCACCAGGGTCTGCATCATGGCCGGCGGACCGCAGACGTAGAACTGGTGCCTTCCGTGCGGCAGCGTCCGGCGCAGCAGTTCCACGTCCACGTGTCCCGCGTGCTGGTAGTCCTGCCCCGGCACATCGGCCGCCAGCGGTCGGCTGTAGACGACGTGCAGCCGCAACGCCAGGTGCGAGGCCGCCATCTCTTGCAGCGCCGACTTGAAGGCATGCTCGTCGCTGTTGCGCAGGCCGTAGTAGAGGTGCACCAGCCGCTGCGGCTGGTTCGCGATGCACCAGCCCAGCATGCTCATCATCGGCGTGATGCCGATGCCGCCGCCAACCAGCACCACGGGCACGGACGGATCGGGATCGAGGAAGAAATGCCCCGACGGCGCCTTCACGCGCAGCACGTCACCGGCCCGCACATGGTCGTGGAAGTGGTTCGACGACAGTCCCGGAAGGAACTCCGGGTGATCGGCCGGCGCCGGCACTCGCTTGATGGTCACCCGGTATTGCGCCGGGTCGGGCCGATCCGACAGCGAATAGCAGCGCGTGATGGCACGCCGTGTCGACGCTCCCTCGGCCGAACTCGCGGCCACATCCAGCGAGAACGTCAGGAACTGGCCGGGTCGGAAGGCTGGCAGCGGCTGGCCATCGACGGGCTCAAGGTAGAACGAGCACTGAGTTCGTGCGGCGTCCTCGAAGCTGCGCCTTGCGACGCGGAACTCCCGCCATCCCTCCCAGGCGAGTTGCGGTCTGGGCACGCTCGGGGCGGACTGGACCGATATCACCGGCGCCGCCGCACGCCGGCGTCGCACCACCACGCCGATGCCCACGGTCAATTGCAGCAGCAGCGCCGCGACGATCCAGCCGAGCAGTTCAATGGCGCTCATCGCGGCTCCGCCGCTCCACGCCAGGTCAACGCCATGCGGCCGATCATGATGCGATTGTGGGAGCCGACCCTCCCTGTGCGCTTGAGTGGCATCAAGCGCAACGGCTGCGCTCAGGTCATGTGTGCGGCGGGCGCATCGGCATCGAGCGGGGGCTCGCCGGGATGACGCCCCAGGCTCAACGGCATCGACAGGAATGCGATGAGCACCACGGGCACCAGCGTCATGGCCACCGTGCCGGCCAGGCGGGCGAGGAAGTCGCGAAGATCGGCGTTCATGTCAGGCTCCTTCGGGTTCATGCGCCGTGTCGGCGTGACCGGAGCATGGGCTCTCGCGCTGAAGGAATTCTGAGCAGAGGCACCGAGGTCAGCCCCTGCGGGCCGCCTCGATGGCCGCAACGTCGATCTTCTCCATCGACATCATCGCCTCGAAGGCTCGCCGGGCCTCGTCACCACCGGCGGCCAGTGCCTCCGTCAGCACTCGCGGCGTGATCTGCCACGACAGGCCCCAACGGTCCTTGCACCAGCCGCAGGCGCTGGGCGTGCCACCGATGCCGACGATGGCGTTCCAGTAGCGGTCGGTCTCTGCCTGGTCTTCGGTGGCGATCTGGAAGGAGAAGGCCTCCGTGTGCCGGAACGCCGGGCCGCCGTTCAGGCCGAGGCAGGGAATTCCGGCCACGGTGAACTCCACGGTGAGCACGTCACCGGCCTTGCCGGACGGGTAGTCGGCAGGGGCGCGGTGCACCGCCGTCACGCGGCTGTCGGGGAAGGTGGCGGCGTAGAAGCTCGCCGCTGCTTCGGCGTCGTGGTCGAACCACAGGCAGATCGTGTTCTTGGGCATGGTCGGTCCTCATGGGTTGGCGTGGAACGCCGCCGCAGGAAAGGCGGCGCCTCGCGGGCCGCCTCCTGCAGCCGCCCGCCTGCCTCGACGTTCGGGCACCGCGGTTTTCGACAGGCCCCGAGCGACCCGCCTCAATCGTTGGCGAAGCTGTACGGCCCGCCCCGCTCCAACGCGCGGCGGTAAGCCGGCCGCGCGTGGATGCGCGCGAGCCAGTCCATCAGCTTCGGCCGGCTCGCGTCCAGCCCGGCACGTTGCGCGGCGGCCTCGAGCGGAAAGCTCATCTGCACGTCGGCCGCGCTGAACTCGGCGCCGGCGAACCACGGTCGCTGGGCGAGCTCGGCCTCCATGAAGTCGAGCTGCCGCTCGATGTTGGGCATCACGAAGCTCTTGAGCACCTGGGCCGAGATGCCACGCGCCACCGGCTTGACGAAGAACGGCATCGGCGCGCTGGCCACCTTGTCGAACACCAGCTTCATCAGCAGCGGCGGCATCGCCGAGCCTTCGGCGAAATGCAGCCAGTAGCGGTACTGCAGGAACTCCGGCGTGCCGGGCGCTGGGCGCAGCTTGCCGCCTTCGCGGTCGACGAGGTATTCGACGATGGCGCCCGACTCGGCCACCGCCGCCTTGCCGTCGGTGATGACGGGCGACTTGCCCAGCGGATGCACCGCGCGCAGCTCCGGCGGCGCCAGCATGGTCTGCTTGTCGCGCTGGTAGTGCTGGATCTCGTAGGGCAGCGCGAGCTCCTCGAGCAGCCAGAGCACGCGCTGCGAGCGCGAATCGTTGAGGTGGTGGACGGTGATGGTCATGGGCGGCGATTCTGCCCGTGGCCGCCCGTGGATGGGCTCAGATGGACATGCGCTCGCGCACGCCCTCCTGCTCCATCGCGGCGCCGCGCCCGCGCTGCACGATCTCGCCGCGCTCCATCAGCAGGTACTGGTCGGCCAGTTCGGCGGCGAAGTCGTAGTACTGCTCCACCAGCACGATGGCCATGGTCTTGCGGTCGGCCAGCATGCGGATCACGCGGCCGATGTCCTTGATGATGCTCGGCTGGATGCCCTCGGTGGGCTCGTCGAGGATCAGCAGCTTCGGCCCGGCCGCCAGCGCGCGCGCGATGGCCAGCTGCTGCTGCTGGCCGCCGGAAAGGTCGCCGCCGCGGCGGTGCAGGAACTGCTTGAGGATGGGGAACAGGTCGAACAGTTCGGCCGGGATCGGCGTGCCGCCGGGGCGCGTGGCCAGGCCCATGCGCAGGTTCTCCTCCACCGTCAGGCGGCCGAAGATCTCACGGCCCTGCGGCACGTAGCCCACACCCTTGCGCACCCGCTCGAAGGGGCTGTCGCGGGTGATGTCGCGGCCGTCGAGCTGGATGCTGCCGGTCTTCACCGGCACCACGCCCATCAGCGACTTCAGCAGCGTGGTCTTGCCCACGCCGTTGCGGCCGAGCACGACGGTCACTTCGCCCAGCGCCGCCTCAAAGCTCACGCCGCGCAGGATGTGCGAGCCGCCGTAGTACTGGTTGATGCCGTCGACCTTGAGCATGGTGGTTCCAGTCATCGGCCGAGGTACACCTCGACCACCTTGTCGTTGGCCTGCACATCCTTCAGCGAGCCCTCGGCGAGCACGCTGCCCTCGTGCAGCACGGTCACCTTCTTGTTCGCCTTGCCCTGCGTCAGCTCGCCGATGAACTTCATGTCGTGCTCCACCACCACCAGCGAATGGCTGCCTTCGAGCGAGAGGAAGAGCTCGGCGGTGCGCTCGGTCTCCTCGTCGGTCATGCCGGCCACCGGCTCGTCGAGCAACAGCAGCTTCGGGTCCTGCATCAGCAGCATGCCGATCTCCAGCCACTGCTTCTGGCCGTGGCTGAGCAGCCCGGCGGTGCGCTGCGCGCTGTCCTTCAGGTGGATCAGCGTCAGCACCTCGCCGATGCGGTCGAGCTGCGCGCCGGTCAGGCGGAAGAACATCGAGGCGCGCACGCCGTGGTCGGTCTTGAGCGCGAGTTCGAGGTTCTCGAACACCGAAAGATGCTCGAACACGGTGGGCTTCTGGAACTTGCGGCCGATGCCGATGGTGGCGATCTGGTTCTCGCGCAGGCGCAGCAGGTCGATGGTCGAGCCGAAGAAGGCCTTGCCGGCATCGGGCCGTGTCTTGCCGGTGATGACGTCCATCATCGTCGTCTTGCCGGCGCCGTTCGGCCCGATGATGCAGCGCAGTTCGCCGGCGCTGATCGACAGGCTCAGCGCGTTGAGCGCCTTGAAGCCGTCGAAGCTCACCGTGATGTCGTCGAGGTAGAGGATGGCGCCGTGCGCCGTGTCCACCTCGCCGGGCGTGACCAGGCGGCCGTAGCTGGCACCTCCCGAGACGGCCTTGCTGGCGACGATCTTCTCGTGCTCCTCGCGGATCTTCGCGCCCGCCTTCATGAGTTCCGGGGTCACGAGCGGGCCTCCTTCTTCGCGCGCCGGAACAGCCCGACGATGCCCTGCGGCAGGAAGAGCGTCACCGCGATGAACATCGCCCCTAGCACGTAGAGCCAGAACTCGGGGAAGTACTGCGTGAAGACGCTCTTGCCGCCGTTGACCACGAAGGCGCCGACGATCGGGCCGATCAGCGTGCCGCGCCCGCCTACCGCCGCCCAGATCGCCATCTCGATCGAGGCGGCCGGGCTCATCTCGCTCGGGTTGATGATGCCCACCTGCGGCACGTACAGCGCGCCCGCGATGCCGCACATCACCGCCGAGATCACCCAGATGGCGAGCTTGTAGCGGATCGGGTCGTAGCCGGTGAACATCACCCGGCTCTCGGCGTCGCGGATCGCCATCAGCACGCGGCCGAACTTGCTGGCCACCAGCCAGCGCGCGAAGAGATAGAAGCCGATCAGCACCAGCCCGGTGATCACGAACAGCGCCATGCGCGTGGTGGGCGTGGCGATCGGGATGTCGAGGATGCGCTTGAAGTCGGTGAAGCCGTTGTTGCCACCGAAGCCGGTCTCGTTGCGGAAGAACAGCAGCATCGCCGCGTACGTCATCGCCTGCGTGATGATCGAGAAGTACACGCCCTTGATGCGCGAGCGGAAGGCGAAGTAGCCGAACACGAAGGCCAGCAGGCCCGGCACCAGCACCACCATCGCCATCTGGAAGACGAAGCTGTCGCTGAAGGCCCAGTGCCAGGGGAACTCCTTCCAGTTGAGGAAGACCATGAAGTCGGGCATGTCGGACTGGTACTGCCCGTCGCGGCCGATCTGGCGCATCAGGTACATGCCCATCGCGTAGCCGCCGAGCGCGAAGAACAGGCCGTGGCCGAGCGAGAGGATGCCGGTGTAGCCCCAGATCAGGTCCATCGCCAGCGCGCAGATGGCGTAGCACATGATCTTGCCGACCAGCGCCACCGCGAAGTCGCTCATGTGGAACACGCTGCCCTCGGGCACCACCAGGTTGAGCACCGGCGCGAGCACGACGACGGCCATCAGCGCAGCCACGATGGCGAACCACGAGCGCAATCCAAGCAGCATCCGTGGAACCGGCTCCGCCGGGCCGCTGGATGCGCCCCCCTGGGGGGGGACGCCGAAGGCGTTCACGGGGGGGGTCAAGTTTCCCGCGCTCATGCTTCTGCGCTCCGGCCCTTCATGGCAAAGATGCCCTGCGGACGCTTCTGGATGAAGATGACGATGAAGACCAGCACCATGATCTTGGCCAGCACCGCGCCGGCCCAGCCCTCGAGCAGTTTGTTGAGCACGCCCAGGCCGAGCGCCGCGTAAACCGTGCCGGCGAGCTGGCCCACGCCGCCGAGCACGACGACGAGAAAGCTGTCGACGATGTAGCTCTGGCCGAGGTCGGGCCCCACGTTGCCGACCTGCGAGAGCGCGCAGCCGCCCAGCCCGGCGATGCCGGAACCGAGTGCGAAGGCATAGGTGTCGACGCGTGCGGTGTTGACACCCACGCATGCGGCCATGCGGCGGTTCTGCGTCACGCCGCGCACGAACAGGCCGAGCCGCGTGCGCGCGATCAGCAGCGCCACGGCGAGCAGCACCAGCGCGGCGAAGGCGATGATGGCGATGCGGTTGAAGGGCAGCGTGAGGTTGCTCATCAGGCTGACGCCGCCCGACAGCCAGGCCGGGTTTTCCACCGGCACGTTCTGCGCGCCGAACAGCGAACGCACGCCCTGCATCAGCACCAGGCTGATGCCCCAGGTGGCCAGCAGCGTCTCCAGCGGCCGGCCGTAGAGCCAGCGGATCACGCTGCGCTCCATCGCCGCGCCGACCAGCGCCGAGGCGAGGAAGGCCGCGGGGATGGCCACGAGGATGTAGTAGTCGAACATCCCGGGCAGGTGGCTGCGGAAGACGTTCTGCACCACGTAGGTGGCATAGGCGCCGATCATCAGCAGCTCGCCATGGGCCATGTTGATCACGCCCATCAGGCCGTAGGTGATGGCCAGGCCGAGCGCCGCCAGCAGCAGGATCGAGCCGAGGCTGATGCCGGTGAACACCACGCCGGCCCGCTCGCCCCAGGCCAGGCGCGAGCGCACGTCGTCGAGTGCGCGCGTCAGCGCGGCGCGCACCTGCGGGTCGGTCTCGGCGTCGGGCGCCAGGCGCTCCTGCAGCAGGCTCGCCACCGCGCTCTGCCGGCTGCCGGCGAGTTCGGCCACGGCGGCCAGGCGCTTGTCCTTGTCGGGCGAGGCCACCAGGATGGTGGCGCGCATGCGCTCGAGCGATTCCTTCAGCGAGGCATCGCTCTCGGCCGCCAGCGCCTTGTCGAGCAGGGGAAGCTGCGACTCGTCGAGCGACTGCTTGAGCAGTTCGGCCACCGATTCGCGTCGCGTCTGCAGGTCCGGCGAGAGCAGTTGCAGTGCGGCCAGCGCCGCCTGCAACGCCCCCCGCATGCGGTTGTTGTTGACCACGTCTTCGGCGTCTGCCGGCAATGTCGCCGCAACGCCCGTGGCGGCCTCCACCGCGGTGTCGCCCTGCACGACGAACACGCGATCCCCGGCGACCTTCACCGAGTCGTCGAGCAGCGCCTGCACGAACGGCCCGAGCCCTTCGGCCCCCGCCGCCGCAGCCTGGTTCAGCGCCGCGATGCGTTCGTCGCTGTCGCCGATGGCGATGCCGCGCGCCTGTTCGGGCGTGAGGGCCAGCGCAGCCAGCGGGCTGCACAGCAACAGACAAAGAAGAACCAGGCGATGAATCATGAGCAAGGGAAGTCGAAGCAAGGGGCGGGCAGGTCGAAGACCGCCCGCCCAGCGAGCGGACGCCGCGGATCCGGCTTCGCCGGTCCGCTGGCGTCGCCCCCCTGGGGGGGAGCGCCGTCAGGCGCTACGGGGGGGAGTCACTTCTTTTCCGGAACGTTCTTCTTGCCCTTGTTCTCCGCGATGTAGTCGCTCCACGGGTCGGCCACGACCGGGCCCTTGGTCTTCCACACCACGTTGAACTGGCCGTCGGCCTTGATCTCGCCGATGAACACCGGCTTGTGCAGGTGGTGGTTCTCCTTGTCCATGGTGGACATGAAGCCGCCCGGCGCCGGGAAGGTCTGGCCGGCCATCGCGGCGATCACCTTGTCGGTGTCGGTGCTCTTGGCCTTCTCGACCGCCTGCTTCCACATGTGGATGCCGATGTAGGTGGCCTCCATCGGGTCGTTGGTCAGCGGCTTGTCCTTGTGGCCGGGGATGCCCTTGGCCTTGGCGTAGTCGCTCCACTTCTTGACGAATGCGGTGTTGGCCGGGCTCTTGATGCTCATGAAGTAGTTCCAGGCGGCCAGGTGGCCCACCAGCGGCTTGGTGTCGACGCCGCGCAGCTCTTCCTCACCCACCGAGAAGGCCACCACCGGCACGTCGGTCGCCTTCAGGCCCTGGTTGCCGAGTTCCTTGTAGAAGGGCACGTTGGAGTCGCCGTTGATGGTCGACACCACCGCGGTCTTCTTGCCCTCGGAGGAGAACTTCTTGATCTTGGCGATGATGCTCTGGTAGTCGGAGTGGCCGAAGGGCGTGTACTCCTCCATGATGTCCGACTCGGGGATGCCCTTGGCCTTCAGGAAGGCGCGCAGGATCTTGTTGGTGGTGCGCGGGTAGACGTAGTCGGTGCCCAGCAGCACGAAGCGCTTGGCCGAGCCGCCGTCCTTGCTCATCAGGTACTCGACGGCGGGGATGGCCTGCTGGTTCGGCGCGGCGCCGGTGTAGAACACGTTCTTGCTGAGCTCTTCGCCCTCGTACTGCACCGGGTAGAACAGCAGCGAGTTCTTCTCCTCGAAGACCGGCAGCACCGACTTGCGGCTCACGCTGGTCCAGCAGCCGAACACCACCGCCACCTTGTCCTGGTCGATCAGCTGCTTGGCCTTCTCGGCGAACAGCGGCCAGTTGGAGGCGGGGTCGACCACCACCGGCTCGAGCTTCTTGCCCATCACGCCGCCCTTGGCGTTGATCTCGTCGATCGTCATCAGGGCGATGTCCTTCAGCACGGTCTCGGAGATCGCCATCGTGCCCGACAGCGAGTGCAGGATGCCGACCTTGATGGTGTCGGCGGCCTGGGCGATGGTGGCAAAGCCCATCGTGCAGGCGGCAGCGGCCAGCGCGGTGAGCGACTTCGTGGCGAAGCGGCGGGTGATCTTCATGGGTGGGTCTCTCCTGGCGGGTTGATCCGGGGTCCTTCCCGGCTGAGCGCAGGTTAGGTGCGGTGCAGCAAACGCCCAATACGCAAGGTGGCGTAGGCCACGCCTATCCGCTCGATTGAAAGCATCAATTGAATCCACCCTCAAGATTGGGGGCAGCTCACCGAAATCGGCACGGTCGAAACTGCATATGCTAAAAATGAACCTCTATCAGATGACTGTGCGAAGCCGCCTGGCGATCGGTTTCGGTGCTCTGCTGTCCGTGCTCGTCATCGTCACGGCGATGGCCGTGGTCAAGGTGCAGTCGATCAAGGCCGCCCTGCTGGCCAACAGCTCCGAACACTCGCTGATCCAGCGCTATGCGATCAATTTCCGCGGTTCCGCGCACGACCGTTCCATCGCGGTGCGCGACGTGGCGCTGAGCAAGAGCGCCGAGGAGCGCGCACGGGAACTGGCGGCGATCGAGAAGCTCGCGAAGTTCTACGCCGACTCCGCCGGCCCGCTGGAGAAGCTGCTCGACACCTCGGCGGACACCGGCGACCTCAAGCCCTTGTACGGCGCCATCAAGGACATCGAGGCGAAGGCCGTGGCCTCGACGAACGCCGTGATCGCCAAAGTGGCCGCCGGCGACGCCGACGGCGCGCACCAGATCCTGTGGCGCGAGGCCAAGCCGCAGTACGAACAGTGGCTGGCCGCGATCAACAAGCTGATCGACTACGAAGAGGCCAAGCTGCAGTCCAAGAACAAGGTCGCGCTCGACGAGGCACAAGGCTTCCTGGCGGTGATGCTGGGCCTGCTCGCCGCCTCGCTCGCCGGCGGCGCCTGGCTGGCGTGGATGATCGGCCGCAGCATCCTGGTGCAGCTCGGCGCCGAGCCGCTGGCGCTGGGTGACGTGGCGCGCCGCGTGGCGCAGGGCGACCTCAGCCCGGTGCCCGGCGCACACGCCGCGCCGCCGGGCAGCGTGCTGGCCTCGCTGGCGGCCATGCAGGCGAGCCTGGCCGAGGTGGTGGGCCGCGTGCGCGAAGCCTCCGATGCGATCGCCAGCGGCTCGGCCGAGATCGCCAACGGCAGTGCCGACCTGTCGACGCGCACCGAGCAGCAGGCCTCCAGCCTTCAGCAGACGGCGGCCTCGATGGAGCAGATGAATGCCAGCGTGAAGAGCAACGCCGATGCCGCGCGCCAGGCCACGCAGCTGGCC
>NZ_JBFXIO010000150.1:0-11026 GCF_050175855.1 Piscinibacter sp.
CGCCGAAGAAGCCCACCGAGAGCTTCTGCTGGAAGTGGATCCCCAGCGAGACGCCCCGCGCCGCGCAGAGGAACGAGTCCTTCTGGCAGATCAGCGTGCCGCCCATCTGGCGCAGGTCCATCGGCAGGATCTTGCCGGGGTATGGGGCGGCAAAGGCCACGCGCTGCTTGGCCCGCGCCTGGTTGGTGTAGACGGTGGTGAATAGCGACTCGCCGGTGACCAGTCGCTTGCCGGCGCCGAGCAGCTTGCCGAAGAAGCCACCCTGCTGCGGCCCGCCGTCGCCGAACACCGTGTCCATCTGGATGCCGGCGTCCATGAACATCAGGCTGCCGGCCTCGCCGACCGCCGCTTCGCCGGGATCGAGCTCGACCTCGACGAACTGCATCTCCGAACCCTTGATCTCGAAATCCACCACGTCCATGGCCATGTTCTGCTTCTCCTTGATGCGCAACAACCGACGGCGCGCGATGGTAGCGATTCTCCCAGACCCCTAACACGATCCCCCCAAAGAGGTAGCGCACGGACGGCACCCGGCCTCCACAATGGCACGGCTGCGTTGCGCCATGACACTCCACCTGCCCACCCTGCTGACCGTCTGCGTGGCCGCGCTGGCCACGTCGGCCGGCGTGATGACGCTGTACGCCGCCACGCGGCGCACGTACCGCGGCTTTGCCTGGTGGGTGGTGGCGCAGTGGCTGCTGGCGCTGGGCTGCCTGCTGCAGCTGTTCCGCGACAGTGCGCCGGAAGTGCTGCCGCTGGCCAACCTGCTGCTGCTGCAGTGGCCGATCACGGTGCTCGCCGGCATGCGCCGCTTCGCCGCCCGACAGCCCAGCCGCGTGCCCATGCTGGCCGACTGGCTGCTGCTGTCGCTGGCCTGGGGTGTGTGGCTGGCCACCTGGGCGGCCGAAGGTTCCCTGGCGACGCGCGTGCTGGCATTCGCCGCCGGCGCGGCCGTGCTGCACCTGTACAGCGCCGCCACGCTGTGGCACATGGCCGAGTCTCGCGGCAGCGCGGCGATGAAGCTGCTCGTCGGGCTGGAGCTGTGCGCCGCCGCGCTGCAGGCACTGCGCGTCGGCTTCGCGCTCGGTGGCCCGGTGGACGGCAGCGGCCAGGAACTGCTGCTGGCCAGCGGGCTGGTCATCCTGGTGTCGTCGCTGGTCATGGTCTTCCTGGCACTCATGCTGACCGCCGAGCGCAGCGAGGCCAGCCTCCAGGAGGTACACCGGCAGCTGCGATTCCTGGCCAACATCGACGTGCTCACCCATGTGCCCAACCGCCGGCACTTCCACGAGCTGGCCGCGCAGACGCTGGCCGAAGGCGCCCGCCCGCCGTGCACGCTGATGATGTTCGACGTCGATCATTTCAAGCGCATCAACGACCTGCTCGGCCACGCCAGCGGCGACGAGGCGCTGCGCCAGGTGGCACGCTGCCTGCGCGATTCGCTGCGCGCGCCGGATGTGGCCGGCCGCCTCGGCGGCGACGAGTTCGCGGCGCTGCTGCCCGGCACCGGCGTCGACGATGCGATGACGGTGGCCGCGCGCATCGTCGGCCAGCTGGCCGACCGTCAGGTGGCGCCGGGCGTCGCCCCGCTGAGCCTGAGCTTCGGCATCGTGCAGATGCATGACGGCGAGTCGCTCGACGAGGCGCTTCGCCGTGCCGACCAGGCGCTGTACGAGGCCAAGCGCCAGGGCCGCAGCCGCGCGGTGCCGGCCTTCGGCGCCGAAGACCGGCCGGTGTTCGGCGAGAGCCGCTCGCTGGGGCTGAGCAGCTTCTGAGCCACCTGCGACGCAGGCCGGCCCCGGTGGGGCGATAGACTGCCGCATGCCCGTGCCCGACACCGATTCCGAGACCTTGCAGGCCGCCGCCGACGCCCCCCGCCCCGGCGACAGCTACGTGCAGTCGTTCGCGCGCGGCCTGGCGGTGATCCGCTCCTTCGACGCCCGCTCGCCGCAACAGACGCTCAGCGAAGTCGCCCAGCGCACCGGCCTGACGCGCGCTGGCGCACGCCGCATCCTGCTCACGCTCGAAGGACTGGGCTACGTGCGCAGCCAGGGCCGGCAGTTCTGCCTCACGCCGAAGATCCTCGACCTCGGCTTCGCCTACCTCTCCTCGCTGCCGTTGTGGAACCTGGCCGAGCCGGTGATGGAGAAGCTGGTCGAGGAACTGAAGGAATCGTGCTCGGCCGCCGTGCTCGACGGCGCCGACATCGTCTACGTGCTGCGAGTGCCGACGCACAAGATCATGAGCATCAACCTGGGCATCGGCAGCCGGCTGCCGGCGGCCTGCACCTCGATGGGCCGCACCCTGCTGGCCGAACTCGACGATGCGACGGTCGAAGCGCTGCTCGCCCGCCATCCGCCGGTGGCCCACACCGACCGCACCATCACCGACCCGGCCGCGCTCAGGACCGAACTCGCGCGCGTGCACCGCCAGGGCTGGTGCGTGGTCGACCAGGAGCTGGAGGAAGGCCTGGTGTCGCTGTCGGTGCCGATCCGCGACCGCAGCGGGCGCGCCATCGCGGCGATGAACGTCAGCGGCCAGGCGGCGCGCACGCCGGCCGGGCAGATGGTGGCGCAGTTCCTGCCGCGGCTGCAGCAGGCGGCGGCACAGATCTCGCAGATGCTGCTGGTCAGGGCCTGAGGCCGGCACCGGAGACCGCTTGATCCATCTTCTCAACCTGCTCGCCGCCATCGCCCTGCTGGTGTGGAGCACGCACCTCGTGCGCACCGGCATGCTGCGCGTGGCCGGCGAGAACCTGCGCGGCATCCTCTCCAGGAGCTTCAGCAACCGCCTGACCGCGCTGGCCGCCGGCTGGGGGGTGACCAGCCTGGTGCAATCGGCCACCGCCACCTGCCTGATCGTGGCCAGCTTCGTCGGCAAGGGCCTGGTGCCCACCGGCGCCGCGCTGGCGGTGATGCTCGGCGCCGACGTCGGCAGCGCGATGATGGCCGTCGTCTTCTCGCTCGACCTGTCGTGGCTGTCGCCGCTGCTGATCTTCGCCGGCGTGGTGATGTTCACCACGCGGCAGAACACAGGCGTCGGCCGCGTCGGACGGGTGCTGATCGGCCTGGGGCTGATCACGCTGGCGCTGCAGCTGATCGTCGCCGCGACCCGGCCGCTGACCGAGTCGCCCGCCGTGCGCGCGCTGCTCGCCTCGCTGCCCAACGAGGTGCTGCTCGACATCGTGGTCGGCGCGGTGCTCACGGTGCTGTCGTACTCGAGCCTCGCGATCGTGCTGCTCACGGCCACGCTGGCCAGTTCGGGCATCGTGCCCACGAACGTGGCGCTCGGCCTGGTGATCGGCGCCAACCTCGGCAGCGGCTTCCTCGCGCTGCTGGCCACCGGCGGCGCCTCTCCGCAGGTGCGCCGGCTGCCGCTGGGCAACCTGATCTTCAAGGGCCTGGGCGCGGCCATCGCGATTCCGCTGCTGCCGCAGGCGCACGTGTGGCTGCAGCTCACCGGCGGCGCGGTGCACGAGCAGGTGGTCTGGTTCCACCTCGGCTTCAACGTCATGCTCGCGCTGCTGTTCCTCAGTTTCACCGGGGTGGTGGGCCGGCTCGTCGAGCGCGCCCTGCCTGAGCCGCGCCCGGGCGCCGGCGCCGATCGGCCGCGCCACCTCGATCCCTCGGCGTTGCAGACGCCGTCGCTGGCGATCAGCTGCGCGGCGCGCGAGGCGCTGCACCAGGCCGACGTGGTGGAGACCATGCTGCGCGGCATCCTGCCGGTGATCCGCCACAACGACCTGGTGCTCGCCGAGCAGCTGCGCAAGATGGACGACACCGTCGACGAGCTGTACTCGGCGATCAAGTTCTACCTGACGCAGATCTCGCGCGAGGCGCTCTCGGAACGCGAGAGCCGCCGCTGGACCGACATCCTCTCGTTCACCATCAACATGGAGCAGATCGGCGACGTGATCGAGCGCGTGCTGCAGGACGTGGAGGACAAGAAGATCCGCAAGAACCGCAGCTTCTCGGAAGCGGGTCTGGCCGAGATCAGCCACCTGCACGAGCGGCTGCTGGCCAACCTGCGGCTGGGCATGAGCGTCTTCCTCGACGGCCACGTGCGCGACGCGAAGAAGCTGCTGGAGGAGAAGGCACGCTTCCGCGACCTGGAGCGCGAATACGCCGCCAGCCACATCGCGCGGCTGCAGGACAACACCGCGCAGAGCATTGAGACCAGCTCGCTGCACCTGGACCTGATCAGCGACCTCAAGCGCATCAACTCGCACATCTGCTCGATCGCCTACCCGATCCTCGATTCGGCCGGCGTGCTCTCGCAGACGCGCATCCGCCACTCCAAGCTGGCCGAACTGCCCGCCGACGAGGACAGGCGCTGAGCCGTGGCGGCACTGAGCTGGCCGGTGCTGGCCGCCGTGCTGTTCGGCGCGCTGCTCCACGCCTCGTGGAACGCGCTGATCAAGGGTGGGCGCGACAAGGCGCTGGACACGGCGCTGATCCACGGCCTGGGCATCGTCGTCGCACTGCCGGTGCTGGTCTTCGTCGGGCTGCCGCCGCGCGAGGCCTGGCCCTTCCTGGCCGCCTCCGTGGTCGTCCACCTGGGCTACTACGTGGCGCTGGTCGGCGCCTACCGCCATGGCGATCTCGGCCTGACCTACCCGGTGATGCGCGGTACGGCGCCGCTGCTGGTGGCCCTGGCCAGCGCGGCGGTGATCGGCGAGCCGCTGTCGGCCGCTGCCTGGGCAGGTGTGCTGGCAGTGAGCGGCGGCGTGATCGCCATCGGGCTGTCGCGCAGCGCGGTGGGCGGCCATCCGGGCAAGGCGCTGCGCTACGCGCTGGCCAACGCGGCGATCATCGCGCTGTACACCCTGATCGACGGCCTGGGCGTGCGCGCCGCCGGCAACGCCGCGAGCTACGTGGCCACGTTGTTCGTCTTCGAGGGGCTGCCCTACCTCGCGCTGGTGCTGTGGCGGCGGCGCGCGGCATTCGACGCCACGCTCGCCCACATGGCCGGGCGCTGGAAGCTGGCGCTGGCCGGCACGGCGGCTTCGTTCGGCTCCTACGCGATCGCGCTGTGGGCGATGACGCAGGCGCCGGTGGCGATGGTCGCAGCGCTGCGCGAGACCTCGGTGCTGTTCGCCGCAGCGCTCGGCGCGCTGTGGCTCAAGGAAGGTTTCGGTCCGCTGCGGGCGGCCGGCACGGCGCTGGTGGTCGCCGGCGTGATGGCCCTGCGGCTGGCCTGAGCGGTGCAGAGGCCGCTCAGCGGCGTTCGTCGAGCTCCAGCGCGTGCGCGTGGATCAGCGCGGCCTCGAGCGTATAGCGCCCGGCGGCAAGCCCCTCGCGCAGCTCGACGGCATCGAGGCAGGCGAAGCCGCCCACCTCGCCGTCCTGGTTCTGCGGCATGGCGTTGCGCGGCAGGACCGCCTGGAACAGCACCGCACGCTCGACCATGTAGCCCTCGCTGACCGGCCGGCGGATCTGCAGGTGGCCGAGCGGCTGCAGGGCGTCGAGTTCGGCCAGATGGAGGCCAGCTTCCTCCCAGGTCTCGCGCTCCAGCGTCTGGCGCACCGTCTCGTCGGCCGACATCAGGCCGCCGACCAGGGTGTCCCACATCCCCGGGTCGGTGGCCTTGTCCCAGGCGCGCTGCTGCACCCAGAAGCGCCCGTCGGGATGGCGGCCCACCAGGTGCACCGCGTGCGTGGTGATGCCCAGCGGCCGCACCGCGGCGCGCTCGATGGCGCCGTGCGGCGTTCCGGCGGCGTCGATCACGGGCAGCAATTCGTCGCGCCAGCGTCCCGCGAGGTCCTGCGCGCGAAGCCAATGCGCCAGCTCGGCCAGCGCCTCGTCGTCGTGCGAGGTGACCTGCCAGGCGCCGCCTTCATGGCGCAGCGGCAGCCCGTCGGCCGCCATACGCTCGCCGATCGCCGGCTCGATTGAGCCGATCTCGGCGCGGCCGAGGATCAGCGGCTCGCGCGGGCGCAGCGGTGGTTGCGCGGCGCGGCGGCGCAGTTCGGCCAGCCAGTCGGGCTCGCTCACGCCGCACCGCCTTCGAGCAGCGCGCGCAGTCCGGCCTCGTCGAGCACCGTCACGCCCAGCTCGCGCGCCTTGTCCAGCTTGCTGCCGGCCTCCTCGCCGGCGATCACGTAGTGGGTCTTCTTCGACACCGAGCCGCTGACCTTGCCGCCGGCTGCCTCGATCAGGTCCTTGGCCTCGTCGCGCGAGAACGTCGGCAGCGTGCCGGTCAGCACCAGCGTCTTGCCCGCCAGCGGCAGCGCGGAGGCGTCGGGGCGATGGCCGTCGTGTTCGTCCCAGCGCACGCCCACCGCGCGCAACTGCTCGACCACCTCGCGGTTGTGCGGCTGGTCGAAGAAGGTGCGAATGCTCTGCGCCACCACCGGGCCGACGTCGTTCACCTCCAGCAGTTGATCGACACTGGCCTCCATCACCCGGTCGATGCCGCCGAAGTGCTTGGCCAGGTCCTTGGCGGTGGTCTCGCCGACGTGGCGGATGCCCAGCCCGTAGAGGAATCGCGCCAGCGTGGTGTGCTTGCTCTTCTCCAGCCCGGCGAGCAGGTTGGCCGCGCTCTTCTCGCCCATGCGCTCCAGCGCGCTGAGCTTGGCCAGCCCCAGCGTGTAGAGCTCGGGCAGCGTGCGCACGATGCCGGCGTCGACCAGCTGGTCGACCAGCTTGTCGCCCAGGCCCTCGATGTCCAGCGCGCGGCGCTGGGCGAAGTGCAGGATGGCCTGCTTGCGCTGCGCCGGGCAGAACAGGCCGCCGCTGCAGCGCCAGTCGACCTCGCCTTCCTCTCGGGCGATGTCGCTGCCGCACACCGGGCATTTGCCGCCCAGGCGCTTGTAAAGGTCGAAGGGCTCGCCCACGTCGGCCGGTCGGCGCTCCAACACCACGCCGACCACTTCCGGGATCACGTCGCCGGCGCGGCGCACGATCACCGTGTCTCCGATGCGCACGTCCTTGCGGCGCGTCTCGTCCTCGTTGTGCAGCGTGGCATTGCTCACCGTCGTGCCGCCGACGAACACCGGCTCCAGCTTGGCCACCGGCGTGAGCTTGCCGGTGCGGCCGACCTGGATGTCGATGTCGCGCAGCACCGTCATCTGCTCCTGCGCCGGGTACTTGTGCGCCACCGCCCAGCGCGGCTCGCGCGAGACGAAGCCCAGGCGCTGCTGCAGCGCGCGCGCATTGACCTTGTAGACCACGCCGTCGATGTCGAAGGGCAGCGCGTCGCGCTTCTCGCCCATCGCGCGGTGGAAGCCCACCAGCCCGTCGGCGCCGTGCACGACGGCGCGGTCGGCGCACACCGGCACGCCCATCGCCTGCAGCGCGTCGAGCAGCGCGGCGTGCGTGAGCGGCACCTCCCAGCCCTGCACCTCGCCGAGGCCGTAGGCGAAGAAGCTCAAGGGTCGCGAGGCGGTCACCGCCGGATCGAGCTGGCGCACCGCGCCGGCGGCGGTGTTGCGCGGGTTGACGTAGGTCTTCTCGCCCTTGGCGCGCTGCGCCTCGTTGAGCGCCTCGAAATCGTCGCGGCGCATGTAGACCTCGCCGCGCACCTCGAGCACGGCGGCCTCGGTGCCGATCAGGCGCAGCGGGATCTGGCCGATGGTGCGGATGTTCTGCGTCACGTCCTCGCCGGTCTCGCCGTCACCGCGCGTGGCCGCCTGCACCAGCACGCCGCGCTCGTAGCGCAGGTTGATGGCCAGGCCGTCGAACTTCAACTCGGCGGCGTATTCCACCGGCGGGTCGGCCTCTGTCAGCTCCAGCTCGCGGCGCACGCGGGCGTCGAAGGCCACTGCACCCGAGGCCTCGGTGTCGGTCTCGGTGCGGATCGACAGCATCGGCACCGCGTGGCGCACCGGCTCGAAGCCTTCCAGCACCTTGCCGAGCACGCGCTGCGTGGGCGAATCGGGCGTCAGCAGCTCGGGGTGTGCGGCTTCGATGTCCTGCAGTTCGCGGAACAGGCGGTCGTACTCGGCGTCAGGGATCTCCGGCGCGTCGAGCACGTAGTAGAGATGGGCGTGGCGGTGCAGCGCGGCGCGCAGCTCGGCGGCGCGCGCGGCGGGGTCGTTCGGACTCATGCCGCGATTGTGTGCGAGCGCGCCGCGCTCAGCTGAAGAGGCGCCGCGCCGCGGCCGAGCCGGCGGGCAGGCCGCGCGACTCCAGCGCTTCGTACAGCGAGGTCAGCTCGCTGCCGATGATGGCGAAGCCTTCCGCCGACAGCGGGTTGCCGTTGTCGTCGACGATGGCGGCGTCCATGCCCAGCGAGAGCGCCTGCGCGCTGGCCTGCCAGGCCACGAAGGGCTCGCCCGCCGGGTCGGTCTGCGGAACGTCGAAGCTCAAGGTGATGTCGCGCAACGCCGACTGGTTCGGGTCTTCGGCCAGAGCCGCCTGCGTGTCGAAGGACAGCGTCAGCACCGGCGGCGCGCCGTCCTCGTTGCCCGGAAGCACCAGGCGAGCCGCGCCCATCCCGGCCACGAAACCGTGCCGGGCGGCATGCTGCTGGATGAAGCCCACGCTCCAGGCCACCGAGCGCGAGCGTAGATGCACGGCGAGCTGGGCGTCGTGCTCGCTGGCGAAGGCATCGAGCTCGCGGGCACGCGCCACCACTTCCAGCATGTCGGGGAAGTCGGCCATCGCGCCGATCGCCTCGGCGAAGGCCTCGACCTTCTGCACGAACTCCGAGTATTCGATCTCGTTGAGCGCACCGCCGCGGTTGGCCAGCTGCACGCCGGCCTGGAACTCGCTGTAGCGCTGCCCGGCGGCCGGCGGCTCCCATTCCTTCGTGACGACATTCCAGCCCTCAATGAAGAAAGGCTTGCTGCCGGCGCGGTGCGACGGCGGCAGGTGCGACAGCGCCATCTCGCCGCTGACCTGCACCTCGATGCCGAGCGTGGCGATGGCATCGATCAGCGCGTCGAGCTTCGGCGGCAGGCGGCGCGGCTGGCGCAGCTCCGCTGCCGGCGTGTCGTCGGCTTCCGCGCTGGCGGGCGCATCGAAGCTGGGCTCGACCACTGGCTCGACTGGCTTCGATTCGAGCACGCGCCGCGGCTGCGCCCGGCGCGATTGCCACCACAAGTGAACGGCCATCGCCGCCAGCACCGCCACGCCGAAGAGAGCGAGCGCGACGGTCAGGCTCACCGCTCCGCTCCAGAAGCGAGCCGCACCGCACCGAGCAGCCGCCGCGGATCCGGCTCCGCCGGTCCGCTAGCGGCGCCCCCCTGGGGGGGGGCGCCGCAGGCGCTACGGGGGGGGTTCATGTCAGGCGGCTTCCGCCATGCTGACGGCGGCTTCCATGTCGACCGCCACGATGCGCGAGACGCCCTGCTCCTGCATGGTCACGCCGATCAGCTGCTCGGCCATCTCCATCGCGATCTTGTTGTGGCTGATGAAGAGGAACTGGGTGCCCGCGGCCATCTCCTTCACCAGCTTGGCATAGCGCTCGGTGTTGGCGTCGTCCAGCGGCGCGTCGACCTCGTCGAGCAGGCAGAACGGCGCGGGGTTGAGCTGGAAGATCGCGAACACCAGCGCGATCGCGGTGAGCGCCTTCTCGCCGCCCGACAGCAGGTGGATGGTGCTGTTCTTCTTGCCCGGCGGCTGGGCCATCACCTGCACACCGGCGTCGAGGATCTCCTCGCCGGTCATCACCAGCTTGGCCTGGCCGCCGCCGAACAGGCTGGGGAACATGCGGCCGAAGTGCTCGTTGACCTGGTTGAAGGTGCTGCCGAGCAGGTCGCGCGTTTCCAGGTCGATCTTGTGGATGGCGTCTTCCAGCGTCTTGATCGCGTCGGTGAGGTCGGCGTTCTGCGCGTCGAGGAAGGTCTTGCGCTCGCGCGCGGCGGTGAGCTCGTCGAGCGCGGCGAGGTTCACCGCGCCCAGCGCGTTGATCTCGCGGTTGATGCGGTCGATCTCGCCTTGCAGGCCGTAGAGCTTGACGCCGTTTTCCTCGATGTTCTTCGCCAGCGCCTCCAGGTCGACCTGCGCGGCGGTGAGCTGCTCGAGGTACTGCGCGCCGCCGAGCTGGGCGGCCTGCTCCTCCAGCTGCAGCTTGGTGATGCGTTCGCGCAGCGGTGCCAGGCTCTGCTCGTGCTGCATGCGCTGCTCCTCGGCGCGGCGCATGCGCAGCGTGAGGTCGTCGTACTCGCTGCGCTTGGCGCCGAGCGCGGCCTCGCGCTCCAGCTTGAGCGCCAGTGCCGTCTGCAGCCCGGCCTGTGCGGCGGCGTCGGTCAGCCGCTCGAGCTCCTCGGTCAGCTGCTGGGCGGAAGCCTCGTTGGCGGCCACCTGCTGCACCGCCGTCTCGATGCCGCGCTGCAGTTCGCCGCGCCGCGCCGCCAGCGAACGGGCGTGGAACTGCGCCTCCTGGCTCTGGCGCTCCAGCGCACGCAGCTGCTCACGGGCATCGGCCAGCTTGCGCTCGGCGGTGATCACGCCCTCGTCGAGCTCGGCGTGGCGCTCCTGCGTGGTCGCCAGCTGCATGTCGAGTTCCTCGAACTTCGCCTCGCCGGTGGCGCGGCGCTCGTTCAGGTCTTCCAGCTGGGCGTCGAGCTCGGCGAGTTCCTCGTCGAGCTGGGCGCGGCGGGTGCTGGTCTGCTCGGCCAGCTGCGACAGGCGCAGCAGTTCCACCTGCAGCTGGTGGGCGCGCGTCTGCGCCTCGGCGGCGTCGCGCCGCGCGGTGGTCAACCGCTGCGAAGCCTCGGTGTAGGCCGCCTCGGCGCGCACCAGGGCGCTGCGCGACTCCTCGGCGATCAGCGCCTGGGCGCGCTGCTGGCGCTCGAGATTCTCGATCTCCTGGGCGCGGGCCAGCATGCCGGCCTGCTCGGAATCGGGTGCGTAGAAGGCCACCGCGAACTGGCTGATCTGGTGGCCCTCGCGGGTCATGATCACTTCGCCGTGCGTCAGCTTGCTGCGGTTGGCCAGCGCCTCGTCGATGCTGGCGGCGGTGTACACGCCTTCCAGCCAGTCGTTGAGCAGCGCCTTCAGGCCGGCGTCGCCCAGGCGCAGCAGGTCGGACAGGCGCGGCAGCGTCTGGTGCGTGTTGGCGATGGCGGCATGCGGCGGCG
>NZ_JBFXIO010000151.1:0-10976 GCF_050175855.1 Piscinibacter sp.
TCTTGCCCGAGCCGGCGCCCGCCAGCACGAGGCAGGGCCCGCCCAGGTGGTGCACCGCTTCCATCTGGGCCGGGTTGAGCGATGCGGGTTCGGACACGGGCGGTGGGCGGTGCGAGGGGCGCGCCATGATAGCGGGGGTGTTCGCCCCTGCCCGGCCCCACCCGGGGCGCGGGCAAAAGTCACAGCGCCGTCGGGCGGACCGCAACGCGCGGGCGCGGTGTTCGGTTGTTTTCGTTGCCTTACCGGTTCGTTTTGGTCGCGGCTCTTTTCGTTTGGTTTCGGCTTGGGCACAGTTCGCCTCGCCAACCCGGCTCCCGCGCCACCTGCGCCAGCCTCACGAAGGCCGCCGCGACAACGACATGCCACGAACCGTCATGCCCTCGCCCTCCGACACCCGCTGGAAGCGGGCCCTCGACAGCGTCCTGCGCCTGGCCGGGCTCGACCGGCCCGCGCCCGACGAAGACGAACACGACCTGCTCTTCCTGCGCCGCCTGATCAGCTCGCTGGTTCAGGACCTGCCCGCGCAGCCGCGCTGCGCGCTGGACGTGCGCATCCTGCAGGCGCGCAGCCGCGGCGAACTGTGGCACCTGCGTTCTCACCTGTTCGGCGCGATCTCGCTGCAGTTCGGCGAACACGAGGCTCGCGAGCGCCTGCAGCGGCTGGACGCGCACTGGGACTGAACGGCCGGCCCCACTTGCCGCTGCGATACTCGCAGCCATGCAGGCGATCCTGGCAGTCACGTTCCCCTTCTTCGCGCTCGTTCTCCTCGGCTACCTCGCAGTCCAGCGCGGCTACCTGCCCGAGTCCGCCATCCCGGGACTGAACGGCTTCGTGCTGTTCTTCGCCCTGCCGTGCATGCTGTTCCGCTTTGGCGCCAGCATGCCGTTCGCGCAGCTGATCGATCCGGTGCTGATCGCCATCTGGGGCGGCAGCGCGCTGTTGATGGTGGTGTTCACCATCGCGTTGACACTGCGCCGCACGCCCGACGGCCCCGGCGTCTCGATGAAGGATGCCGCCTTCGGCGCACTCGTGGCCGCCTTCCCGAACTCGGGTTTCATGGGTTTCCCGCTGCTGATCGGGCTGCTCGGCGAGAAAAGCGCCGGCCCGCTGATCGGCTGCATCCTGATCGACATCGTGTTCACCAGCTCGCTGTGCCTGGCGCTGGCGCAGCTTCGCCCGGCCAGCGAGACGGCGACGAAGCACGGACTGCTCGCACCGTTCGGCCGCGCGCTGCGCGGTGCGCTGAGCAACCCGCTGCCGTGGGCGATTGCGCTCGGCGCGCTGGTGGCCGCTACCGGCATCCCGCAGCCCGGCCCGGTGAAGGACATCCTGCGCATGCTCGGCGATGCGGCCACGCCGGTGGCGCTGTTCACCATCGGTGCGGTGCTGTGGCGCGCGCAGCAGCACGTGCACTCGCGCACGCCGCTGCGCGACTACCTGCCGGTGGCGCTGGTCAAGCTGTTCGTGCACCCGCTGCTGGTGCTCAGCGGTGGCGTGATCGCCAACGCGGCGGGCGCCAGCGTCTCGCATTTCGCGCTGCTGGTGCTGGTGCTCAATGCCGCGCTGCCCAGCGCCAGCAACGTGGCCATCCTGGCCGAGCGCTACGGCGCCGACAACGGGCGCGTGACGCGCATCATCATGGTCAGCACCGCGCTCGCCTTCGTGAGCTTCTCGGCGATCGCCTGGGTCTTCGGCGTGAGGAAGTAACCCCCCTTAGCGCCTCACGGCGCTCCCCCCAGGGGGCGCCGCCGGCGGCCCGGCGAAGCCGGTTCCGCGGCGGCCGCTGGATCTGCTTACTTGCGGCGCAGCTTCTGAATGGCGGCGAGCTGGGCCGCCATGGTGGCGAACTCGCTCTGCGCGGCGGCGAAGTCGATGTCGCTCTTGGCGTTCTTCATCGCCTCTTCGGCCAGCTTCTTCGCTTCCGTGGCCTTGGCCTCGTCGAGGTCGTGGCCGCGGATGGCGGTGTCGGCAAGCACCGTCACGCAGTGCGGCTGCACCTCGAGGATGCCGCCGGCGACGAAGACGAACTCCTCCTCGCCGTTGTCGGCCCGCTCGATGCGCACCGCGCCGGGCTTGATGCGGGTGATCAGCGGCGTGTGGCGCGGCAGGATGCCGAGCTCGCCGCCTTCACCGGGCAGTGCGACGAACTTCGCCTCGCCGGAGAAGATGTTCTCTTCCGCGGAGACGACGTCGACGTGGATGGTGGCCATCATCGTGGCTCCTTATTGGATCTTCTTGGCCTTCTCGAAGGCCTCGTCGATCGTGCCGACCATGTAGAAGGCCTGCTCGGGCAGCGAGTCGCACTCGCCATTGACGATCATCTTGAAGCCGCGGATGGTTTCCTTCAGCGGCACGTACTTGCCCGGCGTGCCGGTGAACACCTCGGCCACGTGGAACGGCTGCGACAGGAAGCGCTGGATCTTGCGCGCGCGGGCCACGGCCAGCTTGTCTTCCGGCGACAGCTCGTCCATGCCCAGGATGGCGATGATGTCGCGCAGCTCCTTGTAGCGCTGCAGGATGGCCTGCACGGCGCGCGTGGTCGTGTAGTGCTCTTCGCCGACGACGTTCGGGTCGATCTGGCGGCTGGTGGAGTCCAGCGGGTCCACCGCGGGGTAGATGCCCAGCGCGGCGATGTCACGCGACAGCACGACGGTGGCGTCGAGGTGGGCGAAGGTGGTCGCCGGCGACGGGTCGGTCAGGTCGTCCGCGGGCACGTACACGGCCTGGATCGAGGTGATCGAACCGACCTTCGTCGACGTGATGCGCTCCTGCAGGCGGCCCATTTCCTCGGCCAGCGTCGGCTGGTAGCCCACCGCGGAAGGCATGCGGCCCAGCAGCGCGGACACTTCCGTGCCGGCCAGCGTGTAGCGGTAGATGTTGTCGACGAAGAACAGCACGTCACGGCCTTCGTCGCGGAACGATTCGGCGATCGTCAGGCCGGTCAGCGCCACGCGCAGGCGGTTGCCCGGCGGCTCGTTCATCTGGCCGTACACCATCGCCACCTTCGACTCGGCGAGGTTGTCCTGCTTCACGACGCCGGAGTCCGACATCTCGTGATAGAAGTCGTTGCCCTCGCGGGTGCGCTCGCCCACGCCGGCGAACACCGACAGGCCCGAGTGCGCCTTGGCGATGTTGTTGATGAGCTCCATCATGTTGACGGTCTTGCCGACGCCGGCGCCGCCGAACAGGCCCACCTTGCCGCCCTTGGCGAACGGGCAGATCAGGTCGATCACCTTGATGCCGGTTTCGAGCAGTTCCTGCGACGGCGACAGCTCGTCGTAGGTCGGGGCCTTGCGGTGGATCGAGGCCGACAGCTCGGCGCTGACCGGGCCGCGCTCGTCGATCGGGTTGCCCAGCACGTCCATGATGCGGCCGAGCGTGGCCTTGCCGACCGGCACGGTGATCGCCGCGCCGGTGTTGGTGACCATCAGGCCGCGGCGGATGCCGTCGGACGAACCGAGGGCAATCGTGCGCACCACGCCGTCGCCGAGCTGCTGCTGCACTTCCAGCGTCAGCGCCGAGCCTTCGAGTTTCAGCGCGTCGTAGACCTTGGGCATCTGGTCACGCGGGAACTCCACGTCCACGACCGCGCCGATGCACTGGACGATCTTGCCCTGGGCTTGAGTGTTGGCCATTTGTCTTTCCTTCAATCGGTATTCGTGTGCGTGATCAGACGGCGGCGGCGCCACCGACGATCTCGGAGAGTTCCTTCGTGATCGCGGCCTGGCGGGTCTTGTTGTAGACCAGCTTCAGTTCGGCGATCAGATTGCCGGCGTTGTCGGTCGCGGCCTTCATCGCGACCATGCGCGCCGACTGCTCCGACGCCATGTTGTCGGCGACCGCCTGGTAGACCAGCGCCTCGATGTAGCGCGTCAGCAGCTCGTCGATGACGGTGGGCGCGTCCGGCTCGTAGAGGTAGTCCCAGCCGTACTGCGCCTTCTCGGCGGCGGTCTGCTGCAGGTGGTCGGCCGACAGCGGCAGCAGCTTCTGCACCTGCGGCTCCTGCTTCATCGTGTTGATGAACTGCGTGTAGCACAGGTAGACCGCATCGAGCTGGCCGGCGACGAAGGCATCCAGCATCACCTTGACCGGGCCGATCAGCTTTTCGAGCTGCGGCGCGTCGCCGAGCTGGATGGCGTGCGACACGACCTTGGCGCCGATGCGGTTCAGGAAGCCGAAGCCCTTGTTGCCGATCGCCACCGCCTCCACCGCGACGCCCTCGCCCTGCAGCTCGCGCATCTTGTTGGTGACGGCACGCAGGATGTTGGTGTTCAGGCCGCCGCACAGACCCTTGTCGGTCGTGACGACGATGATGCCCACCTTCTTCGCGTTGCCGCCCTGGCGCATGTAGGGCGACTGGTACTCCGGGTTCGCCTGCGACAGGTTGGCCGTGATGTTGCGGATCTTGTCGCTGTACGGACGCGCGGCGCGCATCCGATCCTGCGCCTTGCGCATCTTGGAGGCGGCGACCATTTCCATGGCCTTGGTGATCTTCTTGGTGTTCTCCACCGATTTGATCTTGCCGCGAATCTCTTTGCCGACCGCCATGGTCTAGCTCCTTGTGACGGTCAGGCGAAGGACTTCTTGAACGCCGCGATCGCGTTGTTCAGTTCGGCCTCAGCATCCTTGTCCATGGCCTTGTCCTTCTCGAGCTTGGCGAGCAGGCCGGCGTGGCTGGACTTCAGGTGCTGGTGCAGGCCGTGCTCGAACGGCAGCACCTTCTTGACGTCGATGTCGTCCATGTAGCCCTTGTTCACCGCGTACACCGAGGCAGCCATCAGGCTGATCGGCAGCGGCGAGTACTGCGGCTGCTTGAGCAGTTCGGTCACGCGGGCGCCGCGGTCGAGCTGCTTGCGGGTGGCGGCGTCGAGGTCGGAGGCGAACTGCGCGAACGCGGCCAGCTCGCGGTACTGCGCCAGGTCGGTACGGATGCCGCCGGACAGGCTCTTGATCAGCTTGGTCTGTGCAGCGCCACCGACGCGCGACACCGAGATACCGGCGTTGATCGCGGGGCGGATACCGGCGTTGAACAGCGAGGTCTCGAGGAAGATCTGGCCGTCGGTGATCGAGATCACGTTGGTCGGCACGAACGCGGACACGTCGCCGGCCTGCGTCTCGATGACGGGCAGCGCGGTCAGCGAGCCGGTCTTGCCCTTGACCTCACCCTTGGTGAAGGCCTCGACGTAGTCGGCGTTCACGCGCGCGGCGCGCTCGAGCAGGCGGCTGTGGAGATAGAACACGTCACCGGGGAAGGCTTCGCGGCCCGGCGGGCGGCGCAGCAGCAGCGAGACCTGGCGGTAGGCGACGGCCTGCTTGGACAGGTCGTCGTAGATGATCAGGGCGTCCTGGCCGCGGTCGCGGAAGTACTCGCCCATCGTGCAGCCGGAGTAGGCCGACACGTACTGCATCGCGGCGGACTCGGAGGCCGAGGCGGCGACGACGATGGTGTATTCCATCGCGCCGTTCTGCTCGAGCGCGCGCACCACGTTCTTGATCGACGAGGCTTTCTGGCCGATCGCGACGTAGATGCAGGTCATGTTCTGACCCTTCTGGTTGATGATCGTGTCGATCGCCACCGCGGTCTTGCCGGTCTGGCGGTCGCCGATGATCAGCTCGCGCTGGCCACGGCCGATCGGCACCATGGTGTCGATCGACTTCAGGCCGGTCTGCACCGGCTGGTCCACGCTCTTGCGCGCGATCACGCCCGGGGCGACCTTCTCGATCACGTCGGTCATCTTGGCGTTGATCGGGCCCTTGCCGTCGATCGGCTGGCCCAGCGCGTTGACGACGCGGCCGATCAGCTCGGGGCCGACCGGCACTTCCAGGATGCGGCCCGTGCACTTGACGGTGTCGCCCTCGGAGATGTGCTCGTACTCACCCAGGATCACCGCGCCGACCGAGTCGCGCTCCAGGTTCAGCGCCAGGCCGAAGGTCGGCTGGCCGTCCTTGGTGGCGGGGAACTCGAGCATTTCGCCGGCCATCACGTCGGACAGGCCGTGAACGCGCACGATGCCGTCGGTCACCGACACCACCGTGCCCTGGTTCTTGATGTCCGCCGAGGCGCCGAGGCCCTCGATGCGGCTCTTGATCAGTTCGGAAATCTCTGCGGGATTCAGATTCATGTCTTTCTCCGGGACGACCTGGCCACGCTCACGCGGACAGAGCCACCTTCATTTGTTCGAGTCGGGCCTTGACCGAGGTGTCGAGCACCTCGTCGCCGACGACCACGCGCACACCGCCGATCAGCGACGGATCGACCACCACGCTCACGTTGAGCTTGCGGCCGAAGCGCTTCTCCAGCGAGGCCACCACCTGCGGGAGCTGCGTCGCGTCGATCGGGAAGGCGCTGTACACCGTGGCGTCGGAGACGCCGGAGCGCGCATTGACCAGAGCATGGAACTGCGCAGCGATCTCGGGCAGCGCCGCGAGGCGGCCGTTGTCGATCACCGTGCGCAGCAGGTTCTTCGCCGCGTCGCCGAGCGAGAGCTTGGCCACCGTCGCGATCAGGTCGAAGACCTGTTGCGCGCCGACCTTGGGGTTGTCGGCGAACTGCCGCACCTGCTCGTGGGCGGCGACCTGGGCGATCACGCCCACCTGCGCGGCCACGTCGGCGGCGCCCTGCGCAGGCACCGCCTTGAACAGCGCCTCGGCGTACGGCCGTGCGATGGTTGCCAGCTCGGCCATGCTCAGAGCTCCGTCTTCAGGCGGTTGAGCAGGTCGGCGTGCACGGAGGCGTTGACCTCCTTGCGCAGGATCTGCTCGGCACCCTTGACCGCCAGCGCGGCGACCTGGTCGCGCAGCGCCTCGCGGGCCTTCACGGCTTCCTGCTCGGCCTCGGCCTTGGCGGCAGCGATGATCTTGGCGCCCTCGTCGGACGCGCGGCCCTTGGCCTCCTCGATCATCTGCTGGGCCAGGCGCTCGGCATCGGCCAGGCGCTGGGCGGCGTCGGTACGGGCAGCGGCGAGCTGCTCCTCGACACGCTTGTTGGCGCTGGCGAGGTCGGCCTTCGCCTTGTCGGCGGCCGACAGGCCGTCGGCGATCTTCTGCGCACGCTCGTCGAGCGCCTTCGTGATCGGCGGCCACACGAACTTCATCGTGAACCACACCAGGATCAGGAAGACGATCAACTGCGCAATCAGCGTAGCGTTGATGCTCACGTTGTTGCCTCTGGAACGTCAGTGAAATGTCGCGCGCGGGCGGCGACGACTTACTTCGGCAGGTTGGCGATCTGGGCCAGGAACGGGTTGGCCGTGGCGAACCACAGGGCGATACCGGTGCCGATGATGAACGCCGCGTCGATCAGGCCGGCCAGCAGGAACATCTTGGTCTGCAGTTCGTTCATCAGCTCGGGCTGGCGGGCGGCCGACTCGAGGTACTTGCTGCCCATGATGCCGATGCCGACACAAGCGCCGATGGCGCCCAGACCGATGATCAGGCCGGCGGCGAGGGCAACAAAGCTAATGACTTCCATGGTGGCTCCTTGATGGATTGAGAAAGAAAAGGGGGAGGGAAAACCGAGGTGCGCGGATCAGTGCGCGTCGTGGGCCTGACCGACGTAGACCAGCGTGAGCATCATGAACACGAAGGCCTGCAGGGTGATGATCAGGATGTGGAAGATGGCCCACACCGAGCCCGCGATGATGTGGCCGAGGAACAGCGCGATGCCGGTGCCCGACAGGGCCCAGGCGCCGCCCATCAGCGCGATCAGCATGAAGATCAGTTCGCCGGCGTACATGTTGCCGAACAGTCGCATGCCGTGCGAGACCGTCTTGGCGACGAACTCGATGATCTGCATGAGGAAGTTGATCGGGTACAGGAACCACTTGTCACCGAACGGCGCGGCGAAGAGTTCGTGGATCCAGCCGCCAGCGCCCTTGATCTTGACGTTGTAGACCAGGCAGACGATCAGCACGCCCAGCGACAGGCCCATGGTGATCGACAGGTCCGCGGTCGGCACGACGCGCATGTAGTCCTTGAAGCCCAGCGCCGGGCCGACGGAATGCCAGATCGCCGGGATCAGGTCGACCGGCAGCAGATCCATCGCGTTCATCAGGAAGATCCACACGAACACCGTCAGGGCCAGCGGCGCGACCAGCTTGCGGCTGGTGGCGTTGTGCACGATGCCCTTGGCCTGCGAATCGACCATCTCGACCAGCACCTCGACGGCGGCCTGGAAACGACCCGGCACGCCGGAGGTCGCCTTGCGCGCGGCCAGCCACAGCAGCCAGCAGCCGAGCACGCCGAGCGTGACGGAGAAGAACAGGGAATCGAGGTTGATGATGGAGAAATCCACCACCGCGGTCTGCTTGCCCGTCTGCAGATGCTGCAGGTGGTGAACGATGTATTCACCGGCGGTGGGCGCGTGCGCTGTGCCTTCTGCTGCCATGTTCGTCTTCTCGAGCTCGTTGTCGCTTCAGCGGGCGCGCCACAGCAGCGCGACCCAGTTCACCTTCATGCACACCACCATCGTGAGCAGCAGGGCGGGCCAGCTCAAGCCGGGCACCACCTTCGCCGCGATCACGAGCATGGCGATGGCCACCCCGATCTTCAGCATCTCCCAGAACAGGAACCCCGCGGCCGCAGCCACCGGAGAACCGGCCCCTCGCGTCATGCCGCGCGCCAGCAAGGCACCCGGCAACACCACGGCCAGCGCGCCGTACAGCGCCGACCAGGCGACCCCGCTGTGCTGCGTGAGCAGCCAGGCGATGGCCGCGCACGACAACCCCGCCACGGCCTGGGCCGCGACGACCCGCCAGGGCGAGACCTGCGGGAGTTTGGCCTTCAAGGCCTGTGCTTCTTCGCGAGACAGTGTCTTGAAAGGCGGATCCTGCGCCTCATCTGCGTAACCGGCGTGTCGTGCACCGTGGTCGATCGTGTCGGTCATGGTGCGCGGTCACGTCTGCAAGCAGCAAAGCCTCGGAATTATACGTGGTTACCCGGTCATTTCGACCGACCCCCGGTTCCGACGGGTCTTCGCCCCTGCCGCGCCCCTGTGGATGTACAGGAGCTGAGATGATCGCTGCGCATGTTCGGCCGGTTGCCTTACGTCACGCTTTTCGGGCCGGCCGCCTCGACAATTGCGGGTTGCTTCGTCTGCTTCTCACCACCATGCGTCTGCTGCGCGCGCTCTTCGCCGCCCTGCCCCTCATCCTGACCCTTCCCGCCTCGGCGCTGCCCGGCGGCGCGGCGACGGTCACCACCGAGCAGGTGCGCGCCGAGCTCGTCGCCCATGCGCCGCAGGGCGTGGCGCCGGGTCAGCCGTTGTGGCTGGGCCTGGCCATCGAACACCAGCCGCACTGGCACACCTACTGGAAGAACCCGGGAGATTCGGGCCTGCCGACCACGCTGCAGTGGACGCTGCCCGACGGCTTCAAGCCCGGCGAGATCGAATGGCCCACGCCGGCGCGCCTGCCGATCGGCCCGCTGATGAACTACGGCTACGAGGGCCGCCTGCTGCTGCCGGTGAAGGTCGAGGTACCGGCCGGTTACGCCGCCGACACGCTGACGGTGAAGCTGCGCGCCGACTGGCTGGTGTGCAAGGACGTCTGCATCCCCGAGGGCGGCGACTTCGCGCTGGACATCCCGGTGGCTTCGGCCTTCGCGGCGCGCGCGGCCGAGTTCGAGGCCGCGGCAGCGGCGAAGCCGCGCACGCTGGCCGATGCCAAGGCCACGGCGACGGTCGGCACCGACGGTCTGTCGCTGGTGGTCGACGGGCTGCCGGCGGCATGGGCCGGCAAGGCGGTCGAGTTCTTCCCCGAGGCGCCCGGCGTGCTCGACAACGCCTTGCCGCGCCCGGCGCGCTGGGATGGCCAGCGCTGGACGGTGCGCGTGCCGCTGTCCGACCAGCGCATCGACTCGCCCGCGCGCATGGACGCGGTGCTGGCTGCCTCGGGCGAGAAGGCTGGCGTGCGGGTCGGCTTCGACATCGCCGGTGCCTGGCCCGCCCCCGGCACCACGCCGAAGCCGGCCGCCACGCCGGCGCCTGCCCCCGCCGCGCCGCCGCTCGGGCTCGGCCTGGCGCTGTTGTTCGCGCTGGTCGGCGGCGCCATCCTCAACCTGATGCCCTGCGTGTTCCCGGTGTTGTCGCTGAAGGTGCTGGGCTTCGCCTCGCACGCCGACGACCGCCGCGCGCTGGCGCTCGGCGGCTTCGCCTACACCGCCGGCGTGGTGCTCTCGTTCGTGGCATTGGCTGCAGCACTGCTGGCGCTGCGCGCCGGCGGCGAGCAGCTCGGCTGGGGCTTCCAGCTGCAATCGCCTGCGGTGATCGCGGTGCTCGCTGCGCTGTTCACGCTGATCGGCCTGAACCTGGCTGGCGTGTTCGAGTTCGGCTCGGTGCTGCCGAGCAGCCTGGCGTCGCTGCAGGCCCGCCACCCGATGGTGGACTCCTTCCTGACCGGCGTGCTCGCCGTGGCGGTGGCCTCGCCCTGCACCGCGCCGTTCATGGGCGCCTCCCTCGGCTTCGCCGTCACCCTGCCGGCGTCACAGGCCCTGGCCGTATTCGCCGCGCTCGGCCTGGGCATGGCGCTGCCTTACCTCGCCGCCAGCCTGTGGCCGGGCCTGGCCCGGCTGCTGCCGCGCCCGGGGGCCTGGATGGCGCGCTTCAAGGTGCTGATGGCCTTCCCGATGTTCGCCACCGTGATCTGGCTGGTCTGGGTGATCGGGCAGCAGGTCGGCATCGACGGCGCCTCGGCACTGCTGGCCGTGCTGCTGGCGCTGGCCTTCATCGTCTGGGCACTGGGCACGCCGGGCATCGGCGGCATCGGCCGCGCGGCCTTCGGTGCGATCGGCGTGCTGAGCCTGGCCGCGGCGCTGTCGTGGATGCTGCCGACGCTGCACGCGTCGGCGGCCAGCTCGCCGGCACGCAGCGGCGAGGCCGGCTCGGCCTGGGAGCCCTGGAGCGAGCAGCGTGTGGCCGAGTTGCGCGCCGCCGGCACGCCGGTGTTCGTCGACTTCACCGCTGCCTGGTGCGTGACCTG
>NZ_JBFXIO010000152.1:0-6830 GCF_050175855.1 Piscinibacter sp.
GCTTCATCGCCATCAGGATGCGGTCGCTGCCATGCTGCACCGGCAGGTGAAGGTGGTTCACCAGCTGCGGCACGCGGCCATACACGTCGATGAGGCGCTGGGTGAACTCGTTCGGGTGGCTGGTGGAGTAGCGGATGCGCTCGATGCCGGGGATCTCGGCCACGTACTCGATCAGCAAGGCGAAATCGGCGATCTCGCCGCTGCTGCCCATCGCGCCGCGATAGGCGTTGACGTTCTGGCCGAGCAGCGTCACTTCCCTGACGCCCTGGTCGGCCAGGCCGGCGACCTCGGTCAGCACGTCGTCGAACGGACGCGAGACCTCTTCGCCGCGCGTGTAGGGCACCACGCAGTAGCTGCAGTACTTCGAGCAGCCTTCCATGATCGACACGAAGGCGCTGGCGCCTTCCTTGCGCGGCGGCGGCAGGTGGTCGAACTTCTCGATCTCCGGGAAGCTGATGTCGACCTGCGGGCGTCGCTGCTGCGAGCGCCGCGCCAGCATCTCGGGCAAGCGGTGCAGCGTCTGCGGGCCGAAAACGACGTCGACATAGGGCGCGCGTTCGATGATCGCGGCGCCTTCCTGGCTGGCGACGCAACCGCCCACGCCGATCAGCACGCCCTTGGCCTTCAGATGCTTGATGCGACCGAGGTCGCTGAACACCTTCTCCTGCGCCTTCTCGCGCACCGAGCAGGTGTTGAAGAGGATCAGGTCGGCTTCGTCGACATTGGTGGTGGGCTCGTAGCCCTCGGCCGCCTGGAGCACGTCGACCATCTTGTCGGAGTCGTACTCGTTCATCTGGCAGCCGAAGGTCTTGACGAAGACCTTCTTGCCCGCGGTGGCGCTCATGCCGCGCTCCTTCAGGGCTTGATCCAGACCTGGGAGACCGCGTCGAAGCGCCAGGCTCGCGCCTCGGCAGGCGTGGTCGGCCAGGGCTTCTTCCCGGCTTCGCTCGCGGTCAGGATCCAGACGTCGCGCACGAAGCCTTGCCCGTCGAGCGTGTAGTTGACCACCAGCTTCTGCCGCGGCAGCGACGCCGGCATCTTGATCAGGTTGTCCGGCCCGAAGATGCGTGCGCTGGCCGCCAGGCGCGCCGGCTTGCCGTTCAAGGCCACTTCGGGTGACTGCAGGATCTCGATCGTGCCGCGCAGGGCATCGGGCTTGAAGGCGCGCAGGCTCTGCGCCGAGGCAGCCCCGGCCAACAGCAGCGAGGCGAGGAAGGCGACGAAACAGCGGTACATGGTGTGGATCCAGTGGCTGTCGTGGAAGGGAAGAAACCGAAACGGCTCCCGGTCTGGGTCAGACGAGGAGCCGTTCGGAGGATTCTGGTGGCGCTTCAGGGATTCGAACCCCGGACCTGCGGATTATGATTCCGTCGCTCTAACCGACTGAGCTAAAGCGCCTGAGCCCGCGAGTATAACGCGGCTCCGAATCCCGCTCGCGCGGCCCCTGTTCCGAGTTTCCCTGATGTTCAGCTTCTTCAAGAAAAAGGCCACAGCCGCGCCCACGCCCGCTCTAGCCGCACCTGAAGCGCCGGCCTCGGCCGAGCCGGCCGCTCAGCCACCGCAGCCCACCGAGCGCCGCGGCTGGCTCGACAAGCTGCGCCAGGGCCTGCGCCGCACCGGCAGCGGCATCGCGCAGGTGTTCACCGGCACGCGCATCGACGATGCGCTCTACGAGGAACTGGAGGCGGCGCTGCTGATGGCCGATGCCGGCGTGCAGGCCACGCAGTTCCTGCTCGACGACCTGAAGCGGCGCGTCAAGGACGCCAAGGCCACCGAGCCGGTCGCCGTGAAGGCGCTGCTGGCCGACGCGGTGGCCGAACTGCTCGCGCCGCTGCAGCGACCGCTGCGCGTGGGCGAGCACACGCCGACGGTGATCATGGTGGTGGGGGTCAATGGCGCGGGCAAGACTACCAGCATCGGCAAGCTCACCCGCCATCTGGCCGAGGCCGACCAGAAGGTGCTGCTGGCTGCGGCCGACACCTTCCGCGCCGCAGCGCGCGAACAGCTTCTCGTCTGGGCCGACCGCAACCGGGTGGAGATCGTCAGCCAGGAAGGCGGTGACCCGGCGGCGGTGACTTTCGACGCCGTGGTGGCGGGCAAGGCGCGTGGCTGCGACGTGGTGATCGCCGACACCGCCGGCCGGCTGACCACGCAGGCGCACCTGATGGAGGAACTGAAGAAGATCCGCCGCACCATCGCCAAGGCGCAGGAAGGCGCGCCGCACGAGGTGCTGCTGGTCGTCGACGGCAACACCGGCCAGAACGCGCTGTCGCAGGTGCAGGCCTTCGATGCGGCGCTCGGCCTGACCGGCGTGGTGATCACCAAGCTCGACGGCACCGCCAAAGGCGGCGTGCTGGCGGCATTGGCGCTGTGGGGCCGCAACCGCAATCAGCCGCTGCCGGTCTACTTCATCGGCGTGGGCGAGAAGCTCGAGGACCTTCAGACCTTCGACGCGCGCGAGTTCGCGCAGGCCTTGCTCGGCTGAGCTGCTCGTTCAACGCGGCGGCTTGTCGCCGCCGCCCAGCGGCGCCGGACCTGAGTTGAACTCGTCGAACCAGGTCGACGGCGGCGGCTCGCGCACCTCGATGCGTTCGTCCTGCGACTCGTCGCGGCCCTCCTCGTCGAAGGGCGTCGGGCGCGTCGCTCGGATGCGCGTGTCGGCGACGGGCGAACTCGCCGCGGCCACTGGGCCGGCAGGCCGCGGCATGATCATCTCGCGCGCCGCCTCGGCCGAGGGCAGGGCGTTGTCGGTCCAGACGTGCATCGGGATCCCGGCGGCCTTGAGCACACGGCCCATGCGATTGAGCCGTTTGCGGGCCCGTTCGCTCTCCGAGCCGGCCGGCGGCTGCACGTTGATGACCGCCAACACCTCCGAGGCCATGTCGCAGACGACCAGGTCGGCGCACTGTGTGCCCATGCGCCGCAGCCACTCGGTGTAGGAGTTGCGCGTCGGCACCTTCAGGAAGCGCGCCAGCGGTACCTGCGCGAGGATCATGTAGCCGGGCAGGGCGCGCTCGAGCGTGCCGTAGGCTTGGCGCTCGGCGCTGGTGAGGATGCGCGTGGCCGCGGGCGGCCAGGCGGCCACCGTGTCGAGGCGGCGTTCCTCGCCGCGTCGGGGCGATGCGGATCGGCCGCGCAGCACGGCCACGGCGATCAGCGCCACGACCGACACCACCACCAGCGCGAGAAGCCAGTCAGGCATCAGTGAGTCCCGTCGAAGTGTTCGCGAAGCGACGCAGCATAGCGTCTGACGGCGACGAGGTCACGGCGGGGAACGCTCAGCGCGGTCCGCCGGGCAGCTTCATGCCGCCCATGCGCTTCATCATCTTCATCAGGCCGCCGCCCTTCATCTTTTTCATCATGCCCTGCATCTGCTCGAACTGGTTGAGCAGGCGGTTGACGTCCTGAACCTGCACGCCGGCCCCAGCTGCGATGCGGCGCTTGCGCGTGGCCTTGATCAGCTCGGGTTTGCGGCGCTCGAGCGGCGTCATCGAGCAGATGATGCCTTCCATGCGGCGCACGTCGCGCTCGGCGCGGTCCATGTCGGACTGGCCGATGTTCGGCGTCTTGCCACCAGTGAGCTGCGTCGGCAGCTTGTCCATCAGTCCGGACAGGCCGCCCATCTTCTTCATCTGCGAGATCTGCATCAGGAAGTCGTTGAGGTCGAAGCCGTCGCCGGCCTTGACCTTCTCGGCGAGCTTCTGCGCGGCGGCGATGTCGACGCCCTTCTGCACCTCCTCGACCAGCGCGACGATGTCGCCCATGCCGAGGATGCGGCCGGCGTGGCGCTGGGCGTCGAAGACCTCCAGCCCGTCGATCTTCTCGCTGGTGCCGGCGAACTTGATCGGCGCGCCGGTGATCTGCCGCACCGACAGCGCCGCGCCGCCGCGCGAATCGCCGTCCATCTTGGTCAGCACGATGCCGGTCAGCGGCAGAGCCTCCCTGAACGCCTTCGCGGTGTTGATCGCGTCCTGGCCCTGCATCGCGTCGACGACGAACAGCGTCTCGACCGGGTCGAGGGCGGCATGCAGCTCGGCGATCTCCTTCATCAGCGCCTCGTCGATCGCCAGCCGGCCGGCGGTGTCGACCAGCAGCACGTCGACATAGTGGCGGCGCGCGTGGTCGAGCGCTGCGCGGGCGATGTCCAGCGGCTTGTCGGTGGCAGCCGACGGAAACCACTCGGCGCCGGCTTGCCGGGTGACCGTCTTGAGCTGCTCGATGGCGGCCGGGCGGTACACGTCGGCCGAGACCGTGAGCACCTTCTTCTTGCGCTTCTCGATCAGGTGCTTCGCGAGCTTGGCGGTGGTGGTGGTCTTGCCCGCGCCCTGCAGGCCGGCCATCAGGATCACCGCCGGGGGCTGCGCGGCGAGGTTGATGTCCGCCACGCCGTCGCCCATCGTTGCCGCCAGCTCGCGGTTGACGATGCCCACCAGCGCCTGACCCGGCGTGAGCGACCCCACCACCTCGGCGCCCAGCGCCTTGTCCTTCACCCGGGCGATGAAGTCGCGCACCACCGGCAGCGCGACGTCGGCCTCGAGCAGCGCCATGCGCACCTCGCGCAGCATCTCCTGCACGTTGCTCTCGGTGATGCGGGCCTGGCCGCGCATCGTCTTGACGGCGCGACTCAGGCGTTCGGTGAGGGTGGAGGCCATGGGGCGGCGCAGCCGGTGAACCCGGGGCGCGAAAGTACACTGTGCGGATGATTTTATCGTTCGGCCCCGACGGGGCGATGGGATGGGCGCTGGGCCTGCCGACACTGGTGGCGCTGCTCGCCTACGCGGCCGCGGCGGTCGTGCCCGCGGAGCGTGAAGCCGCCGTCCGCGGCACCCTGCTCGCGGGCTGGATCGCCCATGCGCTGGCCATCCTCGCCGACATCACGGGCCTGGGCGCGGCCACGGCCGGTGCGCGTTTCGGGTTCGCACCGGCGCTGTCGGTGACCATGTGGCTGGTGCTGGCGGTGTACGCGGTGGAGAGCCGCTTCCTGCCGCTGGGTGGCGTACGCCGGGCGCTCGCCCTCTTGGGGGCCGCGGTGGTACTGCTGGCCTTCCTCTTCCCCGGCGAGCTGCGGCCGCACGCGCTATCGCGCTGGGCGCCGCTGCACTGGGTGCTGGGGATCGCGTCGTACGGTCTGTTCGGGGCGGCCGTGCTGCACGGCGCGATGCTCAATCGTGTCGAACAGCAGATGCGCCAGCGCGCGGCAGGGGCGCCCACCGGCATGCCGCTGCTGCGCCTGGAGCGGCTGACCTTCCGCTTCGTGGGTGCGGGGTTCGTCGTGCTATCGGCAGCGCTGCTGCTGGGCGCCTGGTATGCCCAGCCGTGGCGCTGGGACCACAAGACGGTGTTCTCGATGCTGGGCTGGGTGGTGTTCGCCGCGCTGCTGGCGGGGCGGCGCGCCTTCGGCTGGCGCGGGCCCCTGGCCACGCGCTGGCTGTACGGCGGCGCGGCACTGCTGCTGCTGGCCTACGTGGGCTCGCGCTTCGTGCTCGAGATCGTCCTGCAGAGAGCACCGGGCTGAGCGATGAAGTACCTGCTGCTGGTGCTGGCCATCGTGGCCCTGATCTGGCTGATCCGCGGCGCGCGTCGCCGTGAGGCGCCGCCTGCAAAGCCGCAGCGCGATGTCGGCGTGCAGCCGATGGTGGCCTGCAAGCATTGCGGCGTGCACCTGCCGGCACACGAGGCCCTGCCCGGCCGGGGCGGTGTGTTCTGCGGCGAGGCCCATCGGGCCGAGTACGAGAAGCAGCATCCGTCCGGCTGAGATGGACCGGCCCATACGATGAGCGAGTCGCCGCGCCAGCGCGAACGCCGGCAGGGCGAACGACGCCAGCCGAGGCGCGCACCCACGGCCGACGAGTCCTGGTTCGGCGCCTTCGGGTCGGCCGAGGACACGCAGGTCTCGCCCGACGACACGGCGGCGGCGGCGGTGGAGACGCCCTCGCCGAAGACATCGTCGCTGGACTCGCGCCTGTTCTCGCGCCAGGCCGAGCGTATCGTCAGCGCCGGCCAGACGGCCTTCGACCGCATCTACCGTACCTTCATCGGCGCGCGCGCGGCGCTCGGGGTGGCGCTGGTGCTGGCGCAGGCGATCACCGGGCTGTTCGGCGCGCGGCCCTCGCTGGAAGCGGCGCTGATCAGCGTGGCCTACGGCACGCTGGCGCTCATCCTGTGGCTGCTGCCGCGCCGGCGCACGGTGGAGCCCAAGGCGCTGGCGAGGATCTTCGGCGCGCCGTGGCTGAGCACCATCGGCGTCGACCTGCTGACCTTCAGCGCGTTGCACATGCTCGCGCCGGGCTCGAGCCTGAACTACGTCGCCCTCCTGGTGCTTCCGGTGCTGATGGCTGGCGTGCTCACGCCGCGGCCGCTGGCGTTGGCCACCGCCGCCGTGGTGGCCATCATGCTGCTGGTCACGGCCTGGATCGACGGCCTGAGCGGAACCAACCTGACGCAACTGCTGACCCAGGCCGCCCTCGCGGGCAGCGGCTTCTTCGTCATCACCGTACTGGCCGGCGAGCTGGCCGGGCGCCTGGCCCGCGAGGAGCTGAGTGCACGCGGCAACATGGAGATGGCGCGCCAGCAGGCCGCCTTGAACCGGCTGGTGATCGAGGAGATGCAGGACGGCATCCTGGTCGTCGACCGTCGCGGGCGCGTGCGCGCCGCCAACCCGGCGGCGCGAAGGCTGCTCGCGCCCACCGGCATGAGCCGGCCGGCGCCGTTCCAGCTCCGCGGTGTCGAGGCCTGGTCGGGGCTGGTGCGCACCGTGGAGCAGGCGTTCGTCGAGTCGAGCTGGCCGGAAGCGGGGCGCGACGTGGCGCTGCAGTTCGAAGCCGGATCCA
>NZ_JBFXIO010000152.1:6930-10967 GCF_050175855.1 Piscinibacter sp.
CGCGCTTTCCTCAGCGTGGCCAGCGACGGGGAGCCCATTGCGCCCGAGGTCGAACGTTACCTGTTCGAACCGTTCTTCTCGACGCGCAGCCGCGGCACCGGACTGGGCCTGTATATTTGCCGGGAGCTGTGCGAGCGCTATGGCGCCAGCATCGACTATCGAGCCCGCGCGGCCGGCGATCCGCACCCGAACGAGTTCTACGTGGTGATGCGTCGCATGCCGCTGGCCGACACCGAAGCGCGACTGCACCTGACTTCATGACCTCCCCTTCGCACTTCAGCCTGCTGGTCGTCGACGACGAGCCCGACCTGCGCACGCTGTACGAACTCACGCTGCTGCGCGAAGGCTATGACATCGAGACAGCCGGCACCGTCGAGGAAGCCTGGTCGCACCTGAAGGATCGAACCTACAGCGCGGTGATCACCGACATGCGCCTGCCCGACGGCAGCGGCCTGGACCTGCTGCGGCGCCTGGAAGAGGCGGGCCGGCGCGAGAAGACCATCGTCATCACGGCCTACGGCTCGGCGGAGAACGCGGTGGAAGCGCTGAAGGCGGGCGCCTACGACTACCTCACCAAGCCGGTGGACCTCAAGCAGTTCCGCGCTGTGGTGGCCTCGGCGCTCGGCCGTGGCGGGCCGGCGGTGCCGACCATGGATCCGTCGACGCTGCCTTCCGAGACCGGTGCGCCGCCGCAGGCGCGCGCGGAGCGGCCGGTGGCGGCGCCGGCAGCCCCGGTCAGCCCGGCGCTGCGACGCATGGCCGGCCACTCCGCGGCCATGCAGCAGGTGCGCGCGCTCGTCGAAAAGGTGGCGCGCAGCATGGCGCCCGTGCTGGTCAACGGCGAATCGGGCACCGGCAAGGAACTGGTGGCACGCTCGATCCACGAGATCAGCGTGCGCGCCTCACAGCCCTTCATCGCCGTCAATTGCGGCGCCATCCCGGAACAGTTGCTGGAAGCCGAGTTCTTCGGCTATCGCAAGGGCGCCTTCACCGGTGCGGCGGAAGACCGCGAGGGATTCTTCCAGGCCGCCAACGGCGGTACGCTCTTTCTCGACGAGATCGGCGACCTGCCGCTGTCGATGCAGAGCAAGCTCCTGCGCTCGATCCAGGAGCGCTCGGTGCGGCCGGTGGGCGCGGTCAGCGAGCAGCCGGTCAACGTGCGGCTGCTCAGTGCGACGCACAAGGATCTGGGTGCCGAGGTGCAGGCGGGCCGCTTCCGTCAGGACCTTTACTACCGGCTCAACGTCATCCAGATCCGCGTGCCGCCGCTGCGCGAACGCCTGGAGGATCTCTCCGACATCGCCGAGCGCGTGCTCGAGCGCATCGCCCAGGATGCCGGCGTGTCGCCGCCGCCGCGGCTGACGCGCGAGGCCCTTCAGCAGCTGGCGCGTTACCCGTTCCCCGGCAACGTGCGCGAGCTGGAGAACCTTCTGCACCGTGCGGTGGCGCTGTCGGGCGGCGAGACGATCGACGTGGCCGACCTGGGCCTGCCCGAGTCGGAACTGGGTGACGCGATCGTCGCCGACAGCGACCCGTTCGAGGCGATGCGTCGCGACGAGCCGCCAGCGCGCTTTCCGCCGCCCGCGGCGAGTCTGCCGGCGGAGGAGCCGTTGCCGGCCGACCTGGCTGCCTATCTCGACAACGTCGAGCGCGACATCCTGGTGCGCGCACTGGAACGACATCGCTTCAACCGAACCGCGGCCGGCGCCAGCCTCGGCCTGTCCTTGCGGCAGATGCGCTACCGCATGGCCCGGCTCGGCGTGAACGTCGGCGGCGACGGTCTCGCCGCCGACCGCGACTGAGCGCACCAGCGCCGTGAAGCCGCGCTGGTATGCCGGCTGGTGGTCGGCGGCGCGCCGCAGCCGATCGCCGAACTTCGGGCCGCGCCCGCAGGGTGTCGCGGTGTCGCTGCTGGTGGTGCACTCGATCAGCCTGCCGCCCGGGCGCTACGGCGGGCCGTGGATCGAGGACTTCTTTCGGAACCGGCTCGATGCGAGTGTCGATCCGTACTTCGAGTCGATCCGCGGGCTGCGCGTGTCGGCGCACTTCGTCGTGCGGCGCGACGGCGAACTCGTCCAGTTCGTCTCCTGCGACCAGCGGGCCTGGCACGCCGGAGCGTCGTCGCATCGCGGGCGCGAGAACTGCAACGACTTTTCGATCGGCGTCGAACTCGAAGGCCTGGAGGGCGAGGCGTTCGAGGCGGCGCAGTACGACGCCCTCGTGGCGCTGTCTCTGGCGCTGGCCAGGCGCTATCCGATCGATGCCGTGGCCGGACACGAGCACATCGCGCCAGGGCGCAAGCAGGACCCTGGCAGCGGCTTCGAGTGGCGTCGCTTCCAGTCGGGGCTGGCGATCGCGGGGCTCGCCGATTGGGACTTTCCCGACAGTGCAACACGACGCAACCGGCGCGCCGTGAAGTGATGCGGTGCAGCACCGCGCGAAGCCAGCAACGGCGCGCCTTTCGCGCCTTCCGCGAGATTCGAGGGCGATTGGCCGGCACGCTAGGGGTAGTGCTTGAACCCCCCGGGGACCCCAGATATAGTGTGCCGCCGTGCTATCCTTCGCTTCTGCCCAGAACACCGTGCCGCGCCGCGCGACCGCTCGATCCGATGCCGTCGCATCCCTGGTGTCGCACCTGACCGAACCGAACCCGACCTCGTCAGACGGCCGCCCCTGAAAGGCGGCCGAATTTCTCTTCGCTCTCGCCCATGACCATCGAAACACTGCCACCGACCAACACAGGGGAAGCCATGCAAGCCATCCATGTCCCGACCTCCACGCCTGCTGCCGGCATGCGCGCCCCGTCGACGTCGCCTGCCGTGTCGGCTTACCAGGGCTACCAGATCATCCGTCGCAACGGCGCGGTGGTGGTGTTCGAGCCGAACAAGATCGCCGTGGCGCTGATGAAGGCCTTCCTGGCGGTGCATGGAACGCAGGGAGCGGCCTCGGCCAGCGTCCGCGAGACGGTCGATGGGCTGACCGAGGCGGTGGTGCGCGCACTGCTGCGCTCGCGCCCGGGCGGCGGCACCTTCCACATCGAGGACGTGCAGGACCAGGTCGAGCTCGGCCTGATGCGCGGTGGCCACCACGAGGTGGCGCGCGCCTATGTGCTGTACCGCGAGCGCCGTGCGCAGGAACGCGCCCGGCAGGTGCCCAAGGCGGCGCCCGCTGAATCGGCGCTGCACGTGACCGACAACGGCCAGCGCGTGCCGCTGGACTTCGGCAAGCTGCAGGCGCTCATCGAGTCCGCCTGCGCCGGCCTCGGCGCGGACGTGAAGGCCGAGCCGGTGCTGGCCGAGACGCGCCGCAATCTCTACGACGGCGTGCCGATCGACGAGGTGCACAAGGCGGCCATCCTGGCGGCGCGCACGCTGATCGAGAAGGACCCGGGCTACACGCGGGCGACGGCCCGCCTGCTGCTGCACACGATCCGCCGCGAGATCCTCGGCGAGGAGGTGACGCATGCGGAGATGCACACCCGCTACGCCGAGTACTTCCCGGGCTTCATCAAGAAGGGCGTGCAGGCCGAGCTGCTCGACGAGAAGCTGCTGCAGTTCGACCTCGCCAAGCTGGGCGCGGCACTGAAGGCCGACCGTGACCTGCAGTTCGACTACCTCGGGCTGCAGACGCTGTTCGACCGCTACTTCCTGCATGTCGACGAAGTCCGCATCGAACTTCCACAGGCCTTCTTCATGCGCGTGGCGATGGGCCTCGCGCTCAACGAGATCGACCGCGAGGCGCGCGCCATCGAGTTCTACGAGGTGCTGTCGACCTTCGACTTCATGAGCTCGACGCCGACCCTGTTCAATTCGGGCACGCGCCGCTCGCAGCTGTCGAGCTGCTACCTGACCACGGTGTCCGACGACCTCGATGGCATCTATGAGGCGCTGAAGGAAAACGCGCTGCTGTCCAAGTTCGCCGGCGGCCTCGGCAACGACTGGACCAACGTGCGTGCGCTGGGCAGCCACATCAAGGGCACCAACGGCAAGAGCCAGGGCGTGGTGCCGTTCCTGAAGGTGGTCAACGATACCGCCGTG
>NZ_JBFXIO010000153.1:0-10861 GCF_050175855.1 Piscinibacter sp.
AGCGGCAGCACCATCCACATCATCGAGGCGGTCAGCTCGGCCAGCCGCTCGAGCATCGCCTCGGGCCGGGCAACGCTGCGCGAGTCGAACTGCAGCGCCTGGGCCAGGCGCACCTTCAGCCAGCCGGTGGCCCAGGGCATGGCGGCCACCACGACCGCGCCACCCACCGCGATGGCGGCGAAGTGGCCGAGGTCGCGCGAGCGCGGCACCTGGCCCTGCTCGCGTGCTTTCTGCAGCTTGCGGGCTGAGGCTGGGAGAGTGCGGTCCTGTGCGTCCTGGTCGGCCATGGCGTGATGCCCCGTGGATAGGGGGCCAGGCCATTGTTCCGGGCGAGTGCCGGAACTTGAGGCGGAACAGAAAGGCAAAAGGGCCGCTTATCGCGGCCCTCCGTGCGGGGTGTGCGGGAGTTGGCTAGAAGCCCAGGCTGGCCAGCAGGTCGTCGACCTCGGCCTGGTCCTTGACCACGTCGGTTCGGCCCTCGGGGTTGACCACCGGGCCGTGCAGCACGGCCGACTCCACCTTCTGTGCCTGCTCGGGCGGCGCGGCCTGCACCAGCAGCTTGACCAGGCTGTCCTCCAGCTCGGTGGCCAGCGACACCACCTTGGCCACCACCTGGCCGGTGAGGTCGTGGAAGTCCTGCGCCATCATGATGTCGGTCAGGTGCGCGTCGATGCGCGCCGTGGCCGCCTCGACATCGCCGACGAAGTTCATCACCGCACCCGAGGCCACGGCCTTCACCGGATCCTTGACGATCGCCTCGGCGATGCGCCGCGTCTCGCTGGAGATGTGCGCGTGGTCGGCCTTGGCCTGGTCGACCGAATTGAGCACCTTGTTGGCCGCGTCGCTGGTCTTGTTGGCGATGTAGTTCAGCCGGCTGCGCGCATCGGGCAGGCCGTCGGCCGCCACCTGCAGCTTGGGCATCACGCCGAGCTGGGTCAGGGTGTCGTGCAGCTGGCGGGTGATCATGCCGAGCTGGTGGAACACTTCGGGCGAGGCGCCGGCAGCCATCTGGGGCGCCAGGTCCGACAGGTCGTCCATCTTCATGTTGTGGTCCCTTGGTTGGCGGCGGCCGTTCAGGCGGTGGCGGCGAGCTTCTGCATGATCTTCTGCACCTTCTCTTCCAGCGTGGCCTTCGTGAACGGCTTCACGATGTAGCCGGCGGCACCTTCCTGGGCGGCGCGCACGATGTCCTCCTTGCGCGCCTCGGCAGTGACCATCAGCACCGGCAGGTGCTTGAGCGACTCGTCCTTCTTGATCGCGGTGAGCAGCTCGAAGCCGTTCATGTTCGGCATGTTGATGTCGCTGACCACGAAGTCGAACTTGGCGCTCTTGAGCATGTTCAGCGCCGCGGCGCCGTCTTCGGCCTCCTCGGCGTTGTTGCAGCCCATCTCCTTGAGCAGACCACGCACGATGCGCCGCATGGTGGAGAAGTCGTCGACGATCAGGAATTTCAGGTCGGTGGGGTTGCTCATGTCGGTCCTCGTTGCGGACGGGGTCGGGTGTTTATCGGGCGGGCGGCACGAAAGTTGAGACTGGCTCGACCACCTTGTGATCGACCATCACGGGTTGTTCCGCGACTTCCGGCTCGGGCGGCGCGGCGGGCCGCAGGATGCGGTCTTCGGCTTCGCGGTTCATCACGATGATGCTGATGCGGCGGTTGGCCGGGCTGGCCGGATCGTCGGGCTCGAACAGCTGGCTGGAGGCCAGGCCCTGCACGCGCAGCACGTGATCGTCGGGCATGCCGCCGGCCACCAGCTCGCGCCGCGAGGCGTTGGCGCGGTCGCTGGAGAGCTCCCAGTTGCTGTAGCCGCGCTCGCCGGCGGCGAACGGCTGGGCGTCGGTGTGGCCCTCCAGCGTCAGCCGGTTGGGCACTTCGGCCAGCACCGAGCCGATCTCGCGCAGCAGCTCGCGCATGTGCGGCTGCACCACCGCGCTGCCGCTGTCGAACATCGCCCGGTTGAGTTCGTCGACGATCTGGATGCGCAACCCGTCGGCCGTCATGTCCAGTCGGATCTGCGACTTCAGCGCGGCCAGCTTCGGGTTGGAAGCCAGCACTTCCTCCACCTTCTCCTTGATGGCCTGCAGCCGGGCCATCTCGGCGCGGCGCTGTTCGGCCTTCAGGGCCTGCAGGTTGATGGTGCGCTTCTTGGCGTCGATCTCGCCCTGCTTGACCTGCCCGCCGCTGCGCGAAAGATCGGCGCCACCGCCCTTGATGATGGAGGAGGAGTCGCCCGAGCCGGAGCCGCCGAACATGGCGATCTTCAGCGGCGAGTTAAAGTAGTCGGCAATGCCCTTCTTGTCGCCCTCGGTGGTGGAGCCGAGCAGCCACATCAGCAGGAAGAAGGCCATCATGGCCGTGACGAAGTCGGCGTAGGCGATCTTCCAGGCGCCGCCGTGGTGTCCGTGCCCGCCCTTCTTGATCTTCTTGACGATGATCGGCTGGAGCTTCTTCGAGTCACCGGCCATGGCGCGCTCCGAGGCCTAGCGGGCCGAGCGCCGGGCCGCTCTCAAGCCGGCCCGCATCCCCTCGGGGGATCGGCCGACGTACTCGTCGGGCGAGGGGCTTCATTTACTTCTTACCCTTCACATGGCCTTCGAGCTCGGAGAAGGTCGGGCGCTCGGTCGAGTACAGCACCTTGCGGCCGAACTCCACCGCCACCTGCGGGGCGTAACCCTGCATGCTGGCCAGCAGCGTGGTCTTGATGCACTGCAGCTCCTTGCTGCCCTCGTCGACCTTCTGCTCCATCAGGCCGGCCAGCGGCTCGGCCACGGCGTACGCGAGGAGAATGCCGAGGAAGGTGCCGACCAGGGCCGAGCCGATCATGCCGCCGAGCACCGCTGGCGGCTGGCCGACCGAGCCCATCGTGTTCACCACGCCGAGCACCGCGGCCACGATGCCGAAGGCCGGCAGCGCACCGGCCAGCCGCGCCACGGCGGCGGCAGGCGCATGGGCCTCGTGGTGGTGGGTCTCGATCTCGCTGTCCATCAGCGACTCGATCTCGTGCGCATTGAGGTTGCCCGAGACCATCATGCGCAGGTAATCCGTCACGAACTCCACCACGTGGTGGTCGTTGCCGACGGTGGCGTACTTCTGGAACAGCGCCGAGCTGTGCGGCTCCTCGACGTCCTTCTCGATGGACATCAGGCCTTCCTTGCGCGCCTTCTGCAGGATGTCGTAGAGCAGCGCCAGCAGCTCCATGTATCGCGCCTTGGTGTACTTGGAACCCTTGAACACGCCGGCCAGGCCGCCGATGGTGGCCTTCAGCACCTTGGGCTGGTTGTTCACCACGAAGGCGCCGATGGCGCCGCCGAGGATGGCGAGCATCTCCGTGGGCAGCGCCTTGAGGATGACCCCCATGTTGCCCCCGTGCACGATGTAGGCGCCGAAGATGCAGCCCATCGCAACGACCCAACCGATGATGACGAACATGACTTGCGCTGTTTCGTGGTGGTGCGCCGTGCCCATCAGCGGGACGGCTTCGACCTCTTATCGGCAGCGCTGCGGGGGGGCTTGAGCGGGAGAAGCCGGGGATTCCGGACCCACCAAGAAAAGAGCGGATCCCGAGGGATCCGCTTCGAAGGCACTAGGGACGTGCCAGGAGGAGACAAGCAAGAAAAACAGATCTTGCGCCCTGTTATCGGCAGGGCGCCGGAAAACCTTAGTGGGCGTCCATCCGGATCGCGCCGGCGGCGTTGCCCTTGCCGGCGCGGGCCGGCGGGTTGCACAGGCCACAGACGTAGTGTTTCGCAATCTCGTGCGGATGGGTGACGTAGTGGCCCCCGCATTTCGAGCACTTCGTCATGGTGAGCATGCCGTTGTCGACGAACTTCACCAGGCGCCAGGCGCGGGTGACCGACAGCAGCGCCTCCAGCCCCTGGGCGGTGGTCTGCTCCTGGTAGAGCTGGTAGGCCTTGATGACGGTGTCGATCTCGTCGAGCTCGGCCACCTTGTTCAGGTACTCGTGGATGTTCAGGAACAGGCTGGCGTGGATGTTCGGCTGCCAGGTCATGAACCAGTCGGTAGAGAACGGCAGCTGGCCCTTGCTGGGTGACTTGCCGGAGACCTCCTTGTACAGGCGCAGCAGGCGCTCGTACGACAGGTCCGTCTCGGATTCCAGCACCTGCAGGCGGGCACCCAGGTGGATCAGCGTGACGGCACGCTCGATCTGCTTGGCTTCGGTCAGGATCGACTTGGTGCGCGCCATGATCAGGCCGCCTCTTGGTGACGGCCGGCCATCAGGATGGCGGCGTGCAGGCGGCTGGTGGTGTCGTTGGCGGCCGACTGGCCGTGATTGGTGAGCAGGCCCCAGACCAGCTCGTCGTCCATCCGGAACTTGCACAGCAGCGTGTTGCCGGCGGCGATCTTCATCATCTGTGCCGGCGTCAGCAGCGCGATCATCGAGGCGGTGTCCTCGTTGATGCCCAGGCGGTACAGCGCCTGCTCGCGGTCGGCGCGGATCAGGCTCTGAGCCAGCATCAGGTAGGACAGGTTGGCTTCGCGGATTTCGGTGAGGATCTGGTCGGCGTTCATTGCGTGGCTCCGTGTCGGTTGCTCTTGGTCGTTCGTCACTGGCTTCGAAAGCCGCCTTTCGTGACGGCATGGAACGAATTGTGAGCAGCACGACTGGGCTGGAACATCAGCCCATCTCCAGGGCTTGAGTCCACTTTCGTCCACAGCGCGTGTCAGGCTTTTTCCTACACTGCCGGCTGCATCTGTGTCCAGATGTGCAGCGCGTCACGAAGCGGGCACTCAGGCCGGCGGCAGCACCGGCGGACGCAGCACCGCGCCCTGCAGTCCGAGCACCATCGCCACCGCCCAGGCGGCCACGTACAGCACGATCGCCAGGGCGAACAGCCGCGTGGCTCGCTCGCGCGGCAGGCGCAGCAGGGCCAGGCCGATCAAGGGCACGAGTTGCTGGGCGTGCAGCCCGAGGAAGTGCGCCGGGCGAAGGTCGCCCAGCGCATGCCAGCCCAGCAAGGGCAGGCCGCTGCCCGCCGGCGGCTGGATGGGGCCGAGCATCGCGCCGGCGCCGGCGCCGAGCGCGAAGGTCAGCACCAGCCCCAGCACCACGGCGCGGCGCCACAGCGGTTCGATGTCGGCACGGGCATGGCGCACGATGTGCCAGGCCAGCAGCGGCTGGGTCAGCGTCAGCAGTACCGCAGCCGCGCCCATCAGCTGGTACATCGCGACGTGGAAGCGGTCGGCGAAGTTGTAGTGCGACGCTTCGCCCAGCGCCGCCTGCCAGGTGATGTAGGCGTTCTCGAACGACGCCGTCCCGATCAGCGTCGCGACCACCACGCGCACGACGGCGTCGTGACGCCGCGCGGGCGGCAGCAGGCCGACGAACCAGGCGGTGGTCAACGCAAACACGCCGGTGGAGGCGAGGAACTTCAGCGGCTTGACCCACACGCCCACGCCGCGCAGGGTGCGGTCGTCCAGGCCGTGCAGCGCCAGCAGCGGCAGCATCGCCGCCAGCATGGCCAGGCCGAACAGCGTCAGGGCCCGCTGGCGCTGCAGCGACTCATGCAGCCAGCGCGCCGGCGTGAGAAGCGGGCCGGCGGGGCGGGCGAACGGCAGCGTGGTCATGCGGCACTCCGCGGGCGAAGGTGAATGGAGTCGCGCCGCCACAAGGCGCGCACGAGCACGAAGCCCAGCAGCCCCGCCGGCCCGAACAGGAAGGTCAGCAGCAGCAGCGGCACCACCGCGGCATGCGGCATCGCCAGTTCGCCGGCGCGCTCGGCAACCCAGGCACCGACGAAGAGATCGAAGGCGAGGTAGTGGATCCAGCCGGCCGCAAGCGCGCCGGGCACGTCGAACAGCGTGCGCACCTCGGCCAGCGAGCCGAAGCCCCCTTCGCCGCGCCAGTGGGTGGCGATCATCGCCACGTAGAGCACGGCCAGCCCCAGGGGCAGCAGGCGGCCGGCATAACGCCTCGCCCAGGGGGCGCGGCGCGATCCAGCGGGCGACAGCAGCAGCGCCAGCCAGCCGGTCAGCGCCAGGCCGTTGGCCACGGAGAACACGGGATCGGGAGCCAGCAGCATGGCGGGACCTCGGGAGGGCGAGTGGGAGGGGGGTGAAACGTTGACTAGACAGTGTCTAGTGGATCGTAGGCGCTAGACTAGACACTGTCAAGCCAACCACCTCGTCCCACGTGCCCCGACCCGCCCCGCTGGCCCGCCCTGCCGATGCCGGCGCCGACCTGCGCCAGCGCATCCTGGCCACCGCCGAGACGCTGCTCGAGGAGCGCGGCGTGGCCGGGCTGAGCCTGCGCGAGGTGGCGCGCCGGGCCGGCGTCACGCACCAGGCGCCGTACCACCACTTCGCCGATCGCGAGGCCATCCTCGCCGAACTGGTGGCACGCGGCTTCGCCGAGCTGGCGCGGCGCCTGGCCGAGCCCAACGAACGCCTGCCCGCGGCCGGCCGGCGGGCCACACTGGTGGCCTCGGGCGCGGCCTACGTCGGTTTCGCGCTCGACCACCCGGGCATCTTCCGCATCATGTTCCGCCCCGAGCTGTGCGACCCGGCCCGTTTCCCCGAGGCGCAGGCGGCGGGCGAGGCGGCGCACGCCGAACTGCGCCGCATGGTGGCGCTGGTGCACGGCGCGCAAGCCAGCGAGGCGCTGGCCACCGGCTATTGGTCGCTGGTTCACGGGCTGGCCTGCCTGATGGTCGACGGCCCGCTGGGCCAGCAGCTGGCCAGCCCGCGCGCGCGCCGCGCCCATACCATCGAGGCCCTGTCGGCCATGGTCGAGCAGATTCCTCTCGACGAAGCGCCATGAAACCCACCACCGCCCTGCTTCCCGCCCTGGACGGCGATGCCTTCGACCTCGACGGAGCCGGCACCGGCCGCCTCCGCGTCTATGCCGGCGTGCCTTCCGGCGCCGCCGCGCAGGGCACCCCGCTGCTGATGGTGCACAGCGTCAACGCGGCCGGCTCGGCGCGCGAGGTGCGGCCGCTGTTCGATCGCTACCGCGCGAGCAAGCCGGTGTATGCGCTCGACCTGCCCGGCTTCGGCCTGTCGGATCGCAGCGACCGCGTCTACACGCCGCGGCTGATGACCGACGCCGTGCTCGCCGCCGCCGCCGAGGTGCAGCGCCGCCATGGCCCGCGGCCGATGGACGTGCTGGCCGTCTCGCTGGGCAGCGAGTTCGCCGCGCGGGCCGCGAGCGAGCGGCCGCAGCGCTTTCGCAGCCTGGCCCTGGTCAGCCCGACGGGGTTCAACGGCACCGCGCGGCGCCAGGCCCCCCCCGGCAGCACCCGCGCCGTGCCGGGCCTGTACCGCGCACTGGCGCAGCCGCTGTGGAGCGGGGCGCTGTTCCGCGGCCTCACGCGCCCGGGCGTGATCCGCTTCTTCCTCGAGAAGACCTGGGGCTCGCGCCAGATCGACGAGGACCTCTGGCAGTACGACGTGGCCATCACCCGCCCACCCGAGGCAAAGCATGCGCCGCTGTACTTCCTGTCCGGCGGCCTGTTCAGCGCCGACATCCACCGCGTCTACGACAGCCTGTCCCTGCCGGTGTGGATGCTGCACGGCCGGCGCGGCGACTTCGTCGACTATCGCGGCAAGCGCTTCTACGAAGGCCGGCCGAACTGGCGCTTCGACGTGCTGGACGCCGGCGCGCTGCCCTACTTCGAGCAGCCCGACGCCTTCTGCGCGCGCTACGACGCGTTCCTGGCAACGCTGTAGCGAAGCCGCGTCACTGCGGCTCGCGCGTCGCGCGCAGCAGGCCGCGGCCGTCGGCGTCGCGGATCTCGAGCAGGCCGTCGGGCCGCACGCGCGCGGTGACGGCCAACTCCAGCGCGGTAAGGATGCGGTCTTCCTGCTCGCGCTGCAGTTCCGCGCAGGCCATGCGCGTGGTGGCGATCGGGCCGATGCGGATGCGGTCACCCTCCAGCGTGAACGAGCCGCTCATCGCGTTGCAGCTGTTGTGGCCGGACAGCCTGCCGTCGCGGCCGAGCACCAGGCGCGCGCGGCGCTTGTCGAGGATGGGCTCGGCGCGCGCCTGCTCGATCACCCAGGTGCCGTGGATGTCGGGGGCGGGAGCGGGGGCGACTGCGCAGCCGGTGAGCAGCACGGCCAGGGTGGACCCCGCGAACAAGGTGAACTTCATCCGGTAAGCCCTCGTAACTGGACGGAAAAGCGGTGGCTCATGCGCCGATCGACGCGGCGGCCGGCCAGTAGATTGTGCTCAAGTCCGGCAACTTGCCGGCGCTGCTGCCGCCACGGAGTCGCCCGATGAATACCACCCCGCCGCCGGACCTCGACATCAGCGTCCTGATCGAACTGGACGCTGCAGGCCGTTGCCTCACGGCACTGCGCTCGCTCGCGAAGCAGTCGCTGCCGCGCGAACGCTTCGAAGTCATCGGCGTATGCGCCGGCGGCGTCACGCTGCCCGAGGCCGTGCGTACGCAAGCCGATTGGCTGCTGGCCGATCCTCGCGGCCAGGCAGGAGCACTCCACCTGGGCTTCAACCGCGCCGCGCGGCTGGCCACCGGCCGCATCGTCGTCCGCTGCGACGCCTCCGCCGACTTCCCTCCGGGCTTCCTCGACTGTCTGGTGGCCAGCTTCGCCGCGGAGGGCGGAACCGCGCGCCAGCCGGTGGTGACGCTGCAAGGCGGCGGCGCGCAGGATGCCAAGCTCGCCCTCGCCCTGCACCGGCAAGACGTGCAGCTGGTGCTGGCTGCCGGACGCAGCGACATGCCGCTGGAAGACGCCGCCTGGCTGCTGGTCGAATCCGGCGCGCAGCACCTGCGCCTGGATGCCGGTGGCCCCGCTGCCACCGCGTCCGCGCTCGACTGGCGCGACATCCCGGTCTTCATCGTCAACCGCAACCGCCACGAGGCCATGGTCCGGCTGATCGACTGGCTGCGTGCCGGCGGCACGCGCAAGATCGTCATCCTCGACAACGCCTCCACCTACCCGCCGCTGCTGCAGTACTACGACGCGCTGCCCGACGGCGTGAACGTGCTGCGCCTGCCGCAGAACCACGGCCCCTACGTGCTGTGGCAGCAGCGCGTGCACGAGGTGCTGGACACGCCGTACGTGCTGACCGACTCCGACATCGTGCCGGCCGACTCCTGCCCGGCCGACCTGGTCGGCCGCCTGTACGAGACGCTGCGGCGCTACCCCGACGCCAGCAAGGTGGGCCCGGCGCTGCGCATCGACAACCTGCCCGACGGCTACGCCGATGCCGACACCGTGCGCAAGTGGGAGAGCCAGTTCTGGGAGCACCCGGTGGCCCCGGGATTGTTCGCCGCGCCGATCGACACCACCTTCGCGCTCTATCCGCCCAAGGCGGACTTCTCCATCGACGACCGGGCGTTGCGCCTGGGGCGGCCCTACGTGGTGGAGCACACGCCGTGGTATGCCGTCGAGGGCCAGCTCTCCGACGAGGAGCAGTACTACCGCAGCCACGCCTCGAAGACCTTCAGCAACTGGAGCGTGCGCGGCAAGCAGTCGAGCACCTACCTGTCCGAACGCGTGCAGCGCTTCGACCAGCGTGCGAAGGTGCTGAACATCGACGCCGCCGGCGAGCGCATCCCCGGCTGGCTGAACTTCGGCCACGAGGTCCAGCTCGATGCGCAAGGCCGCCTGCCGCTGGCCGACAGCATGGTCGACGGCATCCGCCTGAACGACGCGCTGCACGGCGTGCCCGAGATCGCACCGCTGTTCGCCGAGCTGCGCCGCGCCGCGCGCATGGGCGCCAAGCTTCAGCTGCGCATGGCCGTGGCGGCAGGCGAGGACTGGCAGCGCCAGCGCTGGGCCCAGCAGTTGCCGGCCGCTGCCGCGCAGGCCGGCTGGGAGCTGCAGGAACTGCGCCTGGTGACCGACCGCGAGAGCGTGGCCCAGCGGCTGCGCCAGCAGGGCGGCGGCACGCCGCCCGTGCAGGCCGTGGTGGTGACGATGATGGCCCTGCCGCACGGCAGCGCCACCCCGGCGCGCCTGCCGGTGCCGGTGCTGATCGGCGACGACCGGCTGGCACCGCACTTCGTGCCCGCCCGCCGTGATGGCGGTGTGCGCGGCGCCGCGATGCACGCCGCTCAGGCCCGCCAGGAGGCCGGCCAGACGCTTCCCGCCGCGCTGGCGGCCTGAAGCGCCGGCGGCGCCTCAGTCGCCCTCGGGATCGAAGAGGAAGCCGCTGCCGCGCGACAGGCGGCGCTCGAAGTCGTCGAACTGGCGCCGGGCGCGCAGCGCGAAGCGCTCGTCGTCGGCGAGCATCGCGTCGATCTCCGGCAGCGCCTCGTCGGCATACAGGCAGTCCACGGTGCCGTCGGCGAAGTAGGCCGGCGACGACGCATAGTCGGTCGGCCACAGCGTGCGCGAGGCGTGCAGCAGGTAGCAGCCGCTGGCCAGGAAGCTGATGCTGCCGGTGGTGGGCTGGCCAAAGCTCACGCACAGGTCGGCCTCGGCGGCAACCTCCTCGATCGAGGGCTTGAGCACGGCCTCCAGGGCCTCGACCGGCACACCCAGCGCACCGGCGATCATGTTGACACCCGAGGCGGTGGGCTTCAGCCGCAGCACCAGCTTCGCGCCGCGCTTCTCGCACAGCGCGTCCAGCGCCTTGTAGAAGGCCACCATGCCGGCGAAGTCGATGTGGAACAGGCCGTTGCTGATCATGCCGTTGAGCAGCATGCAGACGGTCTTCGCACGCTCGCGCGGGCGCCGCATCGGCACTGCGGTCAAGCGCACACCGCGGGTGCGGATGCGTTCGCCCAGCACGGTGCGCATCGGCGTCATGAAGCCGTCGCGCTCGACCACCTCGACACGGCGGCCGTGCGGGATGGCGCCGGTGGCGTAGGAAGAATGCGGCAGCACGGTGACGCGCGCGTCCAGTTCGGCGGCAACGCTGAACAGCGGGCC
>NZ_JBFXIO010000154.1:0-10853 GCF_050175855.1 Piscinibacter sp.
CCAGCTTCCAGTCGCCCATGCGCGCGCCGTTGCGCGAGTTGGGCAGCACGTGGGGCGCCAGGCTCATGTTCTCCTGGCCACCGGCGATGACGATCTCGCTGTCGCCGTCGCGGATGGCCTGCGCGGCCAGCATCACCGCCTTCAGGCCCGAGCCGCAGACCTTGTTGATGGTCATCGCGGGCACGTGGTTGGGCATGCCGGCCTTGATGACCGACTGGCGCGCCGGGTTCTGGCCGGCACCAGCCTGCAGCACCTGCCCGAGGATGACCTCGCCGATCTGGCCGCCTTCGAGCCTGGCGCGCTTGAGCAGTTCGTTGATCACCGCAGCGCCGAGCTCGGGCGCGGGCGTGGACGCGAGCGTGCCGCCGAACTTGCCGACCGCGGTGCGGGCGGCGGCGACGATGACGATGTCGGTGCTCATGGAATCAGGTCTCCTGCGGTGAACGGATCGAAAACGAGGGTCGGTCGGATATGACTGTCGCGCTTCGCCGGGAGCCCATCAAGCCCCCGGGAAACCCGAGGTCAGGCTTTCTGCTTCACGTAGCGGCCGGGCGCCGGCTCGATCGCCTTGTGGGTGCGGTTGCCGTAGCCCTTGGGCGCCGCGATCAGCTTGCCGGCATGCGGCTTGAGCCAGCTGGCCCAGTCGGTCCACCAGCTGCCCGGGTACTCCTTGGCCTTGTCGAACCAGTCCTGCGCCGCGGCCGGCAGCGTGCTGCCGGTGCCGATCCAGTGGCTGCGCTTGCCCTTGGCCGGCGGGTTGATCACGCCGGCGATGTGGCCCGAGGCCCCCATCACGAAGCGCACCTTGCCCTTGAGGACCTGGGTGTTCTTGTAGGCGGCATCCCACGGCACGATGTGGTCCTCGCGCGAGGCGTACACATAGACCGGCGCCTTGATCTTGCCGAGGTCGACCTTCTCGCCGCAGACCGTGAGCTTGCCCGGCACCACGAGGTTGTTCTCGAGGTACATGTTGCGCAGGTACCAGCAGTACATCGGCCCGGGCAGGTTGGTGCTGTCGCTGTTCCAGTACAGCAGGTCGAACGGCGGCGGCGTCTCACCCTTGAGGTAGTTGCCGACGACGTAGTTCCATACCAGGTCGTTCGGGCGCAGGAAGCTGAAGGTCGAGGCGAGTTCCTGGCCCTTGAGCAGGCTGCCGCCGCCAGGGCTGGCCGGCCCGAGCGTCATCTCGCGCATCTGCACCATCGCCTCGTCGATGAAGATGTCGAGGATGCCGGTGTACGAGAAGTCCAGCAGCGTGGTCAGCAGGGTGACGCTGGCTGCCGGCTGCTCGCCGCGCGCCGCCAGCACGGCCAGCGCGGTGGCGAGGATGGTGCCGCCGACGCAGAAGCCCAGCGTGTCGATCTGCTCGCTGCCGCTGATGTCCTGTACCTCGCGGATGGCGCGGATCGCCGCATCCTCGATGTACTGGTCCCAGGTGAACTTGGCGATCGATTCGTCGGCGTTGCGCCAGCTCACCACGAACAGGCGGTGGCCCTGCTCGACGGTGTAGCGGATCAGCGAGTTGTCCGGCTGCAGATCGAGGATGTAGTACTTGTTGATGCACGGCGGCACGAACAGCATCGGGCGCTCATGCACCTTGGCCGTCAGCGGCTTGTACTCGAGCAGCTGGAACAGCTCGTTCTCGAACACCACCGCGCCCTCGGTGGTGGCCACGTTGCGGCCGACCTCGAACACGCTCATGTCGGTCTGCGAGAGGTGGCCCTGCTGGATGTCGTTCCACAGGTGGCGCAGGCCCTGGCTGATGCTCTGGCCCTTGGTTTCGAGCGCCTTGCGCTGCGCCTCGGGGTTGAGCGCGAGGTAGTTGCTCGGCGCAGCGGCATCCACCCACTGCTGCACGGCGAAGCGGATGCGCTGCCTGGTCTTCGCATCGCCCTCGACAGCCTCGGCCATCTGCATCAGCGTGCGCGCGTTGAGCAGGTACATCTGCGCGGTGAAGGCGCTCGCCGGGTTGCTCGCCCAGTCCTGCGCGGCGAAGCGGCGATCCGACGTCGCAGCGGGCTTGGCGTCGTCCTTCTGCAGCGTCTGGTTCCACAGCTCGGTGGCCTGCTTGAGGTAGTCGGCCTGCAGGCTGGTCATCGCCGGCAGCGGCAGGTTCAGGCCCTGCATCGCCTTGAGGATCTCGCCGAAGCTGTTGCCGAAGGCCTTGGCCGCCTCCGCGCTGTCCAGCGGTGTGGCAGCGGATGTCCGGGTCGACGAACGGGATGTCGCTTTCATGTAAGTCTCCTCGCGGATGCTTCGGCCGGTGAAGCTGTTCTTGTATGTGCAGTCTTACCGGCGAAGCTTACCACATCATGACGGCTAATTTCATAATTCGGTAAGCAAGATGTACCTTGTCGCGATCGCCTGGGGCTACGTGGTGCTGATGATGGCGGTCGCGGAAGCGACCAGCACGAATGGAACCGTGCTCGGCGCGGTCTTCACGGTGCTGCTGTACGGCGTGCTGCCGCTATCCATCGTCCTCTACCTGATGAACACGCCGCATCGCAAGCGCGCGTTGCGCGAGGCCGAGGCGCGTGAGGCGTCCGCGTCAGCCGCGGCGATCCAGCCAGATGGCGGCCACCATGCGGCCGGTGCTGCGGTCGCGGCGGAACGAAAAGAACCGTGATGCCTCCTCGACGGTGCACCAGGTGCCGCCGCTGAGTCGGCTGACGCCGGCGCGCCGCAGTCGCTCGCGTGCCAGCCCGGCCAGGTCGGCCATCCACTTGCCGGCCGTGTGGGCGGCGAAGAACGGCTGATCGCCCTGCTGGGGATCGACGCCGAAGGCCCGCAGCACGTCGGCACCCACCTCGAACTGTCGCGGCCCGATGCACGGGCCCAGCCAGGCCTGCACCTCGGCCGGCTCGCAGCCGGCCACGGCGCAGAGCTCGGCCAGCGTCGCTTCCAGCACGCCGCCGGCCAGCCCGCGCCAGCCGGCATGAGCGCCGCCCACCGCACGCGCTCGCGGCGCCGCGAACAGCACCGGCAGGCAATCGGCCACCTGCACCGTGCAGGCGATGCCGGGCTCGGCACAAACGCTGGCGTCGGCCGTCGGCACCGTGCCGAGCGCGTCACTCGTCAGGCGCACCACCGTCGCGCCGTGAACCTGGTTCAGCCAGACCGGCCTCGCGCCGATGGCGGCCGCGAAGATCGCCTGGTTCTGCAACACCGCGACGGGATCGTCGCCCAGCCCGCCACGCACGTTCATGCTCTCGAACGGGCCGGTGCTGACGCCGCCGGCGCGGGTGGTCATCAGTCCGCCCACGCCGGGGGCGTCCCAGTCGGGGCGCAGCCAGTCGGGGTGGCCGCCGGAAGCCATCAGGCCGCGTCCGGGCAGGCCGAGGGCTGGGTCTTCGCGAACGCGTCCAGCGCCATGCAGGCCTCGAAGATGCGCATCACCGTGGGCACATGGTCGAGCCGGCAGTCGAAGCGCCGGGCATTGTGGATCTGCGGCACCAGCACGACGTCGGCCAGCGTCGGCGCGTCACCGTGGCAGAAGCGTCCCGTCGCGGCGCTGCCGGCCAGGCGCTGCTCCACCACCTCGAGGCCGGTCTCGACCCAATGCCGGTACCAGCGGTTCTTGTCGTCCTCGCTGACCTTCAGGTCCTTGACGAGGTAGCGCAGCACGCGCAGGTTGTTCAGCGGGTGGATCTCGCAGGCGATGTCCAGGGCCAGCGCGCGGATGCGGGCGCGCGCCTGTGCATCGCCGGGCAGCAGCGGCGGGTTCGGGTGCGTCTCGTCGAGGTATTCGATGATGGCCAGCGACTGCGTGACAAGCTTGTCGTCGTCCTTGAGCAGCGGCACCAGCCTCGCCGGCGACATCGCCGCATACGACTCGGCGAACTGCTCGTTGCGCTGCAGGTGCACCGCGATGTAGTCGTAGTCCAGGCCCTTCAGCGCCAGCGCGATGCGCACGCGATAGGAGGCCGAGGAGCGGAAGTAGTTGTAGAGCTGCATGGCCATGGCGGTCGCCTCGAAACGTTCAGCCCGCGACCACCTGCACCTGCAGCGAGCCGACGCCGTCGATGCGTGCGGAAAGTGTGTCGCCCGCCACGACCGCCGCCACGCCTTCCGGCGTGCCGGTGAAGATCAAGTCGCCGGGCGCAAGCGTCCAGGCTGCCGACAGGTGCTCGATGATCTCGGGAATGTTCCAGATGAGCTTGCCGATGCTGCTCTTCTGGCGCGTCGCGCCATTGACGTCGAGCACGATCGCAGTGTCCGGGCCGATGGCGCATTGAGCCGCCGGGCGAATGGGCCCGATCGGCGCCGACTCCTCGAAGCCCTTGCCGATGCACCAGGGCCGGCCTTGCTTCTTGGCTTCGCCCTGCAGGTCGCGGCGCGTCATGTCCAGGCCGACCGCATAGCCCCACACGTGCTTCATCGCGTCGGCCGCGGCGATGTTGCGCCCGCCGGCGCCGATGGCCACCACCAGCTCGACCTCGTGATGCAGGTCCTTGGTCAGCGTGGGGTAGTGCATGCGCCCGGTCTGCCCTTCGGCCACCGGCAGCACCGCATCCGCCGGCTTGAGGAAGAAGAACGGCGGCTCGCGGCCGGTGAAGCCCATCTCCTTGGCGTGCTCCACGTAGTTGCGGCCCACGCAGTAGATGCGGTGCACCGGGAACTGAGCGCCGGCCGCCGCGCCGGCAACGGGCACGGTGGGCGTGGCGGGCGGGGTGATGACGAAGGACATGCGCGGGGCTCCGGAAACTGTGACCAAGGCGGTCGGATGCAACGCGGACGATGATGCCACGCCACGGTCGGCGAAGCCCTGCGCGATACACTGCCGCCGCCATGTTCAACCCGCGCAGCATCAAGCACTGCCGTGCCTGCGGAGCGCCGGCGCAGTACACCGTGCCGGCCGACGACAACCGCGAGCGTGCCACCTGCACGGTGTGCTGCACCATTCACTACGAGAACCCGCTGAACGTGGTCGGCACGGTGCCGGCCTGGGACGATCAGGTGCTGCTGTGCCGCCGCAACATCGAGCCGCGCTACGGCTTCTGGACGCTGCCGGCCGGCTTCATGGAACTCGGCGAGACCACCGCCGAAGGCGCGCTGCGAGAGACCGTCGAGGAGGCCGGCGCCAAGGTGGAGATGCAGGCGCTGTTCACCGTGCTGAACGTGGCGCGCGTCGGCCAGGTGCACTTCTTCTACCGTGCGCGGCTGCTCGACACCGCCTTCGACCCCGGCCCCGAGACCATCGAGGCGCGGCTGTTCCGCGAGCACGAGGTGCCCTGGGAGGAGATTGCCTTCCGAACCGTGAAGGAAACGCTGCACCGCTGGTTCGACGACCGTCGCAAGGGTCAATTCGGCATCCACTGCGCCGATATCGGCTGATCTCCGCGCCCACGCCGCCCATGACCACGCCCACGCCGCAGGACACCGCCCCGGCCGCCGCCCGCGGCGCCACCGTGCGCCTGCGCGAGGACCTGATCCACCCGGATCCGCTGCTCGACTGCCTGGTCGAGCTGTGCCGGCTGCATGGCCAGGCCGCCACCCGCGCCTCGCTGTCGGCCGCGCTGCCGCTGCGCGACGGCCGCCTCACCATCGAGCTGACCGAACGCGCCGCCGCGCGTGCCGGCATGTCGACCAGGCTGCAGCGGCTGGCGCTGGACGCGATCGACGCCGCCGCACTGCCGGCGATCGTGGTGCTCAAGGACAACAAGGCCTGCGTGCTGCTGGGCTGGCAGGCCGACGAATCCGGCGCGAAGCAGGCGCGTGTGCTGCTGCCCGAGACCGGCCAGGGCTCGGTGAACCTGACGCACGACGACCTCGCCGGCCGCTATGCCGGCGTGGTGCTGTTCGCCCGCCCGCACTTCCGCTTCGACGCCCGCACCGAGCGTGCCGAAGACAAGCCGAAAGCCCTGCCTTCGGCCCACTGGTTCTGGGGCGCCTTCCTCGAGCAGCGCTTCGTCTACCGCGACGTGCTCTGGGCCGCCCTGCTCGTGAACTTGTTCGCGCTGGCCTTCCCGATGTTCTCGATGAACGTCTACGACCGCGTGGTGCCGAACAACGCGGTGGAGACGCTGTGGGCGCTGGCCATCGGCGTGGTGCTGGTGCTCGGCGCCGACCTCTTCATGCGCCTGCTGCGCAGCCGCTTCGTCGACGAGGCCAGCGCGCGCATCGACGTGCGAATCTCCGCCACGCTGATGGAGCGCGTGCTCGGCATGCGGCTGGAGCAGCGACCGGAGTCGGTGGGCTCGTTCGCCGCCAATCTGCGCGGGTTCGAACAGGTGCGCGACTTCATCGCCTCGGGCACCGTCACCGCGCTGATCGACCTGCCCTTCGCGCTGCTGTTCGTTTTCGTGATAGCGTGGATCTCGCCCTGGCTGGCACTGCCGGTGATCGTCTCGGCACTGCTCATCCTGGTGATGGGCTGGGTGCTGCAGCACCGCCTGCACGAGCTCTCGGAGACCACCTGGCGCGCCGGCGCGCAGCGCAACGCCACGCTGGTGGAGAGCCTGACCGGCATCGAGACGATCAAGGCGCAGGGCGCCGAGGGCGTGATCCAGGCGCGCTGGGAGCGCGCCAACGCCTTCCTCGCGTCCACGGGCGTGAAGATGCGCGGCGTCTCGTCCACCGCGATGTACGTCACCGGCTTCCTGACTCAGGCAACCACGGTGGCGATCGTGATCGTCGGCGTCTACCTGATCAGCGAGCGGCTGCTGACCATGGGCGCGCTGATCGCCGTGTCGATGCTGTCCGGCCGGGCGCTGGCTCCGGCCGGCCAGATCGTCGGGCTGCTGATGCAGTACCAGGGCGCGCGCACGGCGATGAACAGCCTCGACCAGATCATGGCCAAGCCGGTCGAGCGCCCGGCCGGCGACACCTTCATCCATCGCCCGCAGCTGCGCGGCGAGATCGAGTTCCGCAACGTCCACTTCGCCTACCCGAACCGCCAGGACTCCGCGCTGGACGGCATCAGCTTCAAGATCGCCCCCGGCGAGCGGGTGGCGCTGATCGGCCGCGTGGGCTCGGGCAAGTCGACCATCCAGCGGCTGATCATGGGCCTGTACCAGCCCAGCCAGGGCGCCGTGCTGCTCGACGGCATCGACCTGCGCCAGCTCGACCCGGCCGACGTGCGCCGCAACCTCGGCTGCGTGTCGCAGGACGTGATGCTGTTCTACGGCTCGCTGCGCGAGAACATCACCCTGGGCCTGCCCTACGCCGACGACTCCACGGTGCTCGCCGCGGCCGAGACGGCCGGCCTGGCCGAGTTCGTCAACCGTCACCCGCGCGGCTTCGACATGCCGGTGGGCGAGCGCGGCGAGTTCCTCTCCGGCGGCCAGCGCCAGGCCGTGGGCCTGGCGCGTGCGCTGCTGCACAACGCGCCGATCCTGCTGCTGGACGAGCCGACCAGCGCGATGGACTTCACCTCCGAGGCGCAGATCACCCAGCGGCTGAGCGGCTTCGCACAGGACAAGACGGTGGTGCTGGTGACTCACCGCACCTCGCTGCTGTCGATGGTCACGCGGGTCATCGTGATCGACGGCGGCAAGGTGGTGGCCGATGGCCCGCGTGACCGCATCATGGAAGCGCTGACCAGCGGCCGCGTGGCGAAGGCGGCATGAAGATCGTCGACCGCATGAACGCCTGGACGGCCGCCGTTTCGCGCCGCCTGTTCGGGCCGACCGCCAGCGAGGCCGCCCCTGGCCTGCGCAGCTTCGAGGCCGAGGCCGAAGCGGTGATGTCGCGCCAGCGCACTCACCGTGCGCAGACCATCGTGCGCACTGCCGTGGTGGTGGTGCTGCTGTTGATCGTGTGGGCGGCGCTGGCCCACGTCGACGAGGTGACGCGCGGCGAGGCGCGGGTGATCCCGTCGCGCCAGCTGCAGCTGGTGCAGTCGCTCGACGGCGGCATCGTCTCCGAGATCCTCGTGCAGGAGGGCCAGGTGGTCGAGCGCGACCAGCTGCTGCTGAAGATCGACGAAACCCGCGCCACCTCCGGCATGCGCGAGAGTGCGGCCCAGGGCTTCGCGCTGCGTGCCCGCCAGGCGCGGCTGCGCGCGCTGGCCGAAGGGGTGGCCTTTCAGCCGCCGGCTGCGGCCGACGGGGAAGAGCGCCGCATCGTCGACGACGAGCGGCGCCTGTACGAGAACCGCCAGTCGGAGCTGGGCACCCTGCTGGCCATCAACCGCCAGCAACTGCAGCAGCGCGAGCAGGAGCTCTCGGAGATGCGTGCCCGCCGCGCCGCGGCCGAGCGCAGCCTCGAGCTGAGCCAGCAGGAGCTGAACAAGACGCGGCCGCTGCTGGCCAGCGGCGCGGTGTCGGAGGTGGACATCCTGCGCCTGGAGCGCGAGGTCTCGCGCGCCCGCGGCGACGCCGAGCAGGCCTCGGCGCAGATCGCCCGCGTGCAGGCCGCCATCGGCGAGGCGCAGCGCAAGATCCAGGAGACCGAGCTGACCTTCCGCAACGAGGCGCGCAAGGAGATGGCCGAGGTGGTGGGCCGCCTGAACGCGCTGAACGAAGGCGCGGTGGCGCTGGCCGACAAGGTCGACAAGTCGCAGATCAAGAGCCCGGTGCGCGGCCGGGTGCAGCGGCTGCTGGCCAACACGGTGGGCGGCGTGGTGCAGCCGGGCAAGGACATCGTGGAGATCGTGCCGCTCGACGACGCCCTGGTGCTCGAGGCGCGCATCCAGCCCAAGGACATCGCCTTCATCGCCCCCGGCCAGGCGGCCACGGTGAAGTTCAGCGCCTACGATTTCTCCATCTATGGCGGCATGGACGCCGAGGTGGAGAACATCAGCCCCGACACCGTGGTTGACGAGCGCGGCAACGCCTTCTACCTGGTGCGGGTGCGCACCAAGTCGGCCCGCTTCAACGACCAGCTGCCCATCATCCCCGGCATGACCGCCGAGGTCGACATCCTCACCGGCAACAAGTCGGTGCTGGCCTATCTGCTCAAGCCGGTGCTCAAGGCCAAGGCCTACGCACTTCGCGAACGCTGACACACCGCGGCCGACGGCCGCGTCATTTCCCCCTCAAGTTCTGTCGGATCGGGTCGAGAAACGATCACCCGGTGATGTCTGACGTCGCCCCGGGCCGTCGCGCCGCCGCGCCTTACGGACGCGCTTGCCCGGCAATCCGGTGACGTCCGTCACACCGCAGACATCATGAAACGCATTTAGTGCAAGCGCCTCGGTTACCCTCCGTTGCCATTGCAGTGCAGCATATGAAACAAGGCCCCGTCATGCCCGTGATTGCCCGCTCCCCCGAAGGCAAAGTCGTTTCCCTTTGGGGCACTGCCCTGATCCGCGGCGCGGACGGAAAGCTTCGGCTGCTGAAGGTCGGCGACATCGTCCGCAAGGGCGACCAGATCCTGACCACGCAGGACGGCATCGTGCAGATCGACAACGGCGAGGCACCGGTGCGCGCCGCCGACGGCAAGGCGCCGGCTGCGGCCGACGACGTCGAGCAGGCCATCAGCGCCTTGAACCGCGGCGACCGCGATGCCGCGCCGGCGGCCGGCCTGGCCGGCGGCGGCGGCGACGGTTCGATGCAGGAAGGCCTGCGCGTCGACCGCATCGCCGAGGGCGTGGGCGGAGGCGAGGTTCCGCGCAGCACGGGCGATGCCGAGCTGCGCGCCTTCACCAACGACACGGGCACCTCGTCAGAGGCTGCCAGGAACCAGACCGGCAGCAGCCTGCCGCCGCTGGACGTGCCCTCCAGCGCCATCTCCAGCGCCGAAGAGGGCGCGCCGGCCAACCTGGGCCTGCCCGTACCGACCGGTGCCGCCGCGGGCGGCACGATCCGCGTCGACCAGGTGCCGGCCGTGGGCGAGATCCGCAAGGCCGATGGCACCCTGGTGACGGCCGGCACCGTGCTGACCCCGGCCGATCTTCCCGGGCTGAGCTACGTGCCGCCGGCCGACTACGACGGCACCGTGCCGGCGGGCAGCTTCACCTACACGCTGACCACCGACGACGGCCGCAGCAGCACCGGCGCCACGGTGATCACGCTCAGCCCGGTGAACGACGCGCCGGTGGCCACGCCGGGTGCCGGCCGCGGCGACGAGGATGCTGGCCTGCCGGTCAGCCTCGGCGGCACCGACGTCGATGGCCGCATCGTCGGCGTGACGGTCACCGCCCTGCCGGCGGGTGGCACGCTCTGGCTCGCCAACGGCATCACGCCGGTGGCCGCGGGCCAAGTGCTCACGCCCACCGATGCCGCGAACCTGATCTACCGTCCGGGCGCCGACTTCAACGGCGACCAGACCATCCTCTTCACGGTGACCGACAACGGCGGGGCGACCTCTGCCCCGGCGGCGATCGCCCTGACCGTGCTGGCGGTGAACGACCTGCCTCAGGCCTCGCCGGCCTCGGGCGGCAGCGGTAACGAGGATTCGCCGATTGCCGTCAACCTCAGCGGCACGGACGTCGACGGCACGGTCACGGCCGTCACGGTCACGATCCTGCCGGTCAATGGCACGCTGTACCTTGCCGATGGCGTGACGCCTGTGGTGGCCGGCACGCCGCTGACGCCGGGCCAGGCCGCCGGGCTGGTGTTCGTGCCGGCGCCGAACTACAACGGCGCGACCAGCATCGCCTTCACCGTCACCGACGACGAGGGCGGTACGTCCCAGCCAGGGAACGCCCAGATCACGGTCGCACCCGTCAACGACGCGCCGGTGGCCGCGGACGACAGTGCACGAGCGGTAGGCACGGCTCCCGTCCGCATCGACGTGCTGGCCAACGACAGCGACCCCGACGGTGATGCGCTGAGCGTGGCTTCCGCGACGGTCGACCCGGCGCTGGGCGCGGTGCTCGTCAATCCGGACGGCAGCCTCAACTTCGCCGCGGCGCCCGGCGTGACCGGGCCGGTGACGGTGAGCTACACGATCGTCGATGCGGCCGGTGA
>NZ_JBFXIO010000155.1:0-10815 GCF_050175855.1 Piscinibacter sp.
GACACCTTGCTGCGCGTGGTGCCGATGGTCAGCAGCAGCGTCACCGTGTTGAAGGTCGATTTCTCCACCTGGATATTGAAACGCTCGAACAGCACCTGCTGGAACTCGTCGACGGTGAAGCCGGAGCGCGAGATGTCGACGGTGATCTTGGTCGGGTCCAGCGCGATGCCGTCGCCCCGCACCTCTTCGGGCAGCAACTCGGCCAGGGTCAGCGCCTGGAACACCCCTGTGGCGTTGATGGCCTCGCGCAGTTCGGCGGCCAGCTCCAGCGTGCGCTGCAGCAGCTTGTAGCCTTCCATCACCGCCTGCTGCCGGCCGACGTCGAGGCTGGCGATGATCCCGTACTGCGGGCTGGTCGACGTGTGCATGTTGAAGTTCTCGCGGAACAGGTGCGCGTCGAAGTCCGGGTCGTTCACGTGGATCATGCTGGCCTGGCTCAGCGCGGTCAGCACCTTGTGGGTGGACTGCGTGGCGTAGTCGGCGCCGGCCTCCAGCGCGGTCGGGCGAAACGCCGGGTGGAAGCGCGCGTGGGCGTACCAGGCCTCGTCGATGATCACCTTGATGCCCCTGGCATGCGCCGCCGCGATGATCGGCGGCAGGTCGTAGCGCAGGCCGTCGTAGGTGCAGGAGGTGAGGATCAGCGCCTTGGCGTGCGGGTTGGCGTCGATCGCCGCGAACAGCGTCTTCTTCGGCACCGGGCCGAACAGGCCGTAGGTGCGGTTGATCGAACTGTCGAGGTACACCGGCCGCGCGCCCGACAGCACCACGCCGTGGTGCACGGACTTGTGGCAGTTGCGGTCGAGCAGCAGCGTGTCGCCCGGCGCCAGCAGGGTCTGGAAGATCACCTTGTTGGCGGTGGAGGTGCCGTTGGTGGCGAAGAAGGTGCGCTGCGCGCCGAAGGCCCGAGCGGCCATGTCCTGCGCCTGCGCGATCACGCCCTTGGGGTCGAGCAGCGAGTCGAGCATGTCGACCGACACCGACAGGTCGGCGCGCAGCAGGTTCTCGCCGACGAACTCGCGGAACGCCGACGACCACGGGCTGCCGCGCAGGCTGTCGCCCGAGGAGTGGCCCGGCGTGTGCCAGGCGTCCTTGGCCATCAGCACGTATTCGCGCAGCGCGTCGAAGAACGGCGTGCGCGATTTCTCCTGGATCTCCGCCTGGATGATGCGGAACCAGCCACGCGGGTCGGATTCGTCGCGGATGAAGAAGCCGTCGATCGCCTCGCGGGTGAGCGCGCCGACGGTCTCCTCGTCGCGCGCGCTGTCGACCAGCACGTAGAGGTCGAGCTCCGGGCGCAGCGCGTGCAGCGACTGCACCAGCGCTTCGGCCTGCCAGGGGCGCTCGCCGCCGACGTCGCCCAGGCCATCGACCAGCACGCACTGCAGGTCGCCGTCTTCGCGGGCGATGCGCATCGCTTCCTCGGCGCAGTCGGTGCCGCTGAAGGCCAGGCCGCAGGGGTTGTCCAGGCTCTTGGCGGCGGCGGTCAGGCCCTTGAGCAGGTGGCGGCGGAAGGTGTCGTCCGCGAGGACGATCAGGACGTGGCTGTGCGGGCGTGGCATCGGCGGAGCTTATCAAGCGGCCACGGATAATCGCCCCCATGGAACTCCGGCGTCGCGCGCTCGAACTGCTGCAGCTGGTCGATCCGGCCGGGAAGACCGCCGCCACGCGTGCGCTGTTCGACGCCGGCCGCTGGACGATCGATCCCGAGGCCATGCTGCCCGAACCGCCCGGCCTGCCGGGCCGGCCCACGCGACCGGCGCTGGTGCCGCCGAAGGAGGTGCCGACGCGCTCGCCTTTCACGCTCGAAGGCCGCGCGGCGCTGCTGCACTCGATCGCCCATATCGAGTTCAACGCCATCAACCTGGCGCTCGATGCGGTCTGGCGATTCGCCGGGATGCCCGAGGACTTCTACCGCGACTGGCTGCGCGTGGCCGCCGAGGAGTCGCTGCATTTCACGCTGCTGCGCGAACACCTGAAGACGCTCGGCCACGACTACGGCGACTTCGCCGCCCACGACGGCCTGTGGACGATGACGGCGCGCACGGCGCACGACATCGTCGCCCGCATGGCGCTGGTGCCGCGCACGCTGGAAGCGCGCGGGCTGGACGCCACGCCGCCGCTGCAGGCCAAGCTGGGCAAGGCGGGCGACGCGCGGGCGGTGGCCATCCTCGACGTGATCCTGCGCGACGAAATCGGCCACGTGGCCATCGGCAACCGCTGGTACCGCTTCGCCTGCGAACGCGCCGGGCTCGACCCGGTGGCGATCTACCCGGGGCTGGTCGAACGCTACGCTGCGCCCAAGCTGCGGCCGCCGTTCAATGACGCGGCGCGCCGCGCCGCCGGCTTCAGCGAGGACGAGATCGCCTACCTCACGCGGGCCGCCTGAGCATGCGTATCTTCGTCGCCGGCTTCCACCACGAGACCAACACCTTCGCGCCCTCGCCGGCCGACTGGGCGGCGTTCGAGGCCGGCGCCGGCTACCCGCCCTGCGCGCGCGGCGAGGCCATGCTCGAGCAGATGCGCGGCGGCAGCCTGGCCATCGCCGGCTTCGCGCGCGAAGCCGACCGACGCGGCTGGACGCTGGTGCCGTCGCTCTGGGCCGGCGCGATGCCGAGCAACCGCATCACCGCCGAAGCCTTCGCGCGCATCGTGCGCGAGATCGAGGACGACCTGCGTGCGGCCTGGCGCGAAGGCCTCAACGGCATCTTCCTCGACCTGCACGGCGCGGCGGTGGCGGAAGGCGCGGACGACGCCGAAGGCGAATTGATGCAGCGCCTGCGGGCAATCGCCGGCCCGGACTTGCCGATCGTGGCCAGCCTGGACCTGCACGCCAACGTGACTCGACGGATGCTGGCGCTGGCCAGCGGCCTGACGGCCTACCGCACCTACCCGCACGTCGACATGGTGGCCACCGGCGAACGCGCCGCGGCGATGCTTGCTCGTCGCATGGCCGCGCCGGGCCGGCGCTGGCACACCGCGGCGCGGCGGGTGCCTTTCCTGCTGCCGTTGAACGCGCAGTGCACCCTGATGGAACCGGCCGCGTCGGTAGTCGCCGAGCTGGAGCGGCTCGAGTCCCGCACCGGCACAGAGCTGAACTTCGCGATGGGCTTTTCGGCGGCGGACTTCTCCGAGTGCGGGCCGGTGGTCTTCGGCCACGGCCTCGACGAAGGGGGGCTGGAGCACACCGTCGCTGCCCTGCATGACGCCGTCGTCAGTCGGCGGCGCGAGTGGGCCGCCGCCTTCCTGGCCCCGGCCGAGGCCGTCGAGCGCGCCATCGCGCACGCCGCACCCGACCGCGGGCCCGTCGTCATCGCCGACACGCAGGACAACCCGGGTGCCGGCGGCGACGCCAACACCACCGGGATGCTGCGCGCGCTGCTAGCGGCCCGCGCCGGCCACCGCCTCGACGGCAAGGTGGCGCTGGGCCTGCTGTTCGATCCCGACAGCACCCGCGCCGCCCACGCCGCCGGCCTCGGCGCCCGGGCGAACCTGCACCTCGGCCGCGCCGTGCCGACCTGGGACGGCACGCTGACCGATCCGCCGGTGGCCTGCGAGGCGCGTGTGCTCGCACTGCACGACGGCAACCTGGGCCTGCACGGGCCGATGACCGGCGGCAGCACGGTGCGGCTTGGGCCCTGCGCCTGCGTCGAGGTCGAAGGCGTGCGCGTGCTGCTGGCCAGTGCCAAGGCGCAGATGCTCGACATCGACCTGTTCCGCTTCCTCGGTGTCGAGCCGGCGGCGATGCGGGCGCTGGTGGTGAAGAGTTCGGTGCACTTCCGCGCCGCCTTCGCGCCGATCGCCTCACGCATCCTGGTGGCGAAGGCGCCGGGGCCGATGCCCGCCGACCCGGGCGACTTGCCCTGGCGGCATCTCGATCCGGGCACTGCGCCGCGCCCCTGAACCGGCGAGGCTGGCACGCCGCCCGCTTACACTTCGCGCCACGCCCGCGGGCCGATCCGTCCGGGCTCCCGACAAATCCTTCACCGAGGACTTCATGACCACCGCCATCACCACCCGTCGATTCCTGCAAACCGTCGGCCTGCTGTTCGCCGGCACGCTGCTCGCCGCCTGCGGCAAGAAGGAGGCGCCCGCGCCGGCCGCCGAGGCGCCCGCCGCCGCCGCCTCGGTCGCCGCCGCGCCGCCCCCGGCCAAGGTCTACGTGGTCGGCACCGACGCCGCCTACGCGCCGTTCGAGTCGCAGAACGAGAAGGGCGAGATCGTCGGCCTGACCATCGACGTGGTGACCGCCGTGGCCGCCAAGGCCGGCATCGAGGTCAAGTTCGTCAACACGCCCTGGGAAGGCATCTTCAACTCGCTGGCGCAAGGCGACCGCGACATGCTCGCCTCGTCGATCACGATCACCGACGAGCGCAAGCAGACGATGGACTTCACCAACCCGTACTTCGACGCCTACCAGCTCATCGCCGTCAAGGAGAGCTCCAAGGTCGCCAAGTTCGACGACCTGAAGAAGCTCAAGGTCGGCGTGCAGACCGGCACCACCGGCGACGAGGCCGTGACCAAGCTGCTCGGCAAGAACAGCACCGCCATCAAGCGCTTCGAGTCGACCCCGCTGGCCCTCAAGGAGCTGGAGGCCGGCGGCGTGGACGCCGTGGTGGCCGACAACGGCGTGGTCGTGAACTACGTGACCAACAACCCGGGCGCCAAGTTCAAGACCGTCAGCGACAAGGCTTTCGTGCCCGAGCAGTACGGCTTCGCGGTCAAGAAGGGCAACACCGAGCTGCTCGAGAAGCTGAACAAGGGCCTGGCCGACATCAAGGCCGACGGCACCTACGACCAGATCTACGCCAAGTACTTCGGCGCCGCCGCGGCCGCCGCACCGGCTTCCGGCGCCTCGAAGTAAGCAGGACGCGGCGCGCGTGGACCTGCGCTGGGAGATCCTCGCCGGCTACGGGCCGCTGTTCGTCAGCGGCCTGTGGATGACGGTCCAGCTGACCATCGTCTCGATCGGCGCCGGGCTCGTGCTCGGCGTGCTGCTCGGGCTGGTCAGCAGTTCACGCGACGCCCCGCCCCCCAAGTCCGCCGCGCTGGCCTGGCTGCTCAAGGCCGCGCGCGGCGTGACGGTGGCCTACGTGGCCTTCTTCCGGGGCACGCCGCTGTTCGTGCAGATCCTGCTGGTGCACTTCGCGCTGATGCCGGCGCTGGTGCACCCCGACACGGGCCTGCTGCTCTCCGGAGAGGCGGCACGCGAGTTCCGCCAGAGCCACGGCGCCTTCTTCTCCGGCGCGCTGGCGATGACGCTCAACGCCGGCGCCTACATCTCGGAGATCTTCCGCGCCGGCATCCAGAGCATTCACACCGGCCAGACCCAGGCCGCTTACAGCCTGGGCCTGACCCACGGCCAGGCGATGCGCTTCGTGGTGCTGCCGCAGGCCTTCCGCCGCATGGTGCCGGCGCTGGTGAACGAGGGCGTCACGCTCATCAAGGATTCCTCGCTGGTCTCGGCCATCGGCCTGGCCGAGCTGGCCCTGGCGGCGCGCACCGTCGCCGGGGCGTACTCGCGCTATTGGGAACCCTACCTGGCGATCTCGGCGGTGTACCTGGTCCTCACGCTGACGCTGTCGATGCTCGCCAAGCGGCTGGAAGCACCGTCGCACCTGCGCGGTCGCTGACCGTTTGTCGCCATCCTGTGGCTCCGGCGCAACGGGGCCTGGGGTTTTCCTGCATCCGTCATCTACCATTCATCACCTCGTTCCGGGGGCTTCGGTTTCCCGGGTGTGTGTTTCGAATGAAGACCAAAAGGATCTACATGAAGCGCTCTCTCTTCCTGGGCGCCGTGGCCACCCTGGCCGGCACCTCTGCCCTGGCCCAAAGCAGCGTGACCATCTACGGTCGCCTGAACACCTCCGTCGAGCGCCAGAAGGATGGCGACACCAGCATCACCGCGCTGCAGAACAACGCGTCGCGTATCGGCTTCAAGGGCACCGAAGACCTCGGTGGCGGCCTGAAGGCGTCGTTCCTGATCGAGCACGGCTTCAACGTGGATACCGGCGCGCAGAGCGGCTCGGCGTTCTGGGGTCGTGAGAGCTGGGTTGCCCTGGAAGGTGGTTTCGGCCGCGTGCGCCTGGGCAACATGGGCCCGACGGCTGCCTACTTCGCGACGGCCGACTACATCAGCATGCACAACCACGACACCGGTACGTCGTCGGATGCGTTCTACCTGTACCCCGGTGACGTGCGCAACACGATCGCCTACAACTCGCCGAACTTCGGCGGTGTGACCTTCGACGCGCAAGTCGGCCTGGCCGAGAACACCAACCCGCGCAAGACCATCGTCCTGGCGGCCAACTACGTCGGCGGCCCGCTGCACCTGGGCGCCAGCTACGTGACCGCGCCGAACGGCCCGGTCGCCCTGGGCTTCACCAGTGACGACAAGAACAGCGAGTTCGGTCTGCGCGCGCTGTACGAAATGGGCCCGTTCACCGTCGGCGCCTACTTCATCAGCAACAAGATCGAAGACGCCTCGGGCGTTGATGCCAAGCGCAAGTCGTGGCGCCTGTCGGGCATGTACACGATGGGTGCGAGCGAGTTCCACCTGAACTACGGCGCCGCAGGCGAACTGGAGGCCGGTGGCGCGACCATCATCGACAAGGCCTCGCAGTTCACGGCCGGCTACAACTACAACCTGAGCAAGCGCACCAAGCTGTTCGCCTTCTACACCCAGGTGGACAACAAGGGCGACAACGTCTCCGGCGGCACGTACTACGTGTCCACCCCGGGCACGAAGTTCTCGTCCCTGGCCGCTGGCGTGCGCCACAACTTCTGATCCCGGAAGTTCACAGCGTCTGAAGGGGCCGGTCGCAAGACCGGCCCCTTTTTTCGTTCAGCCGAGGAAGTAGCGCTTCAATCCGGCCAGGATCATTTCCACCGCGATCGCGGTGAGCACCAGGCCCATCAGTTTCTCGGTCGCGGCGACCACCGAATCGCCGAGCAACCGGCGGATGCGCTCGCACAGCAGCAGCACCGCGCCGGATACCAGCATCGCGACGGTCAGCGCCGCTACCCAGGTCAGCACCCGCTCGGGCTGGCGCGAAGCCAGCAGCAGCACCGTGGCCATCGCCGACGGCCCGGCCAGCAGCGGCACGGCCAGCGGGAAGATCAGCGGCTCCTTGCCCTCGGGCATGCCGTAGACCCCGCCCTCGGCGCCGAAGATCATGCGGATGGCCACCATCAGCAGGATCACGCCGCCTGCCACCTCCAGCGAACGCTCCGACAAGTGCATCACGCGAAGGAAGGCCTCGCCGGCGAACATGAAGCCGAGCAGCACGGCGAAGGCGATCGCCACCTCGCGCAGCGCGACGCGGCGCCGGCGCTCCTTGGGCACGCCGTTCATGATGGGAATGAAGATCGGCAGGCTGCCCAGCGGGTCGAGCACGAGCAGCAGCAGGATCAGGGCGGAAAGAAAGCTGTGGTCCATGGGGGCGCGATTGTGCGGCACCGCCGGCGCTGGCCCGCGGATGGCTCCATCGGGCGATGCCGCGCCGGCGGGGAACGCGAACACTGGCGGCTTCCCGAGGAGCCCCGCCCATGTATCCCGAAGAAGATTCCCGTCACCACGGCAGCAGGCCGCTGCTGCCCGCTGCTCTGTTGATCCCCCTGCTGCTGGTCTTGCTGGCCTGGTCGCTGCTGATGCCGGCGCAGGCCGGTGAACGCCCTGCCCGGCTGACCATCGACCTCCAACTCGACGGTAGCAGCCACTGGCAGGACGGCGGCGACGACAGCCGCACCACGCTCAAACGCCGCTATCGCATCGTTTCCTGGCTGCAGCCGGTCGGCGAGCCGATGGAGGTCAACACCAAGGCGCCGGACTACGCCCAGACCATGATGGCTCGAGCCGATCGGGTCCAGGCACGCGTTGCGCAGGCGCAGGCCCGCCATGGCCAGATCGCCCCGCCGATGGACATGGCCCGTCAGATGGAGCTGGCGCGCCAGGCCCAGGCCGCGTGCGGCACCGACCGCGCGTGCCTGATGCGCATGCTCGCACCGCAGGTGGCCGCGCAGGTCACGCCCGACCGCGCGCAGCAGGCCAGGCTGGTCCGGCACGCGGAGACAGCCTCCCCCGAGGATGACGGCGAGGATCGCCGCTTCCAGACCTTCCAGGGCATCGACCGCTGCGACGCCAAGGTCGAGGTGCAGGTCGACGAAACCATCGAAGGCCGCTACGCCGACGTGCAGGGCCCGGTGCCCTGGAAGGTCGTGCGCCGCGACGCCCAGCCGCCCACGGCCGACGAACTGCGCCTGATCTGCCTCGGCTTCAGCCTGGTGCTGGACCGCCGCACCGGAGCCATCACCACCGACGCCGGCTTCGGCCTGCCCGAGCCGCGCGTCACCTCGGTACACACCGAGCGCGGCCGCGACAGCTCCAGCGTCGACCGGCTCGGCACCCTGGACGCGGTGTCGAAGTGGGTCGCCGAACGCACCCGGCAGGTCCCGCGTGCCGGCAGCGCGTCGGCCACGCTGCCGATGGTCTCGTCGCGCGAGGCCGGCCGAGGCCGTACCGAAGGTGGCGTGAAAGCCACGCTGAGCTGGAAGTTCGAGGAACTCTGACCCGCCTCCCCCTTCCGGGGTGGCCCGGCGAATGGCTCCTGTGGCCGATGCCGCGCCGGGGCCGCCACGGAACACTGACAACCCTGACGCGGCGCATCGCCGCGACCCCTTCGACGACAAGACCCACGAGGACAAGACATGAGCATCGCCACCGCCACCCGCCCCGCCACCGCCACCCACCGCAGCGAACGCGTGGACCTCTACGTCGGCATCCACAAGGCCCTGCGCCACTTCATGACCGATACCCTGCACCGCGTCGGCCGCATGGACGCGAACAACCCCGACGACCTGCGCCGCACCCTGGCCCAGTTCGAGGGCCTGATGGAACTGTGCCTGCAGCACGTGCACCACGAGAACGACTTCGTGCACAGCGCCATCGAGGCGCGCCAGCCGCGCGGCGCGGCGCGCACCGCCGACGACCACGTCGAGCACATCGCCCACATCGCCGCGCTGCGCGACGAGGCGCGTGCCCTGGCCCAGGCCGAAGCGTCGGCACGGCCCGCGCTCGCACTGCGCCTGTACCGCCACCTGGCACTGTTCGTGGCCGACAACTTCCAGCACATGAACGTCGAGGAGACGCAGAACAACGCGGCGCTGTGGGCGAACTACGGCGACGACGAACTGATGGCACTGCACCAGCGCATCGTCGCCAGCCTGCCGCCCGAGGAGAACCTGCTGGTGATGCGCTGGATGATCCCGGCCAGCACGCCGGCCGAGCGCGCACAGGTGCTCGGCGGCATGCGCGCCGGCGCGCCGGCCGAGGCCTTCGCCGCCGTGCTCGACGCGGTGCGCCCGCACCTCGACGACCACGCCTGGGACCAGCTCGCCCGCGCCCTCGGCGTGCCGCAGCAGCCCGGCCTGGCGCACTTCGGCTGAACCCGGTCTTCACGGAGAACCGCCATGACCCTCTGGCTCCGGCGTGCCGGCATCGGCCTGCTCGTCCTCGTCGCGCTGCTCGCCGCGGCGATCACCCTGCTCGTCGCCAACGGCCACCGCAAGGCCGAGCGGCGCGTCGACGTCGCCGCTGCCGGCGTGGCAGAGCGCGGCGATGCGGCCGCCGTCGAACGCGGCGGCTACCTGTTCCGCTCGCGCGGCTGCACCGACTGCCACGGCAGCGACGGCGCCGGGCGCACCTTCGTCGACGATGGCAAGGGCCTGCGCCTGCATGCGCCGAACATCACGCCGGCGCCCGGCTCGGTGGTGGCGTCGTACCGCATGGACGACTGGGACCGCGCCATCCGCCACGGCGTCGCGCCGGGTGGCCGCCCGCTGCTGATCATGCCCAGCGAGGACTACAACCGCCTCACCAACGACGACTTCGCGGCGCTGGTGGCCTACCTTCGGCAGATGCCGGCCGCCCGCGGCGGTGCGGCCGAGGTGAGGCTGCCGATGCTGGTGCGTGCGCTCTACGGCGCCGGCGTCGTGCGCGACGCGGCCGAGAAGATCGACCATGCGAAGGCACCTTCCCTGCCGATACCGGAGGCGGTGACCGCCGAACACGGCGCCTACGTGGCCAATGCCTGCATCGGCTGCCACGGCGCCGAGCTGCAGGGCGGCCGCATTCCCGGCGCGCCGCCCGAGTGGCCGCCGGCGGCCCGCCTGAGCCCCGGCGAAGGCTCGGCGATGGCGCGCTACGCCGACGCCCGGGCCTTCGTGGCGATGATGCGCAGCGGCATCCGCCCCGACGGCAGCACGGTCAGCCCGGTGATGCCCTTCGGCGCGCTGCGCGAGATGAGCGACGTGGACCTCGAGGCGCTGTACGTGCACCTCAAGGGCCTGACGTCGCAGATGGCGGCCGCTCGCTGACGCGGCCGGATCCGGAGATGTCCATGCATGTGATGACCCCCACGGCCGGCGCGCTGCTGGCCTGCCTCGCGCTGATCGCCTGCGGCGGCGGCGGTGACTGGGAATCGGTGAAGATCGAGACGCAGCCGGAAGCGACGAGCGTCCGCCTCGAAGGCTGCGTCGTCGACGAGCGCGGCCGGCCGGCTGCTCGCGCGGTGCAGGCCACGCTGGCCGACGGCCGACTGACCGGCACCACGGTGAGCACCGCCGATGGCGTGTTCCGGCTCGACGTGCCGGCTCACGCCGTGCTGCGCATCGAGTCGCTCGGCACGCCGGCCGATGGGATCACGCTGATGACCAGCGTGAGGCCGATCACCCTCGGAGGCTGCCTGCGCGGCTGAGGCCCGACTCAGTCGCCGGCGGCGACACCCTCGCGGCGCGGATCGGCCGCGCCGAACCAGCAGC